>JACQUW010000393.1 GCA_016210115.1 Deltaproteobacteria bacterium | reverse complement strand
AGCATGCCTAGCGTGATGAGCAGAGAACTGACGATCGGATGCGTGAGCAGGCGAACTAAATTCTCCGCCCAGGTGGGCGACGCGCGCCGCAGTTCAGCTTTCGCGAGATCCAACTGTTCGAGTACGCTATCCAATGTATTCGCGCGAAAGTCCGCGACTTTGTGCTTCAGCGCTTCCTCGGTGGTCAACGTCAGGAGCTTGCCTTTCTGTATCAAGCCGGCGATCTCCACGTCTGCATCGACCATCGCCTCGGCGACCAGCGGCGGGCGTTTGCGCGCTTCGGCCGTGGCGCGGAACTCTTTGCGCACATAGGAGACGGTTTTTTCCTCAACCGGCTGGGGCGCTGCACCAGGCTGTCCCATCTGCACCGGCGGTCGCTGCGCCAATGGTGCCGCCGTCGCCGATGACGATCGTTTCGGCCGCCAGGCTGATCAGCGCGCCCGCGGAAATCGCGCGCTTGTTAATGAACGCTACCGTTTTCACCCGGGCATTGAGCAAAGCATCGCGGATGACCACCGCAGCGTCGACCCGCCCGCCGAAAGTATTGATCTCGAGAATAACCGCCGCCGCACCCGCATCGGCAGCCTCGTTTAAGACACGCTGCACGAACGGAGCCAGCCCGAGGTCGATGATTCCCTCGATGGGCGCGACATAAACCACGGACGGAGTTGGCGCGGAAAAGATTCGCCCAGAATGAATAATCGCAAGACAGCCGAGAGCCACGATCCAGAGGCTGCCGAGCAGTTTCGGCTGAGGTATCCACAAGATCCGGCGCCCAGCTTTGGGACTGAAACGGCTTTCGAGGTCTCGCCGGACCTTATCGACCAGGGCAATGAGTTTTTTTATTACCGGAAGCACCAAAAACTGGCGTCGAATTAAACGGCGATGTATTTCCTTCATGCAATGGAGGGCTAACGGAGAACTTTTTCATTCTGGCATTCAGCTCTACGGTCAATCGAGGTACGTAGGCCGGCTTTGCCAGAAACAATAGCCGCGTAGACTTCCTTATTATAACATTTCATTGCTACGGGATAGAGGGGCGTTCCCGGTATTAGCGTCGATGCTGTTGCCACACAATCAACTGTCCGTGTGACCGGTGCCAGCTTACGCTTACGGGGACGAGCGCGAACTTGCCTACGAGTGACCGATTTCACGTTTCTCCGGCTCCCACTCATCATATCCAAACCAGCCGGTTTCCTGGCTCCGCACCTCGGGAATTTTATTATAAAGTGACCCGTCTACTCCTCATGCTGGCGGCCCGACTGCCTGGGCTGTTCACAAATTCATTCCTCATCGTTCACGGCAGCGCGCCGCATATGGTACTTCGTGTCGTCGCTAGACATTTGAAAGATAGTTTCAAAGGTTCTTTAGATATCAAAGCCAGACCCCAATCCGACCCGCGGGAATAGCCGCCGGTGCCCGCAAGCTATTGCGACCCGGAGGCCTTAGAAATAAACCAGCGCGGCTCCTTCGAGCGGCACGATGGGCCAGGCAACGACCTCCTGGTAGCGCGCAAAGTGGCAAATGGGTTTAACTCCCGGCAGCTCAATGCCGATCGGCTTCGTCATTGAGTTGATGCGCAGGTCCGCCTCGGCCGGCTGGAGCGGCCACTGCCGGTGATGAATCTCGCCATAGACTACCTCGTCAGGCTTCAGCGCGCTATAGAGGGAATATCTTTCGGTGAGCCAGTGATCGAGGGTGCCGGGCGCGGCGTGATAAGCAGCGCCGGACGGCCGATAGGAAGCTGCAAACTCGACCGATGGGTCGCTCTTATGGGTGCGGGTGCTCTGATACTCGACGCCGTCCCCTTGCGCTTGCACGGTCATCCGGGCGTCGTAGTACGGAAGCCCCAAGCTTCGCGCGACTCTAACCGCGAGCCAACTCGCTGCGTCCAGGCTGAAAAACCAAACGCCGCTCCTGCCCGGCGTCTTTACATAGGTTCGAACGTTCAGCTCTGGAAAAGCAAAGGGTATGGGAAGATACCGTGGCCGAACGCCGCTCATATGGAATGGAACAACCCCGATCCAGCACCGTCCATCGAATGTGTCGAGCTCGACCGCTTTCGGGATCAATGGCCGGATCAGGTCCGGCCGAACCGGCCAATGGAGGAACAAAAGATCGTGCCAGCGCATGAACAGGACCCAACGCCTTTGTGGAAGCGGCCAGGGTCGGTGAGCTGTTTCGCCCGTAAAAGCCCTGTATTCAGGCAGAGCGCTTAAACTACAACCGGCGATCAATGTTCCTGTTGCCACCGCCTTTACGCCCAACTCCAGAAACTCCCGCCTGGTCAGCGGCCCCATGGGTTCGTTGTCCGCTCAAGGAGCCATTCGGGGCAGGTTTCTTCTGTGCGGCCTCGCTCTTTCTCGCGTGCGGTTCTCAGGACAGCGATGGCTCTACCACCTCAGATTAACACTTAGCACATCCGACTGAGTCACACTATGAGAGCGGCCGTGTTCTCAGTCGCTCCCAACGTTCGTAAGAACCGATCCCTGCCGACATCGTGAAGCTAGGGGAAGAGCGAGTTGTCGTTTGAAACACGAACTTCAAATTATCCGGATCAGACGGCTTTTCAAAAAATCTTCGTCCTGACGGGTGACTGGAGAAACGTGGCACGCAGATCGTCATTTCGGCGTTTCGAGAATTCTCGAAATCCGGATTCTCCTCGCGCGTCGCGGCTCGCGGCTTATTACGCGAGCGGTAACCAGCGCCCGATTACAATGTCCCGTAATTTTCTCTCCCGACGTTTATGAAGGAGACTCCGGTATCTTTCCTGGTTCGCTCGCTCTTAGATTACTGATCCTTCCGGCTTTTCAGTGGGTACCCCAAGATGTAGTGGTTGAGATTTAGCCGAGTTAAAGGTGAACAGTGCAGCAAGGCGCCTGTGAGTCCGTTCTCATGGCGGCCAGTAGAGTTT
>JACQUW010000392.1 GCA_016210115.1 Deltaproteobacteria bacterium | reverse complement strand
GTTATCCACAGTCCAGGGAACCAGATCATGGGGGGATGGGGCGACGTCCGAGCGGTAGTGGATTGGTACAAAGGCATCGATTTGGTTGTGGGTTTTGCCGTAGAACTCAACGAAACCCATGAGCTGGATGACATCGTGCTCCCGGCGCGGACCTATCTCGAAGAAGGATGCTTCGATGACAGCTCGGTCTATCCGTTTCCCGCGATTTCCGGGGAAAACGTCGGATTCTGCCAAATCCAGCAAAAGGTCGTCGAGCCGCCTCAGGGGGTCCGCAGCGTTGGCGACGTCATGATGGAAGTTTACCAGCGGATCGGACTTCTGGATCAGTTTTACCAAGCATTCAACTACGTCAAAGCTCTGGATCCACCATACACGCTAGAGCCGGGAAAGCGCTACACGATGGATGAGGTGAGCGACCGAATTGCGAAGAGCCGATTCGGCGCGGAATACGGATGGGACTGGTTTAAAGAAAACGGAGTCCTGGTCTGGCCCCGGTCGGTGGATGAGCGCTACCCCGGGCGCTTTATCAAGGCCCGGATCGCTTTGTACCTGGAAAATTTTATCGACCGCGGGGAAGAGCTCAGAGCCGTGCTCCAGGAAATGGGCCTTTCCTGGGATCTTTCCGATTACGAACCGCTTCCCGAGTGGAGGCCGTGTGATTCCTTTGAGCGGATGCGCCGCGGAGAAATCGATGCGGTGGGCGTCAATTACAAGCTGCCCTACGCGTACGGAGGATTTGGTCACGCCAACGCCTGGATCAACGAGCTGTGCCAAAAGCTGCCCCACTCTTACGGAGCGCTGATCAACACCAAGCTTGCGCGTAAGAAAGGCATCAAAGACGGAGACGCGATCTGGCTCGAATCTCCTGTTAACAAGGTAAAGACCTTCGCCCGCGTCACCGAGTGCGTTCACCCGGACGTGATCGGTATTGCCGGAAACGCGGGGCACTGGGCCAAAGGCAAACCGCTTTCAAGGGGAAAGGGCGTCAATTTTAACGGGCTGCTGCCGTATGGAATGGAGACGATCGACGTCATCTCCTCCGCTCTCGACCAGTGCGCGCCGCTCAAGGTTTACAAGGCAGACTAGCGATTCTCAGAACTCCGCTGAGGCGCTTCATGAATTTGTGTCCGAAACTATTGCCGGCACGATCGGGGGTTTTTAATGGCTGGGAAAAATTTCTTTCTCCACATCATGGGCGCGTCCAGCGTCATCTTGGCACTTGGCGTTTCCTCTGTTGGCGCGCAGGAGGTATCGTTCCAGGGACAAACGATGCGCATGGTCGTGGGCTTTACCCCGGGGGGTGGTTTCGACACCTACTCTCGGGCCATCGCTCGGCATTTGGGCAGACACCTCCCCGGTACTCCGACTGCCATCGTGGAAAATATGGCCGGCGCCGGAAGTTTGATTGCGGCCAATTACACGTTTAACCAGGCGAAGCCGGACGGTCTTACGATAGGCAACTTCATTGGTGGCCTGATCATGGGGCAACTCCTGGGAAATCCGGGAGCGAAGTTCGCCGCGCAGAAATTTGAATGGCTCGGCGCCCCTGGAAGAGCGGACGAGGCATGCGCGTTAACAAAAACGAGCGGGATTGGGAGCATTGAAAAATGGATGGCTTCCAGGAACCCGGTCAAGCTCGGATCGACGGGCTATGGCTCCGACACTCACGATGTCCCCAGAGTGCTCCAGGCGGCTCTGGGATTACCGATTCAAATCGTCGTCGGATATAAGGGCACTGCGGATGTGCGCCTGGCAGCCGAAGCTGGGGAGGTTGCAGGCATCTGCACAGACTGGAACTCGATCCGCTCTACCTGGAGAAAAGTTCTGGATTCAGGTGAGATGAACCTTGTGCTTCAAGCGGTGCCGAAGGCTCATCCCGAGTTGCCCAAGGTCCCACTGGCGATCAACTTTGCCAGGAGCGAAGAGGCCCGTTGGTTGATACAGGTGGGAATCCACGACCAGAGCGCGCTTCTTCGCCCTTACGCGGCGCCTCCCGGAACACCGAAAGAACGAGTAAGAATTCTGCGCAAGGCCTTTCAAGAAACCCTCAAAGATCCAGAGTTCCTGGCGGAGGCCAAAAAAACCAACCTCGCCATTGATCCCGTTGCAGGCGAAGAATTGGAGAAGATCGTCGGCGACCTCATGAAGATGGAACCGGCTCAGGTCGCAAAGCTCAAAGAGATTCTTCTGCCCAAGAAATAGGGTAGCGCAACGAAGCATCAGTCATTTTCAGTGGGTTCCTGAGGGGCACGCCTTCCGGTCGCAGCCGATGGGCAGTGCCTCGAGGCTCCAAGGTCGGTTATTTACTCGTCTCTCCCTTCCACAACCTGCACGGTTCTACGTCTGCGACCTGTAGACCTGCCCCTTCGGTCACAGTTTTCATGTTAATGAACTTTCGGGACAGCATACTGGGCTATAGCTTCCATTTCCGCTCGACCGCATCCTTAAATTCCTTGGAAAAGGCGTTCACTTTCGGGAACTCATCGAACCAGCGGTAGGGGCGGCACGCGTCGATTAACACGCGATCGGAAGTATAACCGCGCGGGGAACGCTCCTCCGGGGGCATGGCGGGTTCGCAAACCGACGCCCATACGCTCTTTATCAAATCAATGCCGTCGCGCACGTAACAGCGGGTCGCAATGGCCCAGATGACATCGTGCGGATTGGTGATATCGATATCATCATCGACGACCACGACGAACTTTCCTCCGTAAGCGCCGGCGCGCGCGCCGGCCGCGACAAGAAGCGCCTGCTTCGAATGACCGGCGTACCGCTGGCGAATGGAAATAACGGTAAATGGTCCGGGCTGGCCTCCATAAACAAATCCCCATACACCCTTGACCTCCGGGACTCCCGCTTTCTCCAATTGCTCCCAGAGAGTAGCCGCTCCAAGAGGTATAGGGAGATAGCTGGCCGGGGGCTTGAGCGGGGGCGCTCCCAGAATAATCGGATCATTTCTGTAATAGACGCGCTTTACGATCATGACCGGTGTCTCGCCGACGTTTGCGTCCGTAAAATAGCCTGGCCACTCACCGAAGGGACCTTCACGCGGCATTTCCTCATCACGCATGGGCGGCATCTCCCCCTCGATAACGATCTCCGCGTTTGCCGGAAGCGGAAGGCCGGTTACGGCGCCGCGGACGACGGGAACCGGCGAGCCCTGGAGAAAGCCTGCAAACTCGTACTCATTCACGTCGGGAGGCAAGGGCATCTGCGCGGCAAGAAAAACGCTCGGACCCTGCCCCAAGCTAATGGCGACTGGCAATGGTTTTCCAGCCGCACGGCTACGCTCGAACGCGAGCCTGCCATGCTTTCCCATATTCATTTTAACCGAGACTTTGTTTTTCTCCTGGATCATGACCCGATAAGTGCCGATGTTGATCCTTCCGGTTTCGGGATCTTTGGTGATGACGCCGCAGCCCGTTCCGAGATAAGGGCCGCCGTCGAGCTCATGCCAGACCGGCGTAGGACACTTGTAGAGGTCGACCTCGTGATCAGCCATTTGGTTCTCAAAAATTGGCCCTCCCTCGACCTGCTCGACTGCGACCGGCATGAAAGACGCAAGCTTTTTTCTCCAGGCATAAAGGAAGTCGACGCCGTTGAGGTCGGTAGGAAGCCCCATCGCCGGCGCGGTGCGCTTGCATGTTCTGAACACGTTCGAAATAACCCGGAAACCCTGCGGGTAATCCTTGAAATCGGAGAACAAAAGGGCGGGCCCCTCTTTTTCCGCGGCCCGTTCGGTCAAAGCGCCGACTTCGAGATCCAAAGCGACTTTCTCAAGCCTCTTGAGCTCTCCCATTTCTTCCAAACAGGCAATGAAATCTCTCATATCGGCAATGTTTTGCATCTGAATCTCCCTCCGCTATATTGTCAGAATAAGGTGACGGTTGAGAGGTGTCAACACGCGCGGGAGCATCCTGGAAAGAAGAAGGGTGAACGTATGATTGAGCTCTACACTTGGCGGACTCCGAACGGGCGCAAAATATCCATCATGCTGGAGGAGTTGGGTTTGCCGTACGAGGTGCATCCGGTTGACCTTAGTAAAGGGGAACAATTCAAGCCGGAGTTTCTCGCGATCAACCCCAACAATAAGATCCCCGCGATCGTGGATCGCGACGGGCCTGACGGGAAGCCTTACAGCCTCTTCGAATCGGGCGCGATCTTAATGTACCTTGCCGAAAAAACCGGGAAGCTGCTGCCCGTGCAAACGCGGCGTCGCTATGAAGTGATCCAGTGGCTGATGTTCCAGATGGGAGGTGTAGGCCCGATGTTTGGGCAGGCCAATCACTTTTTCCGGTCAGCGCGGGAAAAAGCACCCTACGCGATTGAGCGGTTCCGCAAAGAGACGGAGCGCCTTTACCGTGTATTGGATACTCGGTTAGCCGGGAGTCAGTTTTTGGCTGCTGAATATTCGATTGCGGATATAGCGACTTATCCCTGGGTCGATCGCCATCAGTATCATGAGGTTAAGCTGGAAAGTTTTCCCCACGTGAAGCGTTGGTTTGACATGCTGGCGGCCCGGCCGGCGGTCAAACGCGGCATGCTGATTCCCGCCTGAGTCCGGCGGTTGCCAATTCCATCCAGGTTTTTGCTCATCCTCTCACGACTCATTCAGTGCTTACAGGAAGCTTTCGACAATCTGTCGCGCTATGCGTTCGGATCGCTACGGCAAGGGCTACGGTTTCCTGACTGCCACCACAACCAAAACGATTCCGCCCACGAGGGCCAGGCCGCCTAAAACGGGTGATAGGGGGATAAACTCTCTTTTCTCGACCGTGGCCTCAAGAGGCCCAAGATCGACAACCTTCTCGCGACTTGTATAACTAATGCCACGGTAGGCAAAAGCCACCACGCCGAGAATAATCAGGGCGATACCCAAAACCAGTGCGCTTCTCATCTATGCGATACCTCCTTGATCTGAATTTGCTTTACAAAAACGCCTCCACTTCAAAACGGCCGCGGTCGATGAATCTTCCCTCCACGAGCACCGAGTCGCCCGGCCGGATTATTTTGAATTGTTCGACCTGAGAGGCCCGGGCGTCGCGCGGCACGGAAACCGTGACTCTTCCGCCGGACCGCTCGCGCAATTCGAACCATCTCCCCTCATAGTCCACTCGTTCCACGGTTCCAACAAGCATCGTAATCTCGGAAGTTGAGTCGGCGGGGCTTCGGTCTGCGTCGCGGGCACTCTTTCGGACGTTGATTAGATCCGTGCGAGAGCGACCAGACCGCTCCGGTTGTACACGCATGGAGACGATATCCCCTTTTTCGAGATGAGTTACCGGAAACTCGTGCCCCCGATAGATTACCCTCGTCTCCGGCAGATACCCGACTATTGTTGCCTGCCGGTTGCCCGTTCGCAAGACAATCTCTCTAGAGCCGGCGTCAACCCGTTCCACCTCACCTACGATCTCATCGGGTTCTCCTATAGTAGGTCTACCGACCAGAGCAATCTCTTCGCAGCCCCCGGTCACGGCCAGCATGACGGCCAAAATCCAGAACGAAAAACCGTCTTTCCTCGGTCTCATCGACTCTGCTCCTCAGGTTTCGAAAGCAAACTAAGTACCGGCAGCAATCCGTGGGCCGACATTCCTCCCTGCGAGTTTAGCTGGCCCGAAGGAGCCGCTGCGCATATCTTTGACGAATAAGAATAAAGGCCGGAACGTCCGGTCGTCTAACCGAAGATAAAATGTTTACGTCAAAACAGGAGAAACGAACGCAGGAATTGTCCTCCAATAAGCGAAGGGAGCGGCCTTCACCCACTGTCGATAAGAAGCTCCCCGGGTCACCCACCGACAGCGGCCTCACTCTTCGTCTGTGGGGCCGCGCCAGGTGTCGCGATAGATTTCGGTTTCACGAGACGCTGAGAGGTTGCCGACGCCTGCGTGAACTCGGCGCCAAAGAAGAGGATTAGCGACGAGTAATAGACCCAGACTAATAGCACAACCAACGACCCGGCCGCCCCGTAAGCCACCCCAATGCTTGCGCGTCCGATGTAGTAGGTTATTGCCGCTTTGCCCAATGTGAAGAGCACGGCGGAGACGAATGCGCCGGTCCAAACCTCGCTCCACCGAATCTGTGCGTCCGGGACGTACTTGAACAATAAGGCAAAAAGAAATGTGATTACGGGGATCGAGACAAAAAGCTCCAGCACATGCCCGAGCAGTACGTGCTGTTGGGCGGCGCCGCGGAAATAACTCGCTGCAGTTGCCAGACCGGCGCTGACAACAAGGGATACTACGAGCAGGAATGCGATGGAAAAGACGATCGCCAGGGACAGAAAACGCTGCCTTAGCCAAGCCCCGATATTGGCCCATAAGCCGCTAATCGGCTTGGGCTTGACTTCCCAAATAAGGTTCAGCGCGGCCTGTAACTCGCCAAATACGGCCGTAGCGCCGATGATTAGCGTAATCACGCCTACGAGCGCGGCGGTGCCACCACCTGCCGGATCGGCGCTGGTCAGGATTGTATGCACCAGCTCCTGGCCTGGGCGGCCGATCAGCGATGCAAACTGCTCCTCGAGTTCTTCTGCGACCATCTGTTTTTCCATCACCAAACCCGCGACTCCGACGATAATGAGAACCAGCGGCGCCAGCGATAGCGCCGTGTAATACGCCAGAGAAGCCGCCAGGCGCATACAATTGTCTTCCCACCAGTTTGACGCGGCAGTCGTGGTGATCCTCAAAAGACGATTGATACCCATCGGGAGCCCTGATTAATGAGTGCTGATCCAGCGCTCTCGGAGCACGCCTTCCACTTGGAAGGCAAGTCACGAAAATGATCAAATCCATGCCGGTGCAAAATCCATTCCCGTCTGCTTCTCGTTCATGCCTTACGAGCAGAAATGGAACACCTGATGAAAAGAGAGCGACGCTCTACGCAGCCAGGCCCTTTTTCAAAGAACAAGATTGAAAATGTTGCATTTGTGCGCTCCTTCCTTTAAGGATTAAACTTATGCGCTTTTTGATTCTGGCCTCGATTGTCCTCGTTTACTGGCTTCTCCCTACGCGTTCTCAGGCACAAACTTCCCAGGTGCAGGAGTTCGTTCTAGAGAACGGACTTAAAGTGCTTCTCCTGGAGCGGCACACCAGCCCTGTGGTGACCCTCCAGGTCTGGTATCGGGTAGGTTCGAGAAATGAAGAGGATGGCAAGAGTGGGCTGTCGCATTTCTTAGAACACATGATGTTTAAGGGGACTCAAAAATTCGGACCTGAGGAGTACTCCCGCATTATCGCCAAGAACGGCGGCCGCTCAAACGCGTTCACGACGAACGATGTCACGGTCTATTTCGCCACGATGAGCCGCGAAAAAATCGGCATTGCCATAGAACTGGAAGCGGATCGAATGGCCAACGCCGTTCTGGACGGGAAGTATTTTGAGCCGGAGAAAAAGGTCATCATGGAAGAAAGACGGCTTCGGACCGAAGATAGCCCTACCGCTGCTCTCGGAGAGGTTGCCGGCGCCGTAGCTTACATGGTTCATCCGTATCGTCGTCCGGTTATTGGCTGGATGAAAGATATCGAGAACCTCACGGAGGAAGACCTGCGTCGCTATTACCAGATGTATTATTCACCAAACAATGCCTTCATTGTTGCCGTTGGAGATTTTTCGACCCAAGAAATGCTGGCGAGAATCAAGGAGTCATTCGGTAAGGTCTCGCGCCGGCCGGGCCCGCCAGAGGTTCGTGCCCAAGAGCCGCCTCAAAGGGGTGAAAGGCGGGTCGTTCTAAAGAAAGAGGCGGAGCTGCCCTTCATTGCTGTCTACTACCACGCGCCGAATATAAGAGATGCCGACGGTTATGCCCTGGATCTCCTGGCGGTTATCCTGGCTGGCGGTCGGAGCTCCCGATTGTATAGGGAACTGGTTTATGAAAAGCACATGGCCCACGGGGTGGATGCCGATTACGGCGGCTTGTCTATCGATCCGACTGTCTTTACGATTACCCTTCAGGTGATGCCGGAAAGAGAGCCCGCTGAGGTGGAACGGATGATGGACGGCCTTCTGGCCAGTCTTAGAAAAGAGCCTGTAGGTGACCGGGAGCTTGAGAAAGCCAAGAACCAAGTGGCAGCCGGCTTTGTATTTGCGCAGGATTCGGCTTTTGGGCAGGCGATGCGAATCGGCCGTTATGAAGCCGTTGCTGATTGGCGGCTTCTGGAGAAGTACCTTGACGGCATCAGGAACGTTACTGCCGCTGACATCCTGCGGGTTGCTCAGAAATACCTCGATCCGGACCACCGCACCGTCGGGACTCTCATTCCAGTCAAGCAAAAAAGCGGATGAGGAATTCATTGTTGCTCTTTTCCTGCCTTTCGCTGTCCGTCGGCGTACCCGCGACGGCGGAGGCGCGGATCGCCGTACAAAGATCCGTTTTGGAAAACGGAATTGTGTTGCTCAGTTCGGAGCAAAACACTCTTCCTATGGTGACCTTGACCCTTCTCATTAGAGCCGGATCCCGCTACGATCCGGCAGCGAGGGAAGGATTGGCTAATCTGACTGCTCGTCTGCTGACCTATGGCACAAAGACCAGGAGCGCGGTTGAAATCAATGAGACCCTCGACTTTATTGGCGCCAGCCTATCCACCGCGTGCAGTGAAGACGTCGCTACGCTGAACCTGACGGTTCTAAAAAAGGATCTGGACACGGGGCTGAGCCTCCTTGCGGAGCTGCTGACCGAATCGATTTTTCCGGAGCAGGAGATTGAGCGCGAGAAGCAATCGATTATCGCCTCAATCCGGGCCAAGTACGAGGAACCCGGCGAGGTGGCCCAGATGAAATTCATGGAAGCGCTGTTCCCTCAGAGCCGTTACGGGCGGCCGGTCGAGGGCACCGCCGATTCGGTGCGAGCGATCACGGGGGATGGGCCGGTGGAGTTTTACCGGCAGTATTACCGTCCGAACCGGGCCATTCTCGCTGTTGTCGGAAACATCACCCACCAGGAAATGACCCAGAGGATTTCGACGGTTTTCCAATCGTGGAAAAAAGGCCCAACAGCGGACGAGGCGCCTCCTTCCGTTCTGCCCGGACCTTCCAGATTAGTGCGGATCGATCAGAATCTTACGCAGGCCAATATCATCGTCGGACACGTGGGGGTGCCTCGGAGCCATCCGGATTATTATGCCATTCAGGTCATGAATTACGTTTTAGGCGGCGGGGGATTCTCTTCTCGTTTGATGGACTCCATCCGAAATGAACGGGGACTTGCCTATTCCGTCTATAGTTCCTTCGGGGCGGAGAAATTTTTTGGAACCTTTCAAATTGTCATGCAGACCAAGAATGAAAGCGCAGGGGAGGCTATCCGCATTGCCCGCGAGGAGATTCAGAAGATCCGGGAAAAGGGAGCCAGTCGGGAGGAGCTAAACGCTGCCAAAGATTTCCTTGTCGGCAGTTTCCCGCTTCGTATTGATACGAATAGAAAAGTCGCCAGTTTCCTGGCCCAGGTTGAGTTTTTGGAGCTGGGGTTGGATTACCCAGACCGTTATCCGAATCTCATCCGGGCCGTCACTCAGGAGGACGTGCTTCGCGCAGCGAGGCGTTATCTCGATCCCGAAAAGCTCATCGTGGTGGCGGTGGCCGACCAGGGGAAGGCAGGTATCCAGCAATGAAGAGCACGAGGGTGCGATTCTGTCTGTGAGCCTATCCTGCCCTGGTCTAATCCAGGATCCTACCCTTAACTCATCCTAACAGCCGCCTGTCCGGGCTTGCAAAAGTTTTTCCTTGACAGCGCTTCAGGCTTTTTCTAATGTCGCGTGCAAAGTGCGGAGCTGAGCTTCTACATCCGCCACTTAAGGATGCTTGAAGTTCTCGGTTTTCCACTAAGCTAATTCAACGAGGAGGTTATTGCACGATGCAAACAGGGAAAGTCAAGTGGTTCAACAACTCGAAAGGATACGGTTTCATCGAGAGGCCGGAGGGTGGAGATGTGTTTGTGCACTACACAGCCATTCAGGGCGACGGCTTCAAAACCTTGAATGAAGGTCAGATGGTCCAGTTTGAGATTTCTCAGGGCGACAAAGGGCCACAGGCCGTCAATGTGGTCAAGCTCTAGAGAGAATTGTTCTGAAATAAACACCGTGAGGGTAAGCGTTGCCCGCCGCCGAGCTCATTCTGCGGCATAGGGCGTGTGACGGGGCCATCCCTCACGGGGCGCCGCTCGTCCGCCGCTAAATGCCGGTTGTTTTTTGGTCGCAGGCTTGGCACCGCAGTTCTGAGGGTCAGCCCTACTGTCTCGTGGAAGTTCAAGAAGAGGATTGCGAATTGTCAGGAATCATCCCACCGGGGACTGCTTCAGGTGCCTTTCAATTTTTTGTTTCAAGATGCCATAGTCCATGATCGGTTTCGGAATGTAGTCTGTGCATCCCGCAGCCAGGGCTTTTTCCTCGTCCTTCTCCATGGCCTGAGCGGTTAACGCTATTACAGGTAAATCCTTCCCCCAAGCCGTTTGTCTCAACGCCATGGTTGCCTCCCACCCGTCCATTACCGGCATTTTTAGATCCATGATGATGAGGTCCGGCTTTGACTGGGTCGCAATCTCGAGAGCCTCTTTGCCGTTGGAGGCCAATAAAATCTGAAAATTGCCCATGGTCTTGAGCCTGTAAAGGAGGATCTCTCGTGTATCCTCGTTATCTTCGGCGATAAGAATCGTTTTGCCCTCCATCCGCGAATCCTCCTGACAGTCGAAATGGCCCGGCCCCAGGCTAAATTGAGGCTAAGATCTTGTCAAGGGGATAGAAACGTAATATGATTGCGGAGCTATGGGATCGCAGCCGACCATAAAGGAATCGAAATTCGGCGAGCACAGGCTCCTTGCAGAGACAGTGGTTGTCACGCGGCTCGACAAGGCGATTGGCTGGGCGCGCAAGTACTCGATATTCCCCTATCCATTTGCGACGGCCTGCTGTGCGATGGAATATATGTCTCTCTCAATGTCTCCGTATGACCTGGACCGGTTTGGAGCGCTATTGCCGAGATTTAGCCCCCGCCAAGCGGATCTTCTGATGGTGATTGGGACTGTCAACCATAAGCTCTCCCCGGTGTTGAAAAGGGTCTATGAGCAGATGAGTGAACCGAAATGGGTGATGGCGTTTGGCGCGTGCGCGTCGAGCGGGGGTTTTTACGACAACTATGCTACGGTTCAGGGGATCGATCGCATCATACCCGTGGTCGTGTACGTTCACGGCTGCCCGCCGCGACCGGAAACGGTTCTAGACGCTTTAATGGAGCTCCAGGGGAGGATCGCGGCGCAAAAGCATCCTTTGGTAT
>JACQUW010000391.1 GCA_016210115.1 Deltaproteobacteria bacterium | reverse complement strand
TGCTGCGTTTGATGTCGTCGGTGCCCAAAATATTCATGCCACCGGCGCTGTTGCGCAGGACGTTGTTCCTGTACGTCACGTATAGAACCACGCACCAGTTGCATTTGCCGTTCTGATTGCGCGGCGTGAACAGGATTCCCATACCGTTTTGCTGGCTCACCCAGTTGTTTTCGAATACGTTTTCTTCGATGGTCACATACTGCGCGTTTTTCAGCTCGAAGAGATTTTTCACCCACCACAGGCCGGTCTCGGCGCCGTTCAGCCACGAGAGTGGTTTGTGGAAATGGTTTTTCCGGATCGTGATATCGGAGGGGACCAGATTGCGAATCGACGGGTCGGCGCCGCCGCCGAACATCACGTTCTCCCCGGCAGCCTCGAAATAGTTGTTCTCGAACCGGAACGGCCCGTAACCGTTCCAGGCCAATACGGCCTGAGAATCGGCGCTGCCATCCTTGAAATCGGCGAAAAAGGAATTCGTGATGACGATATCGTCCTGAGGGTTCGCCCCGTCATTCGCGGGGTTTCCCGAGCTTCGGGTGGTTCCCTGCCCGCCGTTAGCGGCGATCCCGCGGCGCGATCCACTGGCGGCGCTGCCGTGAAGATAGCACCGGTCGAAAGTGATGTGGTGCGGCAAGTCGCGCCAGGACTTTTCGTTTGCCGCGCCGAGCATGACCAGGTTGTAGAGATACCGCTCTGTGGTGATTTCCAGCCCGACTAATTGATAGTAGCCGGCGCTTTTCGCAGTCGTAATGACCGCATCAGCGGGATTGGTGGAGGTCATCGACGGAACGAGCTTTGGCATCAGAACGGCATGGTCAGGGGTCACGCGGATTCCTGAAGGAAGGTCCGTGTCCGGTGCGCTGGTCCGAATCGTGATGAAGCCGCTGGCCGATTTGCGAGGCAGTTGAAAAGGGCCCTCAAACACAGCGCCTGCCGCGAGACGGATCATGTCGCCCGGCTGCCCGCTGCTCAAAGCGCCGCGCAAAGCATTGCCGTTTGTTGTCGCGCTGTCTGAAATGGATCCTACATCAAAGGTGGCCGGCGAAGCCGCCGAGGCAAAGCCCAGCACAAGAGCCGTGAAAAGCATGAATACACGCTGGACCAAACGCATTTGAACGTGCGTCTCTAAAGCCATATTTTTCTTGCTCCTTTCAGTGAAGAGAGCTGACCGAAATGAGCGACTGCAATGCTGACGTTGTTGTGGAGATGCGAAAGCTAAAGAAGTACTTGCTGGCTGAGGGGTGAACAGTAGTATCAGGGCAAGCTAGGGAGATTCCCCCTTTTTTGAGGAAAATCTCTCGCGTTTCGAGGCATTTCATCAGTGAGGGAACCGATGCGAGCAAGCTCGCGCTCTCCGACCGGGCAGCGGCTTTCAGGTCGGTCGAGGGGTGTAGGAGAGGGCAATTGACATCCCCTTTGCACCGGCTAAGATAGCGGCAGATGACGGTTTGGAAAGGTTACAACCTGGGAGGTTAATGCGATGGCTCTGCAACCGACAGGGGACCCCACAGACAAGATCACGGATGAGATCCATGACCTCAGCCGGAAGACCGTAGAGATGCTGAGGCTCACGTGGAGTGGGTTCAGGCGGCTCGATGCGCGCTATCTTCAACCGGCGGAGAACCTCGGGCGGGAAGTTCATCAAGCTGAAAAGGTGCTGACCGAACGCATCGTAAAAAACGTACCGTCCGGTCGTACCGATACCGGGGGAGAGCAGGCGTTTCTACTCATCCCGACGCATCTGGAGCGCATCGGCGACAATATTGAACTTTTGATCAGAGCTATCAAAAAAGTAATCCAGGAGGGCATTGCCTTTAGCGAGCGGGCCAACAAAGAAATCAACACGCTTTTCGAAAAAGACATTGAGCTGCTTGAATGCGTCCGGGACGTAATCCTGACAAGGAACAGGGTTTTAATAAGGTCTATTGTAGAAGAGGGACGCCGGTTCGAGGAGATGGCGGATAATTTCGCCGTTGTCCATCAGCAGCGCCTCATAGAGGGCGTTTGCGTGGTGAAGGCGTCGTCCGTCTACCTGGCCATCGTTGATTACCTCAAGGGAATAGAAGCGCACGCTTGCCAGATAGCGCAAAAACTCGCATTGGCGTCAGCGGCGTAAACGATGGCTTTCGACCGGCAGTGATTTTTTGAGTAGCTCCCTCCTTAATCCTACCCCGCAACTACACCTTCAACTTCCCCGCATATCCCGTCATTTCCACATAACCCTGTCCTTGGATGGGCTTTTTCTTGTGAGTTCCTTTCACGCTGACTGCACCCTCCCAATACGTGACCTGGGTGCTCTTGCGGGTGTCCAGTTCCTGCTGTGAGAAGAACGGGGTGATCTGCAGGTCGATCTCCTCCTTCGGAACCGTCACGCGCCATTTGATCGGGTAGGTCGCTCCGCTGTTTGGACTTTTCCATTTTTCCAATACTTCAACACGAAATTCGCTGAGAGGAATATGCCGGGTGGAGCCGTTTTCAAAGGCCAGAGTTCCGCTCGAATAGGGATCGGGAGAGCCGTCTTGGCGGCGAATCAGATAGAGCATGAGCTCGGTCTTGTTCTCGAGCTGGATGCTGAACCAATCCCACCCGACCTGATCGTCGCGCAATTGGTTGCTGCCGAATTCATGGTCCATCCAGCTTAAGCCGCTGACTTTCTCTTTTTTATTGCCGATCGTCAATTCGCCGGCGGTTTGGAGCCGCGTGAGAGAATAATAATAAGAGGCCCGCCCTTCTCCTTCGCCTTTTTGGCTCAGACCATTTTGTCCATGCAAGACCGGCGGTTTTGCCGCGGTCAGATGTAATTTGAGAGATTTGTCACGGTCCTTAATCTCGACGAAATGGGATTTGCCTTTTCCTTCGACTTTCCAGTCCTCGTTCCAGACCAGGTAGCGATCAACCTTGGCACCTGCCTTTTCGCCGTATCCACGGTTCGCCCGCTCGCGAAACGAAAATCTTTTCTCGATTTTATCGGACAGAGCGAAATGGGCGAGGTAGAGCTCGGTAAAGAGCGGCGGTTTTTCTTTGTTTTCTTCCTGCCGGTCGCGCAGGCCGAAACGGAAGAAGGTTACCTGATAGCCGTAGCTTTTCCCTGTTTCGGTTGTGAGATGTCCCGTGTAATACCACCACTCGGTCTTAAAATCGGGATGAGAATAGTGGTCCTGCGGGAATGAGATCTTTCTTCCGGGCAGGGCAAGTTTGTAAGTAAAGGCGGAAGCCAGAAGAAAAATTGCAGCTATAATGAGAAGAGTGGCAACGGGCGAGGAATGAGATGCCCTTCGATACGCGCTTTGCGCGCTACTCAGGGTGGTCGGATTTCTATAATCCGTTTGTCCCGAGGAGCCACCATTGATGGCGTATCGAGGGGCACCCCCCTCCTTAGTCCTCCCCCGCAAGGGGGGAGGAGAAATCTGTAAAGATAAAAAAAAGCGGCGATGGATTCCCGCCCGTGTGTGCAATCTACCAACCGCCACAGGTTCCCGGCGTTTTCTTCCTTCCCCCGTTGCGGGGGAAGCATGTCCTGAGCGAGGTCGCAGGGGAAAGGATGGGGGGATGAACAGGTGTAGACTATATTGTCGGTTAAAACTGATCATTGAGACACGGTGGGAGTAGTGTTATAGAGGCCCTTATGAATACTCAAAAATACACGCGTTCTCGTCTCCTCACAACTCCCGAGGAGCTAAAGGACAAGATCGGCAGCGCTGGCCTTTGTCTCATAGACACAAGGCCGGCTGAGGAGTTTGCCCAGGGCCACATTCCGGGCGCTGTCCATTTCGATCTTTTCGGCCTGAGCCTCATCGATACAAGTCCTGCGCCGCTCAAAGCCTTCATGTACATGATCGAGCACATCCTGGAGTTACGCGGCGTGCGTATGGAACAGGAAGTTGTCTTTTATGACGAAGTTGCCGGCATGCGCGCCGCCCGCGGTCTCTGGTTCATGGAATATTTCGGACATGAGAATGTCCGGCTCCTCGACGGAGGCATTCGCGCCTGGAGGAATGCCGGCTATCCGATCGCCAGGGACGCGGTTGCTCCGAAACCATCTCAATTGCGGACGAAGGAGAACCGTGAAGTGCTGGCTACCGCCGAGGATGTGCTTCAGTCAATCGGGAAGCCATCGGTCTGCTTTCTCGACACCCGCAGCGAAGATGAATACATGGGCCGGAACGTCCGGGCTGCCCGCGGGGGCGCCATTCCCGGAGCCATCCACATCGAATGGACCGATAACCTCGATGCCAGCGGAAAGTTCAAATCGGACGAGGAGTTGAAGGCGATGTACGGGAAGGCCGGCATTACTTCCGATAAAGAAGTCATCTCTTATTGCCAGGGAGGGTACCGGGCCGCCCATTCGTATCTGGCCTTGAGACTGATCGGGTTTCCCAAAGTCCGTAATTATCTCGGCTCGTGGAAAGAGTGGGGCGACAGGCTTGACCTGCCCATCGAAAAACCGTGGGAAAAGAAATGAGATGAGAGTCAGTGACCAAGTCGCGATTGTGACGGGCGGTGGCAGTGGCCTGGGCCGCGCGATGGCCTTGGGGCTGGCCCGCGAGGGCGCCAGGGTGCTCATTGTGGATGTGAGGCAGAACGAGGCGCGGAAAGTCCTGGAGGAGATCCAGTCGGAGGGCAAGAAGGGCGACTTATTCGTCGGGGACCTCAGCCAGGAAAAAACGGCCGAGCGCATGGTCGACTTCTGCGTTCACCGGCTCGACGGTCTCGATATTCTTATCAACAATGCCGGCCTGAGAATGGAAGAGCACGAGGACGGAGTGTATGAAGACTGGCGCTGCCTTCGAATGCGTCCCACGCACGAGCTTTCGGTCGAAGATTGGGACCTCGTCACGAGCGTCAACCTGCGAGCCGTTTTCCTGTGCACTCATTTTGCCCTGCGCCATATGATTGCTCAGAGGCGCGGGGCGATCATCAGCATCACATCCAACGCGGGGACGCGCGGAGTGGCCGGCAAAAGCGCTTACTGCGCATCGAAACACGCCGTGGAAGGTTTGATGAAAACGGTCGCGGAAGAGATGCGCCGCTACGGCATCACGGCCAACGCAATCCATCCCGGAAGCCGCGTAAACGTCGACGGCCGAGGCGGCCAATCGCCCGAAGTGGTCGTTCCTCTGATCCTATTTCTCGCCAGCCAGGACAGCCCCACGGTTACGGGACAGACGATCAGCGCCCGCGATTGGAATGAGGGAAAAAGAACAACCGGGAAAGAAAAACCCTAACCTGGCTTCTGCCCTCGCCCGCTTTGCCGGAGAGGCAGGGTGAGGGCTGACGACTACCCAGCGCCCGAGCTGCGAGTCTCTCCGGTCGAGCGCAATAGCCCCTTCCCTTGCGGGATAACCTTTCAACCTTCAATTTGCCGGAGCAGCGGAAGTCTAAAGACGACCAGAGTCGCCAAGATGATCACGATCAGGCCCATTACGCTCACTGTTGCCGGGGCGCCGATGTAGTGCGCCGACACGCCGGCCAACAGCGACCCGGCGGGAATGAAGCCGCGATCCAGCATGTAAATGCTCATAACGCGGCCGCGCAGCGCGTCGGGCACAACCATCTGCAGCAATGTGTTAGTCGTCGCCATAAAGAAAAGCTGGCAGGCGCCGACTCCCACCAGGGCCAGAAGCGCCAGAGAGAAAGAGTCAGCTCGCGAGAATAAGATCAGAGCTATTCCGAGCAAAAGCAAGCCTCCCGGAAGTATCAGATACCTGCGACGTAGCCTGTGGGAGAGGGATGCCAAGAGGAGAGTGGATAAGACAGCTCCAAAACCTGGAGCGGCAAGCATCATCCCGAGACCTTCCGGGCCGACCCGAAACACATCTTTTTGAAAGATGGGCAGCAACGCATGATACGGCACGGCGAAGATTCTCGGCGCCAGATCGGCTGCCAGAATGATCAGCACCGTCGGAGTCGAGGCTATATAAGCAAACACCTCCTTGAGATCAGCAAAAACCGAAGAGTGGCGTCCTTCTCCTTGCGTCGAAGGAACGTGTAAAAAATGAATCGTCACAAGCACGCCGGCATAAGCCGCCGCTTGAACAAAGAAGTTCCCTGCGACGCCAAAGAAGGCGATCAAAAATCCTCCCACTGCCGGGCCCACGACCTTCATAAGGTGAAACCCGCTCGAATGAAGAGCGACGGCGTTCATCAACTCTTTTTTGGGCACCAGGTGGGGGACGAGCGTGTGGCGCACCGGCTCAGCAAAGGACCACGCGGTTCCTGTAATCAGCGTGAACAGGAATAAATGCCAGACCTGCAGCAGTCCCGACCCGACGAGCACGCCCATAGCCAGAGCGGTTGCGACAAGAACGTACTGAGCCCGCAACATGAGCACCTTCCGGTCCATGCGATCGGCAGCAACACCAGCCAGGGGGCTCGAAAAAAGAAAGGGCACGGTGCGGAATCCGTTTAGCAAACCCAAAAGCACTGAAGAGCCGGTAAGATCATAGAGCAGCCAGCCCAGGGTTACCTGCTGGATCCACTGTCCCGCGCTCATCAAGAGAGTTCCGGTCCAGAGATGGCGATAATCGGGATAGCGAAGCGAAGAGAACGTTTGGAAAGCGAAGCGAGTTGTCTTCTCAACTTTCGCTTCTGGCCGGGACGTGGATGATTCGCGCAAATAAATTCCAGACGGAGTCGGAGTGGTAATGGGTCTCCATTTGTTTAACAGGATGAAACCCCAGTTTCCAGCGAAGTATCAATAAATTTACTTTGAACTGAGGGCCGGAGTGTGTTAAGTGGCGCAAAGAGTCGGGAGGAGGTTGCCCATGAAGGATCTTCGACAGTTTCTTGACATGCTAAAGAAAAACGGCGAACTGCTTTCGATCACCGATGAAGTCGATCCACGGTTTGAAATATCCGAATTCTTGCGCCAGGTCGACAAAGCCGGAGGACCGGCTTTGCTTTTTGAGAAGGTCAAAGGCAACTCGGCAAGGATCGCAGGCAATCTCGTCGGAACAAGAAGAAGGCTGGCCCTCGCTTTTGGCGCTCAAAGCGATCTGGAACTCCTGGAGATGTATCAGAAAAGAAGAGCGCGCAGGATGACGCCTCGAACGGTAAGAAGCGGGCCGGTGAAAGAGGTCGTCATCAAAGGCGAAAAGAAGGTAGACCTCAATGCCCTCCCAATACCGACCTATCACGAAGGAGATGGCGGCCCTTACGTTACTTGCGGCATTCTCGCTGCAAAGGATCCGGTGAGCGGCCTGCGGAGTATGGGACTCCACCGCCTCCATATCAAGGGGCCGAGGAGGGTGGGTGTCCATCTGTCGAATCCGCCTATCTCGCGCTTCGCCGCCGAAGCGGAAGAGAAAAAAAAGCCTCTGGATGTGGCCATCAGCTTAGGGGTTCATCCAATCATCCTCCTGGCTTCGATCGTCAGCTCTCCAACCGAGGACAAAGTCGCCATAGCCAGCAGCCTGATGGGAAGCCCCATCAGTCTGGTCAAAGGCGAAACGGTTAACGCCGAGGCGCCGGCCGATGCAGAGGTGGTCATCGAGGGCAGAATTCTCCCTAATGTAAGAGAGAAGGAGGGGCCTTTCGGTGAGACTTCCGGCTATTACTTTTCAGACGAGAGCCACGTCATCGAGGTCACTGCGATCACTCACCGGGAGAGTCCTATTATCCAGGCGCTCCATCCGACCGTCCACGAGGTGTCGCTCCTCGGAGGTCCGGCAGGCGAGGCGGAAATGACGCGCATGCTGAAAGAGAGGGGCTTCGCGGTAACAGCTCTCGCCATTACGCCGTCCAGCAACCGCACTCATGTCGCGATTTCGATCCAAAAGAAACACGAGTCCGAACCGAGGCAGCTTTTGCATTTTATTCTCTCGGGCGTTCCGTATATCAAGCATGCCGTGGTCGTGGACGATGATGTCAATGTCAACGATGCCGAGGATATCGAGTGGGCCGTTGCGACTCGCTTTCAGGGCGACCTGGATTTGGTGGTCATACCCGACATGCGGGCCCGGTCCATTGATCCATCTAAGAAACAGGGCAACTTTATGACCAAAGTCGGCCTCGATGCGACCGTGCCGCTGCCCCTCAGAGAAAGGTTCAAGAGGATAACGGTGCCGCTCGAGGTCACGGAAAAGGTTGCGGGAATAGTTAGCCGTCTGTGGGGAAAGGGCGTCAAGTCGCAATGAGTCACGCGAAAGCCATAGCCTTCGCGGTTCTGGCCGGTTTTGGCGTCGTTGCGCTGAAGAGCGCTCCACGTGCTCAAATTTCCGGAGGTCGCCATATGGATCTTAAAAGCTCTGCCTTCCAAAAGGGCGCGGATATTCCGCGCAAATACACGTGCGACGGCACGGATCTCTCCCCTCCTCTCACATGGGAGAGCCCGCCGTCAGGAAGCAAAAGTTTTGCTCTAATCGTCGACGACCCCGACGCTCCGGTCGGAACATGGGTCCACTGGGTCCTTTATGACCTGCCCCAAGAGACCAAAGAGCTGTCAGAGGGCGTGCCGGCATCGGACACACTACCGAACGGCGCGAAACAAGGCGTTAATGATTTTAGAAAAATCGGCTACGGCGGGCCGTGCCCTCCACCCGGACCTGCGCATCGTTACTTCTTTAAACTGTACGCGCTGGATACGCAGATGAATCTGAAGCCTCGCGCAACGAAGCAGAGACTTGTGGACGCCATGAAAGGGCATATTCTGGCAGAGGCGGAGCTGATCGGGCGCTACAAGCGATAACGCGCTTCGAAGAATCACTCAACAGAAACGGAGGCCACGATCATGAGGAAAAAGGGGATCGTTTTATTTTTAGCGCAGGCCGTGTTCTGCACGACCTTCCTTGTTTCATCGGATAAGAGTTACGGTGACGCAATTCTCGAAGCGGCGAAGAAAGAGGGAGAAGTGGTGTTCTACGGCTCGATGGAGCTTCCGGTATCCCAAAAGCTAGGCGCTCTATTCGAAAAAAAGTATCCGTTTATCAAGGTAGGCATAACCCGAATCGCCTCCGAAAGAATGGCGACGCGCTTGAGTTCGGAGGCACAAGCCGGAAGGGCCAGGGCCGATGTCGTTCATCAGTCGGGGTTTGATTTTTACGGCGTTCTGCAAAAAGGGGTTTTCGAGAGCTACAATTCCTCCGAACGATCGGCTTTTCCCGCAGAATACAAAGACGATAAAGGATATTGGACGCTGAACTCGGCAACGCTCAACGTGATCGCATACAACACCCGCCTGGTTCCGGCCGGGGAGGTTCCCAAGAGCTTTTGGGATCTTACGGATCCCAAGTGGAAGGGAAAGATCATCATGGATGAGAACGAAAGCAAATGGATGGCGGGGATGATCAGCTACTACGGCGAGGCCAAGGTCATGGAGTTGTTGCGCAAGCTGGCAACTCAGGATCTTCAATTCCGCACCGGTCACACACTTATGCAAACTCTGGTAGCAGCCGGGGAGAGGGCCATTGTCGGGGTGGCATTCGCTAATGGGGTCGAAAGACTCAGAAACGAAGGAGCGCCCATCGAGTGGGTCGCCGCTGAGCCTATCATCGGTCTGACGTTTGGCTTTGGCCTGGTGAAGAACTCTCCTCACCCAAATGCAGGAAAACTGTTCGTAGACTTCGTGCTCTCCCGCGAAGGGCAACAGGCCATCGCGGATTCCAACTACTATGTGCCACGAAAAGACGTACGGTCGCCGATCATGAAGAAGGTTCCACCCCAGGTAAAAGTGATTCCTCTTTCCCTGGAAATGGCGAAGCGCTACAACGAATACTTTCACTTGTATCGAAAAGCCATGGGAATCAAATAAGAAAAGGAGCAAGAAAATGGTCTATGACGCAGAAAAAGGTAATTTCAGGATCGCGTTAAGCGGGGACAGCATGTTGACTCGACGGCTCTCCGTATTCCGTGAAGAGGGTTTCCAGGCGCTGGTAAAGTTATTAAGAGAAGCGGATGCCGCTTTTACCAACCTGGAGACCACCGTACACTCGCCGGATGAAGGCACACCCGGCATTACCCAGGGAACTTTCATGACGACAGCGCCATCGCTGCTTGATGAGTTCAAATGGATCGGAATCAACATCGTTTCATCCGCCAATAACCACGCCTTCGATTACGGGGAAGGAGGTATTCTCGCAACCATCAAGCATCTGGATGAGGCAGGCCTGGCTCATGCGGGGTCGGGAAGGAATATGGCGGAGGCGCGAGCGCCGGGTTATCTCGACACGCCCAATGGCCGGGTCAGTTTGGTCGCTGCGACCTCTGCCTTCAGGCCATGGAATAAGGCTGGAGATCAGCGCCCTGATCTTAGAGGACGTCCCGGCATTAATTCGCTCGGCTTCCGGACCAATTACGCCGTTGACCCAACCGGTTTTCAGGAACTGCGCAGGATGAGCCGCGAGTTGGGCTTTGATTTAGGCAAAGAGAGAAACCGGCGTCATTTCTACAGCGCGAGCGAAGTTCCGGACGATAATGAGTCAGAGCTGGAATTTCTTGGGAGCAAATTTGTTCTGGATCGATCTTTTTCAACTTCAACAAAGGCGAATCGGCGGGATGTCGAAGACAACCTCAGATGGATCCGCGAAGCCAGGCGCCAGTCTGACTGGGTGGTTGTGAGCCTCCATTGCCATGAGTTTGGCGGAAAAAGCCTGCTGAAGGCGCGCAAGCGCACCGAACTGGAAGAGATTGCAGATTTCGTTCCCACCTTTGCTCGGGAAGCGATCGACGCCGGGGCTGATTTGTTTGTCGGCCACGGCTCCCATGTGCCGCTTGGGATCGAAATCTACAAAGGCAAACCGATCTTCTACAGCTTGGGGAACTTTATTTTCCAAAACGAGACCGTCGGATTTTTCCCGGCTGACGCCTACGAGCGTTTCGATCTAGACGTGAAAGCAACGCCGGCGGATTTTCTCGACGCGCGCACGAACAATGATACCAAAGGACATCCCGGCGATCCTCTCTATTGGGAAAACATGGTGGCGGTGTGCGATTTCCGGCAGAGGAAGCTCTCGGAAGTGAAAATTTATCCAATCGATCAGGGACATGGAAGACCCCGCGGTCAGAGGGGAAGACCAGTTCTGGCCGAGGGCGATGTCGCCAGGCGTGTTCTCGAGAGAGTCCAGCGCCTTTCGCGGATTCACGGCACAGAGGTCGCGATCAAGGACGGAGCCGGTCTAATCAGAGTTTGAGCCGGCCGGAGCCGGTCGGCGGTAGGGAATCTCCCCTACCGCCTCCGGCGGCACAGGTGGGCTTACACCGAATGTTTTGGCCGAGAATGTGAATACTGATGAGCCGCTCTACGGCTTTTTGTAAACACTCTCAACAAACCCCGATCTCTCGAGGCGGGTGAGGGGAGCCGTTTCAACGGTACTTTCCGGCCGCACGTTGACGAGTTTGGGATTAAGTGAACCGAGAACTTTATGCAACATCTTCATCCCTTCAGGATGCAGATGGGGAATCCGCTCGTATGAGCTGACGACGTTTTTATATCCCTCTTCCGCCGCAGCCGGGCTGTCCAGCCGGAGGTTGGACGCGATGATCCCCATAACCGTACTCTTGTTAGCGGGCTCTAAGATATAGGCAATCGCCTCGACAAATCCCTTCAGGTACGAATCGAAAACCTCCGGTTTGGCGGCAAGCGTCCGGCGGGTAACGGCAAGCACGGTCTGCGGCATCGTGAGACCGGCTGCCTTAAAGTTGAATAGCATCGTGTACCCGCGCTTAATGTACAGATCTCCAACCGAGCCCAACAAGGATGAAGCATCTACGTTTTTCGTTTCAAGGGCGATGCGCCGGTTGAGCTCGGTTCCGGGAATCGTAATAAACGAGATTTTTGCCTGATCGGGATCCATGCTCAGTCTCTGGAGAGCCAGCAGGGCTATAATGTGCGAGACCGATCCCGGTCCGCTGATCGCGACGCGCTTACCGCGAAGATCCTCCGGCGTTTTGATCTCAGGCCGGCTAACGAACCGGTAATTGAGATTCTGCACCAGGTTCCCAACCCCGACGACATCGGCGCCGCCGGACGCGGCGTTGAGAAGGTGGCCCGGGCCGATAATCGCCATATCGATCTCGCCGGCGATCAAGGCGGCTACGGACACCGAGGACTTGGGCATCTGGATAAATCGGACATCCAAGCCGTACTTTCGGAAGATATCGCGGTCCTTGGCGATCCAAACCGCTGCCATGCTCTCACCCGTGATGCTCGCGGCAAAGTTGCTGGTTCTAACAGAGGCGGCCGATGAGCGGGATCCCTCGCCAACAAGAAGGAAAAAAAAGATTGAAAAACAAAGGAAACACACCGGTAATCGCTTCATTATGATGCCTTTCGGAAGGGGCCAGCTAAGAGCGTGGCGCAAAGAGTATGGCGCGGAATCACTTAGCGCTGTGCGCTCTGCCCTCAGCCGGCGGAGTTCCATCCTTTTATCCGGCTGCGTTTCTCCCCGCAATTCGGCCGGTTACCGCTCCTCGCATGAGCCCGCCTCCGCTGGGATAATTATAATAGAAGAATCCTCCGGTGAGCTCTCCGGCCCCGTAAAGACCCGGTATCGGCCGGTCCATTCGGTCCAGCACCTCGCAGCGATTGTTGATCTTCAGCCCGCCGTAGGTGAAGGTAAGCCCGCCTGTCGCTGCATAGGCGATGAAGGGAGGGGTATCGATCTTTTGCGCCCAGTTGGTCTTCGGTGGATAGATACCTTTTGTGCCTTTACCATCGCGAATAACCTCATTAAAAGGGCGGTCCTCCATCACGGCCTGATTGAATTCCTCAACGGTTTTCACCAAGACATCCGGGTTGATCTCCAGCTTCTCTGCCAGCTCTCTCACCGAGTTCGCCTCTACGGGCGTGGCGCCGGCGTAATGATAGCGATCGATGGCGTCTTTAATCTTTGTGTCGAAGATCTGATAGGCCATGCTGCCCGGCTGCTTGACGATCTCAGCGCCGGTTTTGGCGTAGGTATAAGCGTGAAAATCCTCGCCTTCATCCAAAAACCGCCGTCCGTCGAGGTTGACCATGATCCCTAGAGTCCACGCATAGCGGTGGGTGCGGTAGCGCCGGTTGGCCGGATCCAAAAAGCCTGCCTCGTAGTCGCCGGCGTCGGCATCGATGGGTGTGGTGTGGCTGCCGCCCCAGTGGCCGAAGGGTTGGGCTCCAATGTCCAAAGCCATCTGAATGCCGTCGCCCGTGTCATACTTGGTGCCGCGGACCTTTCCCAGATCCCAGCCGGCCCCGAGAAACTGCGCCCGCATGGCGGGATTCGCCTGAAAACCGCCGCAAGCCAACACGACCCCCTTGCAGTGGATTTCCGTAAATCCCTCGGGGTCTTTGGCGACGATGCCGTAAACCCGAGCTTTGTCGTCGGTCAGCAGACGCGCCGCGGCCGTATCAAATCTTATTTCGATTCCCTTGCTCTGAAGGATGCGGTACCACATCTCCACCAGGCCCGCCCCACCGTCCTTGGAGTGAATGAAGCTGCTTCCATGGTGCCAGCGAAAACGGTCGCCTTCCGGGACCGCGCCGCTGTAAAGAATCTCCCACTGGATTCCCGATTCCTGCATCCATTTCACCGTGGAATAGGATTCGTTCACCAAGAGCTCTGCCAGTTCCGGAACCGACCTTCCCCGCGTCACCCGCATGATGTCGGAGTAAAAATCGTCTTTGGTATACGGATCAACGTCGATCTTCTCCCACTCCTTTTCGGGTACATGGGGCAATAACGGCTTGCAATCGGAGATGCCGTTATGAACGTGACGAAACTGCGCTCCGAAACTAAACCATGTATTGCCGCCTCTCTTTGCCTTGGGGGCCTTCTCCAACACCAGAACCTTGGCTCCTGTCTGATGGGCGGAAAATGCCGCCGCCTGCGCGGCGTTGCCGAATCCAACGACGACCACATCGTATGCTTCCGTTCTCATTTAAACCTCCTAAATCTGATTCAGCCCAACCGTAGCACTTCTGGCTCACGATTGTCCACTTGCCCGGAAAAAGAAAACTTTACGAAAAACATTACGACAAAGAGGGGAAATTGACAATCATCCCAACTTCTAATAAGGGTGACCGGATAACGCCAAATCTCGTTCAGGCATATCTCTAGATGATTAAACGACACGGCGAAGCGAATTTGTTCTAAAACTTGGCGGCTTTTAAATAAAAGGGAGGAAAAATGGCGAAGAAACTACGAATCGGTCCCGCTTGTTATCACGTGCTGCACCTTATACCCATTCAGATCGCGCACGACATGAACTTTTTTTGCGACGAGGGGCTCCGGGATGAAGATGGCAAGCCCAATTATGAGATCGTCACGGGCGGGATGGCGCCTTTCATGTTTGAGAAGGAGACACTTGCCCAGCGCATGAAGGAGCTCAACGTAGATATCGCGATGGACGTGAAGCCCTCGACCGTCGCGTATCTGCAGAAGAAGGGCCACGAGCTTTACATCGTGGCAGGATGGCGCAACAACATGCCTCACCATATGGTGGGGCGCAATGATATCAAGAGCCTCGAAGGGCTCAAGGGCAAGCGCATCGGGGTCATTGATCAGGAGGACATTTTCGTCACGGTCATCCGTCCGTGGCTCAAGCGCGCGGGCCTGGACCCATACAATGACGTTACGTGGGTGCGGGGCAACAACCCCTCCAACGCCCCGGAGAGGCTGCGCGCGGGGGTCGTCGATGCCATCTTCCAGGATCCGAGCGACGCCGAAGTGCTTCGCGCGGAGGGCTACAGTGATCTATTCAATATAGCGGCCCATTACCCCAAGGGACACCCGGATCGCGTCAATGTGGCGACGGGAAAGGCGCTGGACGAGAAACCAGAGATGGTAAAGGCGTGCATAAAGGGAATGATAAGGGCCTACTGGTACATGCGGAAACAACCGGAGACCTACGATCACTGCTTGCAGGTGGAACGACGGCTGCGGAGAGAAAGTCCTGATCCTGATGAGCAGCGCCGAAAACCGACCTGCTCCTCGCCTGCGAATGTTGAGCATCTCCCTTTCCCGTACAACGGAATCCCTACGAATCTGGAGGGATATCTCCAGGAAGCGGTCGAAGTGGGAGTGCTGGATGAGCCTCCGAATATGGAGAAGCTGGGCCAACTCAAGCTGGTCCAGGAAGGCTTCATAGAACTGGAATCGCGACCGGAACTCAAAGAGGACCTCGACCGTATCAAGAGTCTCGTGGGGCGGCTTGGATATTGAATGCCAGGGCTTCGGTCGAGAAACTGAATAAGCAGTAAGAGCCGCGATCAGAACTTCCCGCGTGGGGTGCGAGCCATATGAGTCAACCTTTACATGCGTGTTGATGCCACTCGCGTCTTCAGGCCGTCTCTTTTGCTTCATAGCCGCGAGGTTCCAGCAACGACCGACCCTGCAAACCTGCAGGATCCACTTCCAAGACCGTGCAGATCGTCGAAGTGATGTCGATGATATGCGGAGACATGATTGGGGTCCTGAGCCGGGAAGGTCCAGGGATCACAAGAGCCCAGGCTTCGCCACTATGGCAACCTGTGCGTCCTGTTCCCCATCCAGGTGAAGGAATCTCTCCAAATTGTTTCGATCGAACCCCCATGAGGGGGGTGATGACTCGTTCATTCCACTGAACCACAAGATCGGGAAGTTGATCGCGGCAGGGCCCCGGATATCCCAGTTCCGAGATCCGCCAGATTTTGTGAACCGTCTGAGAACCGTCGCCATTCTGGAACGTCAGGAGCCCCTTAGTGATTTTCTCCAACAGGTAATCCGCCTCGTTCGGGTCGACGATCCCATCCCGCTCGCGGCCACGCAAATTGAGTCGGAGGTAACCGGCATCGTCATTGGGTAGCATGAAGGCTTTGGTGCGATCCCACTGCACCCCGCGCAATTCGAGACGCGCCGCCAATTCCACGGCCAGCCAGTCCGGAATCATCTGCGCGATCCACGATCTGACGGGCGTGGGTACCGCCGCGCGAATCTGCCACAACGAACTTCCTGGGGCCACCTTCCGCTGGAAGGCGGAAGGATTACGATCCGTCAGCACCGCATCGAGCATGGCCGGCAATAGATGCGAACGACTGTTGTTGGGGCCCATCCCAGTGGGGGACATAATGATGATGTCGGTCTCTTCTGGAAACGCCGCCACGATACGAGCCAGTGCCTCGTCCACCGCCCGATAAATCTCGTGGAGCGCGCTGGCGAGCCCGGGCGTCTCAACCACATTGCCCTTTTCATGCTGTCTCGATAATTGAAGCTCCTCCGATAACTGCGCGATATTATAAAACCGATGCCCCCCGATATGCGCGGCGCTCAGGCTGATCCAGACGAGATCGAACGGTTCCCGTTTCAATATGGTTTCAATTACATCAGAGCCGCGACGCGGTGCTGCCACCAAGCTATTTCTCAGCCGTAGAAGGGATGCGGCGTCGGGACGTCCATAGATTTCCTCTCCCACAGGCGGTCGGCCCAGCTCGCGTTCGAACGCACGCTGTATGGAGCGAGGTACGGAGCGCGTTCGGAGGACCACCCGGTTTTTGAACTGCCAGCCGCTGAGAAAAAGCCCGTGGATTCTTTCCGGAGCTCTAATCTCGTAGGGATCGATGACCAGCGACCGGCGCCCAGCGCGTCCGATCCGCTCCCATACCGCCTCCGGCGCAGGCACATCGTCGTAGAACCGGACGCGCTGTTCGGTCGCAGACCACAGCCACGGGTAATAAAGCCCGTGCCCACCAAGGTTTACCCCGGTTGAGAGGGAGTAAGAAGCTGCCCCCTCAAAGTGGACAGCCGGCGTATTTAACTCGAGCCATGTTCCGCGCGATCGAAGACTGGCCAGCCCTGGCAAGTGCCCGGCTGCTAGCATCCGTTCGAGATGCATTCGACTTGCGGCATCAAATTGCAGGATAGCGATCATTCATGCCTCTTCATTTCGAATGTGCTCCCGCCGAAACGGTCTGTGACTGTACGTGACACGCCGCTCCGCCCCTCACTGCTGAATTCCGAACGGCTTCAATGACCGACATGACTGCGACCCCGTCGGCAACCGAAGCCAGAGACCCGCTCGACCCACCTCGAACCGCCCGAGCAAACGCTTGAAGCTCCGCCGTCAATGACCTGACAAGCGGGTTTTCATGCTGTGGTCTTAACTTCGCCACGATACCGGGGACGAGGCCGCCGCGCCGATAGGAGGCACGCAGGCGGCCATCTACATCGGTTATGTCCACCCGCTCACGATAGGGACGGTTGGTCGAACAGGCCACAACGGCTCGACCGCGGCTAAGGTCGAGCTCGAACTCAGCGTGCTTTTCCCCCAGTGACAACGTCCGAACCGAGCAGACTTGACTCTCAGTCAGCCATTGGGCCAGATCGATCAAATGCGGGCCGACATCCAAAAGCGCATCGTCATGCATGTCGAACGGCTTCCAGGTCGTTCGCCGGTAGTGTAGTTCCAATCGCAAACCCAACCCTTGGGCGCTCGACATGCTCTGCTTTAACGCCGTCAGTTGTGGTTCGAACCGTCGATTGAACCCTACCCAGGCGGCTGCTTTCAACGCCTGCAAGTCTTTGGCCTCTTGCGCATTGGCGCCAGGAGGTTTTTCGACCAACGCCGGAAGTCCCGCTTCAGCCGCATAGCGCGCATGCTCCAGATGGAATCTGGTGGGCACTGAGAGGACTAAAGCATCCACCCCGCCGGCCCGGATCAACGACTGAATACTATCGTAGGCCGGAACATGGGAGGCGAGCGTCAGACAACGCGCCGGGTTTATATCGGCGCTCGCGACCAGCGTGACTCCTTGAATTTTCCGGAAGGCCGGCAGGTACCCGAACTCCGCGAGGCGCCCGCATCCAACGAGCCCGACTCGGACAACCCTCCTGGTGTCAGACTGGCTCATGCGATGGGTCGGTCGGTGTTGCTTCTTTCTCCAGGGCTCTCGTTCTTCACGCTCGGATGGGCGCAGGCTCTCGAATCATGCCTTCGCTCCTCATTCCATCGCGCTCTGGATGGGTGCCCGGCTGCACAACCGCACTTCTCGCTATCTCTTGAAACAGACGACATGAAACAACGGACCGAACATATAGAGCAGCCATTTTGTTAAGGAGTGATCTCTGAGCAGGTCATAGATCGGCACGGCGGCGCGGGCCCAAACCGGCATTAGTGCAGTATGTTCAGACGGGAACGAGGGAAGGATAACGCGCCAGCGGGTAAACGGCGTTTGGCGCAGCAATCGGCGAAGTTCGAACCAATTCAGGAGGCTGATATTCCGGTATGGAACATGTTGCACCAGCTCGACGTACCGTTCGCGCCAGCCCTTCGGCAAAAATCCAACCCCCCACACATTCACATGGGGCTCGGCCGTGAGGCTCCATCTGTTCGGAGTGGCCAGAAAGATCGCTCCATCTGGGACTAACACCCGGTAGCCTTCGCGAATGACTTTAACCGGATCTGCGACGTGCTCGATCATATCGCTGCCAACGACCAAGTGAAACGATTGCTCAGAAAAGGGAAGAGATTCGGCACAAGCACAGGTCAGCATGGCGGGTCGACCCGCTTCTTCCAGTCGTTTCTTCGCCAAAATCAAGCGGGGCATGCTGATGTCCAACCCGACCACGGCCTGAAACATGTCGGCTGCGGCGAGGAGAAAGGGGCCGGTCCCACAGCCGATTTCGAGAAACTGTCCACGAGTGGGTAATTTTGTTAGGCCTTGAATCTCGGCAAGGGAACTTTTCCCACGCGCCACGCCAGTTTGCAAATGGAGCCTGCGCTTTGCCGCAAGACTCGACCTGTTGATTGGAATGAGACTCTCGAAGCACGCAAGTAGTTCTGCAAACGAACAGTGGGGATATTCTGCGGCAAGACGAACGGTAAACGTTTTTTCCGTCTCTGTCTGGACCGACGGATCGTGGAAGATACGAAAATCTGGGATCCCGAGCGTCACAGGGTACGAGCGCTGATCGCGCATACAGACGTATGCTTGCGATTCATGCTGCAATGGACCTTGACAGACCGGACAGATGAATGTGAGTTCTTGCATTGCCATTGGCTATTAGCCAATCCGTTAATTTCGCAGGTCGTTTTGCGCCTGGCGCAAATAGCTCGGGTCTACGTGTTTTTCCGGCGAGGGAAGGGGTGGCGATAGAAGGCCGTCCCTGGCCTGAACTTCGATATTCACCTTCATTCCTTCCAGCGAGATGGCGCCGTCGGTTGGAAAAAGCTTGTTGCTCGTAAAGTAGTCTACGCCGCGGCGGGCGTAGGGGGGCTTGATGCCCATCTCTTTGCTCACCAGGTCGGCGGCTTCACCAGGGCGCTCGTAGATCCAGCGCAGGCTTCGGATGTGGGCTTTCAGAAACTTCACAACCGTAGGACGATTTTTTCCCGCCCAGGCAGGATCCACGTTTACGGTCGTAAACTGAAACGCCGGCAGAATCTCCAGGACGTCGCCGAGCTTATTGAAGCCGCGGTCGAGGGCGATATCCGCTTGAGGGATTCCAAGAACCGCGGCGGAAATCGAGCCGCCCTCGAGGGCTGCCAGACGCGCCGGTGTGCCCCCTGACACCAACACCATAGTGTAGTCTCGGGGATAGACGAGCCCTTTGGCTCTCAAGTACTCGATCAACAACGTGGTGGGCCCTCCTTTCAGGCTTCCAACCCCGAGTCTGGTGCCCCTCAGGTCTTCGATGCGTCTGTAGGATTTGCCGCCTACAAGAATATAGGCGACTCCGTTGACTACGCCCGCAACGGCCTTCAAATTGCCTCCTTTCTCGTTGACGATAAAAATGCCGTCCGGATTGATATTGCTGAAGTGGATCTGTCCGGCCACGAGCGCTTGAAGATTCACAGCCGGGGTGCCCATGTGAATTAGCTCGACCCTGAGACCCTCAGCGTCGTAAAGGCCTTTTTTCTCGGCGACAAAGAAAGGAAGGAAAAATAGCGTTTTCGAGGTATAACCGACTTTTATCGTCTGGGAATGTGCGGGGTACGGAAACAAGAAAGGCGCGCAAGAAACAATTAAGGCGAAAAACAGCCATCTACAACGCAGGGCTCGTGCCCCGATAAATCTGGCGCCGGATAGCGCCGGTAAACCACTTATGCTCATGATTCAACCTCCGTTCTCTGAGGCGCCTGCCTAGCCCGAATTTCGAGAATCGAATGGCGAAATTGTCTTCTTTACACAGTTTGCGCGAATGCGCAATTGACAGCCATCTTTTCCTCCTCTACTAAGATAAAGCCGGAGATCACCGTTGCGATATAATACCCCGGAAGAACTGACTCGCGCGATCGCGCGGCATATGCCGCTTATGACGGCCGCCGACTTCTGCGACCGCAATGGGCGCGTCATTGGGGACCGTGAGGCGTTGGTAGACAGGCATCGCCGGCTCAGCTGGTCTCAAGTTAGTGATTTCTCAGATCGGCTGGCGCTTGGGTTGATCGGCCTTGGCCTCAGAGAGAAAAGCCTGGTGATGGTTCAGCTGCCGAATTGGACCGAGCTTTTCCTCGCGCGCCTGGCCGCGGAAAAGGCGGGCCTGAGCCTGATCACGGTGACTCCCACTTTCCGCCGCACTGAGCTGGCGCCGATCCTCGAGTTTGCGAGGCCCGAGGCGGCGATTATTCCAAGACAATTTCACGGGTTTGATCACTACGGCTCATTGGAAGAGATCCGTCCGCCGGAGTTGCGACACGTACTGGTTGCCGGAGAGGATGTTCCGGCTGGAGGGATTTCGATCGAGGAAATCCTCTCCCGACCAACGTCCGAGAGCGAAAGAGCGATGCTAAAGACGAGCCGGCACTCCGTCTTGGATAGCTGCCAGATTGCTACGACGAGCGGCTCCACCGGGATTCCCAAATGCGTCGAGGTTCCGCTCTATACCAGACTTCTTACCGGATGGATTCATTCGCAAAGGTTCGGAGTAACACCGGGTGAAACACTTGCGGCCGCAACCTCAATCGTTACCGGAACCGCTGACGCGCTGGTCTATAACGGCGGATGCCAGCTCGGCTGCCGGATCGTGCTCCTCGATTCTTTCGAAGCCGAGGAGAGCTGCGCGATCCTGGAGGCGGAACGGGTCAACGTAATACCAATGGTGCCAACGATGATGGCGCGAATTCTCGCGCTCGCCAATCTAGGCGGATTCGACCTTTCCTCAATTCGAACGGTCGTGAACCACGGCTCAAACCTGCCCTACTCTCTGGGAAGCCAATTTGAACAGGCAGTCGGTTGTTCCATTGTTCAAGGATATGGAAGCGTCGATTGCGGTGGCATTGCAGCGACCTTTGTGCACAGCGCCTCTGAGATCCGTCTGGGGACCGTGGGTCCTATTCTCGACGGCAACGATTTTCAGCTCCTCGACGATAAGGGAAGAGAGGTTCCCGGAGGAGAGGTCGGACGATTATTCGTGCGCGGTCTGAACACGGACGCCCGCTACTTCAATAACCCCGAGCTCAACGCCAGAGCGCGGCGAACGGGCTACTTCGATACGCAGGAGCTTTGTCGCTTGGACGATCAGGGGAATCTGATTCTCATCGGCAGGGAAAACGACATGATCATTCGAGGCGGCCAAAATGTTTTTCCGGCGGACGTGGAGGCGGTTCTCATTGAGCACCCAAAAATTCTCGAAGTTGCCGTCGTGGGAGCGACAGACGCCGAAATGGGGGAGCGCGTCTGCGCTTTTGTAGTTTGCCGTGCGGGTGAAACAATGACGCTCTCGGAAGTCGCGTCTTTTCTAGGGCAGAAAGGGCTCGCGAGGTTTAAGTGGCCGGAACGAATGGAATTCCTGGATTCCTTGCCCAAAGTGCCTTCAGGGCACAAAATCGACAAGAAGAGATTGAGAGATGAAATGGAGAAAGGCTTGAAGCAATCGCGCAGCTGAACTCTGATGTTCCTGCACAGAACCTAGCCTCGACCCTGCATAATTCACGGCCGCCGTCGCCTGAGGGGCGAGCCTCTCCGGTCGAGGGCAATAGGCCTCTGCCTTGAGGCGGTCTTCCAACTTCAGTTCTGAAGCGAAACCAGTGGAGCAATGAGAGAACTGGCCGAGTACCGGAGAAGTCATCGAACCTGCACGGTTCTGTGCCCTCTCTCTCCGAGCCTCACCCCTCAGGCTGCACTGTGTCACAGCTTTTCCTCGGATTCGACGTTCTGAGACACCACACTAGCCTCCCTCTCCCGAATCCTTACGCGGATTGCTTCGTACGCGCAGTCCCACTGGCAGACAAAGCAGCCCTGGCAATCTTCGGGGTAGGCCATGAAGGCCTTGCTCTCTTTATCCAGGCGCAGCACGTCGGTGGGACAGGTCTCGATGCAGAGCCCGCAGCCAGCGCACGCGGAGCGGTTTACGTCAACGTATGGCATGAGGAATTTCGGCGTGGCGAAACACGAGATGGAGATTCTGCGTGGGACGGACCGGATCTAGATGGAACGATTCGGGAAGAGGCTCATCCCAGAGCTTGAGGGACTCTCCCTGCCGCTGGACCACGACCATCTTAACCCAATTAACATTATCGATTATCGGATAGTCTTCCCGGATGAAGGCGACCCTGCTCTCCTTTCGATAAAGATAGGCGCGCAGCGTCGCTTCCAAGACGCGGGTGTAATGCATGAGGCCCCATACTTTTGCCAGCTGGTGGAAATCGATGGCTTTGAGCCGGCTCACCTCATGCCGGCGGATCTCGAGAAGCTGGTCCAGCGCGGATCTTAGTCTCTCAGCATGAAGCACCAAGCCGACCTTGTCCATGAGCAGCTCGCCCAAACGGCGATGCACTCCCTCATAAGTAAGTCCGTCGCTGCGGCGCAGGGGCGCCGTTAGATCGCCAACTGCGCGTTCGAGCTGTCCGGCAACAAGAGGCGGAATCGGCGCTGTGGCAGCGTAAGCCGCGGCTGTTTCTCCAGCCCAGTGGCCGGTTACCGAACAAAAAGTGAGATGTCCGCCGGGAAGGTAAGCGATATCAGAGCAGGTGCCCGCGGCGTATAAACCCGGAATGGTGGTTTCTCCCTGTTCGGTGATGCGCGCTCCGGCGCCGAAAATTCCCGCTGTCCCCGCCACCTGGTACGTGTAGGGAACCGGCTCGCTCGTTACATCCAAACCCGATCCCTCGAAATTTGCGATGACGATCGGGATTACTTTCTTGAGAAGCTCCACTCTCTCGGGCGTTATCTCCCGGAGATCCATGGAGGGAATATTACCCAGCTCTTTTTGATGCGCGATCGCAAAGTAAAGCAAAGCCCGGCTGGTCATCTCCATTCTTTTGGGGTCATAATCTTCCAGAAAGCGGCGGCCATGCTTGTCGATATACTTCGCTCCGGACGGCATGAGGGATTCGAGTCCCGGCGCGCACAGCATGTGATCCGGATTGAGGTTGATTCCGCCGAGTTCCAGGCGCGAAAGTTGGGCGCCTGCATTGAGCATCATGGCGATTCCGTCCCCCGAGAGATCGATCGGCATGTATCCAAGTTTGCTGCCGGGCCAGGGATACGGAAATTTGTACGGGCCGGTGCACATGATCGTGGCTTTGGCCTGAATGGCGTAGATCTCACCCGTCCGGACGTGAAATCCGATCGCGCCCACGACCCGTCCTTCAGTCGGGACTCTCCCGCCCGAAGTCAGAAGCTCGGTTACGGCGACTCGATTGAGTACCTGAACGCCGCTCTCCAGGACGCCCGCCCGCACGGCCATCATCATCTGCGGACCACCTTCAGCCATCCAGGCGCCATTCTTGAACGAACGCCCTGGAGCGCCCATGCGCACGATCTCTTTTCCTTCCTTAAGCCAGCGCACACCCCAGCGGTCCATAGTCATCAGGTGCTCATAGCTGACAGGAAGCGATTTGACGAACAAGGACTGGTTGACAAGCGGGCCGGCGCCGAGCCCCTTCACCCAGTCGCTCACGTTGTCTCCGGGCATGTAGGCGGGATATACCCCGGAAGCGAGCGCGCTGCAGCCGCTCCGGCCAAAGAAAGAACGATCCACGAGGAGCACCCGGGCGCCTGACTGCCGCGCTTTATAAGCGGCAAAGGCGCCGGCGATCCCGCCGCCGATAACGAGGATGTCGGCTTGAATTTCCGTGGCCATCTTCAGTTGTATTTTGTTCGAGAGTCGGGATCTCCCGGAGGCAGTCCCCAAAGCGTGCTGAAATCCGTCGTACGGCGTTCACCATATGTGATTGGTGAGGCTTTATCAACGGCGGTATCACGATGAAAACGGTGGACTGGCGGCTGAAATCTCCGTTCTAAAAACGGGTCTGTGGCTTCCCCGTTTGCCAGGGCGGCGGGCAAATGTTAGAGGTCGCTAAAACTTGCGAGGAGGGATCAGTAATGGCAAAAAAAGTCGAGGCGGAGCTCAGAGAAAAGGTTGCCATGGCGTGCAGGATACTGGCGGCTTCAGGAATCTGCTCCGGAGTCACGGCGGCCGTGGGTCACGCCAGCGCGCGCATTCCCGGAACGGACACGATCCTGATCAAGGGACGCGGCTATCGGAACGAGGCGCTGGAGTCGATGACGCCCAAAGATCTGATTCTGATCGATCTCGACTGCAATATTCTCTCGGCTCCCAAAGGGATCGCGCCTCCGGGTGAGATCAAACTTTACACTCATATTTACAAGAGCCGCCCCGACGTCGGCGGAATCGTTCACGCCCACCCGAGGTTTTCCACCGTGATGAGCGTCATCAACCGGCCGCTGACCGTCGTTTGTCATGAAGGCGCTTACATCACGTCGCAGGGAGTGCCTGTCCTGGATGAAATGAACCTGATCTCAACGGACGAGACGGGATCGGCCACGGCCTCGCTTCTGGGAGGCCGATCCGCATTGCTTCTGAAAGCGCATGGGGCCGTGACGGTTGGGAAAACCGTCGAGCAGGCTACGGTGAATATCATCGACCTCGAAGAGATGGCCAAGATGAACGTTCATTGTCTCGCGGCAGGCGGGCCGGATTTTCCGATGGTCTCGCCTGAAGAGGTGAAAGCTTTCATCGATTTCCGCAGAGAGAAGCTGCATTTGCTTCCCTGGCTGAAGCGGTATGGCTTCGCGCAACTGCTGGAGGAATCAGCCTGGACCTGGAAACACTGGAGCCATAAAGTCCAAGGCGGCAAGAGACTGAAAGCATAAGATGTGATCAGGCCGTTTTCTTAGCAATGTATGTTAACCTCCATCCCGTGAATGTTTCTGCTTCTCTTTTTTCATGACAGGGAGGCCAAAATGGCTCGCGCTGAAAAGGCTGGTACTCCAAACCCCTGGATATGCAATGCGCAAGGGGGCTCTCGTATTTGTTGGATTTACCTGCTGGCCCCGTTGCTGGTCCTGTTCTTACACCTTTTCGGCGAGCCACCTCGAGCGCAGGAGCCCGCCAGATTTCGGCTTGGCTACTCCGCTTTGAGCCTCAGCTTTTTGCCCCATCTGATTGCGAGAGATGCCGGTATATTTCAAAAGCAGGGGATTGAAATTGAGCTGATCCAGATGGCGGGGCCCCTGCAGGTCGCCGCTCTTGCTGCAGGTGAGTTGGACTTCGGCTCCGGCTTGACCCCGGCGCTGCTTGCGGCGGCGAGGGGGCTTCCCGTGAGAGGCGTCTTGGTGACGGTCAAAACGCCTCTGTTTTACATCGTTGCCGAACCCACGATCATGCGTCTCGAGGATCTCGCCGGAAAAAGAATGGCGGTGGATACCATCGGCAGTCTCCAGCCCATCGTCGCCAGACTTATTCTCGCAAAAAGAGGCGTAAATCCGGAGCGGATCTCGTACTTTCAAACCGGCTCGGTCTCGAACAGCATCGCCGCGCTAAGCGGGAGAACGGTAAGCGCGGCGATGCTCTCCATTCCCACGAACGTGGTCATGGCGCAGAAGGGCTTTCGCCAGCTTGCGTCATCCCAAGAAGCAAACATCTCTTATCCCCCGAGCGGCCTTACGGCCCAGGTTGGCAAATTCCAGAAGGAGACGCTCAGAATGAAACGGGTCATGTCCGCGGTCCTGGACTCGATCCGCTTTATTCACGAGCAGAGGGAGTGGACTGCGGACTACATCCGGCGGACTTGGAAGATCGAGCCCAGGACCGCCGAGGAAACTTACCGGCTCGCGCTGCCGACGTTTCCTTTGAATGGCAAAATGAATTTTCAGGAGCTTCAAGAATTCCTGGATACCGCCTTTGAAAATAAACAGATTCAACGCAAGACCGAAGCGCAATCAGTGATGGATTATTCCCTCCTCGACGAGATTCTTAAGGAAAGGGGCCTTTGAGGGACGGACCGTGTTTTTTACCTGAATGGTCTATCTAAGCTCCAATGGCACGATTGGACCGTCGCTTTTCTTCATGCCCAGCCGGATCGGCCGGGGAGGGCTCTTCTTTGGAATTGTGGCTTCCACCCAGAGCTCCTCACCCGCGGGACCACCGGAAGGATCGGGGACGTGCTCCGGAATGAAGAACGCCACGGGTTTATCCAGCACAGCCAGCTTTTCGTTCCGACGTTGGATAAACTCTACGTGCAAGTCAGAAGGGACATAACCGCGCTCCTGCGGATTCGCTTCAGCCAGCAGCCGACCGGCCTCGACACGCAGGATGACGGACGGCGGTGGCTGCCATCCTGGGCCTGGTTTGCTTTCCCGGATTCCACGTGGCTCCACCACGAGCTGCAGGCTGACGTTACGACCGCGGATTGGGAGGTTTGGGTCGTAGGGGGCGGCGCGCACCCACGCGCGGGGTAGGTTCGCGCGATCATAGAGCAGCTTGGCGCCGAGCGACGCAACCAAGCCCACGTGCACCGCGGCGATCGCCAGGCCTTTGACCAACGGTTTCATGCCTCTCTCTCTAGCCGCGCCACAAGGCGACGGCGTGTCTTTTCGAGCAACCATCCGCCCAGCAGGAACAATAGTCCCAGCCCGATCAGGCTTGCCGACCGACCAAGCTTGTCCATGACGGTGGAGAAGTAGAAGAAAAGAACAGTCAGCGCGAAGCCTGTAACACCCAGGTTGATTCGCTCCTTGCGGGCTTCCCTCAAACCCCACGCGATCAATCCGATAGAACCCACCGCGCAGATCCCGTACGGTCCCAGCTCATGCCAGAGATAACGCAGCAAGCTTTCACCCGGCTCTGTCCCTGGCGTGCTCGTTGTGCCGAGGGTAACAACCCATAGCGCGGCAATGATGTTCATCCAGGCAGCATCACGCCGGAGCAACCACGCCAGCAGAAGCGGGGCGATCAATGCTACCATCCATCCCAACATCAGATAGCTTGCCGGCAGCAGTTCCCAGAAGGTGACTCTTCCGGACGCGACCACGATTACCGTAAGGGGAATGAGCGCCAATCCGCCGATCCACGCGAGGGCCTTCCGCCCCGGCGTTTCCTTTTCCGGGAGGACCGCCGTCAGGTAGCTGATGGCCAACATCAGCAGGCCTTCAGCAAGAATTTTGTCGCGGCCCATCCATCCATGCGTGGCTTCCAACCATTCGCTGCTGAGCCATACAGGCGTCAGCACAGCCACAAGCGACGCTTGCGGCCAATCGCGTAAAACCGCCCATGCCACCCAAGCGCCCAGCGCCCAAAGCATCACGCCGCCGGGCCAATGCTCCTGCAGGTGAAAAATCTGCCCCGCGAGGAAAATTCCCGCACCTAAACAGATCGTGCCGATAGCGTGCAGCGCGGTTGAAAGGACGGAGAAGCGTTCGACCAGCAGCGCTCCCAGAACATGGAAAAGCGCTACAAGCGCCAACACGAGCCCGAAACGCTCGGCCGGAGAAAGCTTGTCCCAATGTGCCGCAACGAAGAGCAGCACGCCTGCGCCTAAGAGCAGCCCACCTAAGCTGATTGCCAGCAGGACCTGCCAGCGCAGCCCCAGCGCCTTTTCCTGCTCCGCTTCGTAGGCGCGGACAAGCTCAGCGGTGGAGTTTTCAATCAACCCCGCGCCCGTCCATCGCTCAAGGTAACGTTCCCAGCGCGCCGCCAAATCATTCTCCTAGTGTGTTTGGCATTACTTTGTCTCTAGAGCCGCCTAACGTTGCATAAGCCACTTTGAAAGCGCTGTCAGTCCACGTTGCGTGGCAATGGCGGCAATCCAAATGTCGTTCTCAGGATTATTGACCGCAATCCGTAGGTCGTTCTTAGTTAGTCGCCCTTACTGTATTCATAGGTAAGGAGAACCGTGTCGCGGGATTTACCAACTGTAACAACAACTTGTCAAACACAACGGGTCCCCCCGATAGGAGGGCGAGGAAGCCTTGCAGGGGACAATCGCGGATAAGAGAGTTTTATCAACTTCCTGGTCTTCCAACTAATCTCCAGAACCAATACCCTTATATTGATAGCCCCTACCACGATGACGGGCTTCTTGAACACCGGATTGAAACGACTTCTGAAGTCGTCTCAATCCTTATGGCTTAGGCCGCGTCCTCGACAAGTCTGAAATGCTCATTGAAATATGCCGTCTTCACGGATAGCGCGTAATTGGTGTAGCGCGGACTACTGCGAACGTTTTGCCGGAACCAGAGTGTCATGCAGGTCGTCATAGCGCACGGGCAAAAAGAAAACGATCAGCGGCTCAGGATCTGTGCCCCCTGTCATGATGCGGACCCTCTCACCCTTCCGAAGGCCACCGTTCCCGCCACACCCGGCCGGTGCTGCGAAGATATAGTCTACCTGGACGTCGCACTCATCGACTACCTCCCAAACCTGCCCGCCACGCGGAAATACGGTGCCCGGTGGCAAGAGTGACCGCTCGTAATCCCGTGCCCAGTCGCCCTCGTCACCGCCGACAAACAACCGCTTGCCCTGCTTCATCTCTTCGAAGAGGTCATCAATCGTTTTGTTCCATCCTGGAGGTGGCGGGTTGCTCATGGTTTGGTGACGTGGCCTAACGGTTAGCTTAACCGGCTGGCTTTGGAGCGCGAGCGGAAAAGCCAGTCCGAGTTGAAGCTGTTGTTAGGCATCGTTGCGTACAACTACAGCATGAAAAATGCTGCCACGACTGCGGCAAACGCGCTCAAGTCTTCAGCCACTCAGGTCCACGGTCGAGCTTCGATGCGTAACGTGCCGCGCAGGCCCGGGCGAGCTTTCTGCTCGATGGGGATATCGAAAGCGAGGCCTACGGTCGCGTCTCCACTGAGGAGCGGGCGCGACTCTGCGTCTACCCCGGGTTTGCCGGGGTTGATGTCTTGATAGCCGTACTTGACGCGCCACCTACCCGGCGCCGTCTCATCGGGCAATGCCTCGACCAGAATCAACTCACGAAAGATGAAACCACCCTCATAGTGACGCTTCATGAATAGAACGCCATCCAGTTCGTAGTCGGGTACGAGCACCTTCATATCGAACGCGAAGCTGACCGACTTGGATGTCTTGACGCTCTTTCTGGGATCGAGGAACAGGGAGAAAAGGTGCGGGCTCATGGCGCGGTCGGGCACGCGCTTGGTGCCGTCCTTTCCCGGGAACAGTTGGCTGTAGCTGCGGAAGATCGCGGAGTTCTCACGCGCTTCGCGCCGCGTCATCTGCCACTGGCAGCCGCGCACGCTCGCCGCGACCTCGAACTGGTATGACGCACGCACCGTCTTACCTTGGTCGTGCGCCTTCTGCACCTCCACTGGCAGCGTGATGTCGTCGATGTCCAGGATGCCGTCCACGCGCAGCGCGCCGAACAGAAAGCGAGTGAGGTTCTGGTAGCCCTCTTCGGAGTTCACGATGCCGTAGTGGCCCGAGTGGCTGCGGTAGACGAAGGCACGCGGCGAAGTCACGTCCTTGCCGTCGGGGCCCGGCCCGTGCGTGGTGGCGTTCTCGATGCGCACCAGCCCGTCACTCGCGTCGCCTGCCGCCCAAGCCGAGGCGCCGCCGGCCACGTTGTAGTCGCGCGGGTTGGTGCCAACCAGATTGAAAATGCGTTCGGGCGGGAAATTCTTCACGACCGAGACGTCGTCGCCCTTGGGGACATCGAGGTATTCGGCCATCTTATCGCGATTGAAGTTGTTGACGTCGCCGAACGAGAGCCAGCCCGGTACGTTGCGCACGATGCGCATGTCGATGCCGTTGTGTGGCGTGGCGTAGGTGAAAAGCTTGTCCACCGCGGCGCGCGCCTCCGCCGATCCGAGCTTCGGATTCTGTAGGAACGCGCGGCAGACCAGCCCGCCCATGGAGTGGGCCACGAGATGCACGCGGAAGTCCGCGGGTGTCATCTTGTTATCCTTGTTCGCGCAGATTTTCTCGCGCAGGCGCAGGATGAGCTTGTCCAGACCCTTCGCGAAGTGCTCGATGGGCGGAGTCTTGCCGTCTCCAAAGTCCTTGGAGGCCTCGTCATAGTAGCGGTAGATGATGATACAGCGGTACGGGACGGGGTGGTCGGCACGCTCGGCCGCCAACAGGTCGTCACCATCCACGAAGACGTCCTCGTACTCGTGGTCGCTCATCAAGCGCACGAGCGGGGACTCGAAGTAGAAGCGCTTGACGTCACCGGTCCACGCAAGGCGCGCCTTAGTTGAGCCGATGTTGAAGCCCATGTAAGGGTCAGCCACCGTCTCCTCGATCTCGCCCTGAGTGGCTGCGAAGCCGCGAACGTAGATGATCGGGTGGTAAGGATGCTGCGGGGTCGTGGTCATAACAGGTCTCCGTGTTGTGGTTAATTGAATGTGAGGCGCACTGAACTTCGATCAACGTGGCCGGAGGCCACTCCTCAGTCGTGAACCTCCCAAAGGGCTAACGCGAAGGCTGAGCCGACGGTGCTTTCCTCGGTCGGTCTCAAGCCGATAGTTCAACCTCCTCAGATTCGGACTTGACAGGATATACCGATACTTGCATATTGAAGCGTGTCGGATAACCTCTGTTTTGTTTCCTTATAATAAAAAACTGGACCGTTGATATCACCCAAGACCTCAAGAAAAAGGGGGGCAGTATCCGCGTCAGCGTTCACGCCTTCGGCTCCAGGGTTTTTAGCCGGCAAAACCGCTCTGGCTGAGGACGAGCAGCGCTCAGATGCAATTCTTTCTCATCTGCGCTAGATCTGTGAGCCTCCCGGCCCTACACGCCCAATAACCCTCCAGAATCAATACATTAATGTGAACGGCTACTGCCACTCCGCCCGGGCTTCTTGAACACTGGATTGAAACGACTCTTCAAGTCGTCTCAATCCTTATTGGTTAGGTGGCGCTTTGCATGAACGCTGTAACCACTTCATTCTTCCACCACGGATCAGGTTCACGATTGCGAGCGGAACCATGGGGCACGTAGTAACCGGCCAGGCGAACCCTATCGCCCGGTCTGACTGAAACCCGAAGCGTCTGCCCTCGGTGAAGGACGCGATTGCGAGTTATAGCGACGCCGTTCACACATACCTCAACCACGTATGCTACTTCGTTCTCTAGTTCAGCGAGAAGCAAGGCGTTAACAGCTTGAGGGACTTGAAGAGTGCCGACCTGGGACTCATCCGGTGCACCAGCCCACAACTCTCCCCAGTACGTCAGTGATGAATCAAGCGAGTGCTCAAGGAAGAGATGCGGGCAGCTGCCCGCCTCCCAAGAACGGTCGATCGTGTACAGGTTAGAGAAGTCTAGCTGATGAATCTCCTGCGCGCGTCGTGTGCCGGCGCGATCCATCAGAAATGAGATCGGCCAGAGCGAAGGTCCAACCAATGCGAGCTGGTTGATTAGATCAACTCCATCGGCATGAGCGGTCGATTGGACCTCTCCCGTCTGAACGTCTTGCGAGACGGTTCTGTACACCCTCCAAAGCTGGCCACCAATCGGGCCGAATACCACGGCGATTGGAATGATGACGGTCGCTGCCGGCGGCAACGGCATTCGCGGAAGGGCAAGGTCCTCAACTCTCCGGGGCTCCCGAGCGCGAAAAGGACGGAATCCAATCCCGGCCGGC
>JACQUW010000390.1 GCA_016210115.1 Deltaproteobacteria bacterium | reverse complement strand
TACTACGACCGTTGTTGGCGAGTTGGTTAGGGTCCATGCGGTCCTGGATTGTCGCAGGAAACCATCGTGGATCAGGAAACGCCTCGGAAGAGGCTAACCAAAAGCTACAGCCCGAGCGCTGATCGCGCCGGCTGAGATTAACGTTAGGCAGAGAGGAGGCTCCATATGCACAAAACCTTATTTCTTTCTACTATATTCTTGCTGTTCCTTGCCGGCTACGCGGCACAAAGCGAGGAACAGGGCGACCCTCGTTACGAATGGCTCAACGGCAAATGGGAGAGTCGGACCAAAGTGTTTTCCGCGGAGTTCAAGGTGGTAAACCGCGACGCACTTATTGGCGAGGCTACTATGCACTCTGGGCGGGTCACTGGGCCACTTCGGGGGAAGATCATCGATGATAATACGATCCAATTCAACGTCGACTGGTCTCGGGGGACTACTGAGTACGATTTCCGTAAGCAAGACGATGGGTCATTGCGGGGGACAATTACAAAAGGAAGAGATGTCGGAACTACGATTCGGTTGAGAAAGCAAGAGTAGAGTAGAGGTGGCCCATGCTTGCGTTGTTGTATTTTAGGCCTAACCCCGCACTTCAGACCGTTCGCTGAGAGCGCCGGCTGAGCATGACGTTAGCCATCAGGGACATAGTGGCGGTGGCAGAGAAACCACGAAGATGGCATATTGGGGTTTATGAGCAAGCCTGCGCTAAACATAGGCGATCTGAGTCCTGAAGAACGTCTGCGTCTGATCGAGGAACTATGGGACAGCCTCAACGAGACGCCGGGAACTGTTCCGCTGACCAACGCGCAGCGCGAAGAACTTGACCGGCGGCTTGACGATCTCGAACGCTCGGGACCTGAGGGCATTCCTTGGGACCAGGTCCTGCAGCAGATCCGTTCTCAGTCTAGGTGAAGCCACCGATATTCCGACCTGCTGCTGCCGCGGACGTTGAAGACGCCTACAGATGGTATGAGGCTCAACGAGCCGGTCTTGGTGACGAGTTTCTTGCAGCCGTGACTACCGTCATTGAATCCCTGGTCGCATACCCTGAAGGGTTCCCGATTGTTTACCGTTAGACACGTCGTATAAATCTGCGTCGTTTCCCGTACAGCCTTTTCTACCGAATTATTGACGATCAGATCATTGTCGTGGCTTGTATGCATGGACAACGGGACCCGCGACGGTGGCAATACCGCAGCTAATGGCTAACTTTTGGGTTGAGAAGGACGCTGAGAGACGCGCCTCTCACCCTTACCGTTAGGTTGTAGAGTGAGAGGGAAAGTCGATGAGGCTACGTAGATACGATATATTAGATGTTTACACGCTGGAGGAGCTTCGTCGCGAGTATACAAGAGCAGACGCCAAAGGCCGTATTTCACTGCTTAAGGAGCTGTACGAGCAAAAACAAGGCAACCCAATTCCTTTTGACATAGCTCGCCTGCCAGTAGAAGACCCAGAAGTCGAGGTCCGGCAGTGGATAGCCCTACACGGCAGATTTCTCAATTATAGTGAGACAAACTACGAGCGCGGCAACCATAGCATAGAACGCCCTGAACGGAATTTAGAAGAATCCCTCAAAAATGATCCGGACCCTTTTGTTCGTGCGTGCCTTCGAGAAAACCCGACTGTTTTTTCGGGTACGGGCGATTTTTACTGGATGCCTTACTTTCATGAGGCCACTCACCTAGAGCGCCTTGCTCTCATGCGTAACCCTGAAGTGTGGTGTGGCAACAAATTGATTCAGAGAATCTTTGATTATGAAAACCAAGAACTCGGTCTCACCATTGAAGAGCGCAAAGAGCTGATTGGCGCCTTCCTTGCCAACAAGGAAGCGCTTGCGCAATTGGAGAGATGGACAGAAATAGGAGAAGCCGAAAACTTTTTAACAACTGTTTGGGAGCTAGCGTCAAAATGGCCGAAATCGCCTGAGTCCGACGTTCGGCGGGCAGTAAGGCCAATCTTAATGCCTCACGTCGTCTATCGATATGTACAAGCCAATGACAAGACAAAAGCGAAGATCTATCAGGCGGAAGAAGATCGAATTTGCAGATTGCGGATACTAGAGAATTGTACCGCTGCGGACGTTCAGACGCTCGCGCTTGGCATGAAGGACAAGGACAAACATTGCCGAGAGATGGCAAACGAGGCAAAGAGAAAAGCGGCTCAGTGACCTAGACCAAATGCGGCAGGAAATAGCCAATAAAAAGATCCATATGAACATCGTGAACCACCTAACTATCGGCTTGAGACCGACGCTCAAAGCGCGGCTCACCCGAAGCGGTTAGACGTCGTAATGACACATAGATGACTCTCCAACGTGCGCTGAACATCATTGGTGGAGCAGTTGCAATCGCTAGTATCGTCGGATCTGCTGTTGCATTTCTCTACGGATCATGGAGAGATGTTGAAACACGGCGTATCGAAGCGAGGAAGCCATTTCTGGACGAGCAGCTAAAGCGCTATACCGAAGTTACTCGAATTGCGGCAACACTGGCGACTGCCAATCGGAAGTCAGTGGAGTTCTCTTCTGCCGAGCATAGATTTTGGTCGCTGTATTGGGCAGAGCTTGCCTTGGTGGAGAGCAAGAAGGTGGAGGCGGCGATGGTAGCTATGGGTAGGTGCCTGAAAGGAGACTGCTCGTATTGCAAGCGACGGCCCGACTTGGAGCATTGCGCATTGGGTTTGGCGCACGCTTGTCGCGAATCACTGTCTGAGTCCTGGGGCGTGACTGATTGGCGCTATGAATAGAGAAATCTCAGTGGCCGAGAATACCAGTGGTGACGCGAGAAGAACGTCTAACTGCCCAGTTCAACGCGGACGCGCGCGCAAGTGCCGTGCTTTGCAAAGGTCGGCGAGCGCGCGCCGGTTACTGGGAACGTTGAACTAAACCGCTTCGCGGTGGGCTGCTCTCAGTAAGGCCTGTCCTGATCACTCACCTTTTATTTTCGATTTACCTTTCTGGCTCATTCTGATCATCTGATTTAGCGTAGCTCCCAAATTTAAATCCAAGGAGGATTTTTTATGGGAGCACTACGAGAGAAGATGATCGAGGAGATGAGGCTACGCAACTTCGCGCCCAGGACTGAGCAGACCTACGTTTCAGCGATGGTGGGGCTGGTAAAGCATTACCGGCAATGCTCCGATCAACTCACTCAAGAGCAGATCCGCGCCTATCTGTTGCATCTTAAGGACCGAGGGTTATCTGCCAACTCGCAGAACGTGGCCATCTCAGGGCTACGGTTTTTCTATCAACAAGTTTTGGGGTGGACCGAAGAGCAGTTGTTCTTGCCGCCTCGAAAAAGACCTGGCGGTTGCCGGAGGTGCTAAGTCCCAGGGAAGTGGAGCGACTGCTGAGTGCCGCCGTCAAGCTTAGAGATCGCTGTTTACTGATGACCGCCGACTCGGCGGGGCTTCGAGTCAGCGAACTGGTCCACCTCAAACTCAGTGATATCAATCCGGAGCGTATGATGATCCGGGTGGAACAGGGCAAGGGGAAAAAAGACCGCTATACGATTCTCTCCCAACGCCTGCTCGGCGAGCTGAGAAGGTATAAACAGGCCTATCAACCGGTTTCCTGGGTCTTCTTTGGCAAAAACAGAAATTGCCCTCTGAACATCACCGCAGCACAGAAAGTCTACAATCTGGCCAAGCAGAAAAGTGGCGTTGAAAAGGGCGAAGGCATTCACACGTTGCGCGGGCAAGGGTCAGGCTTGCATAGGTGAATGGATTTGCAGTGTGATACAAAGCCGCATGGCTCGACCTGGTCGGATTGAATACCCGGAGCTTATCTATCACGTTATTTGTCGAGGCAATGACCGCCCGGCCATCTTTCGTGACGACTAGGACCGGAAGCGCTACCTGGAGAAGCTGTCCGCTTGGGCCATAACTCGCTTCAAAGTACCCAGCGCTATCTGCAAATTCGTCAGCCCAAGCTCGGCTCCACCGCCAGTCCCTTGGACCTGCTCGATTTGCGGGACTGCTCGCTTTAGCCGGCTACGGTCATGCTGCTGGCCAGCCAGCCTTGATGTCCTGATCCCGGCAGGTAGCCGCGACTATCTTCGATGAGCCTGTGCACCTCGTTCAGGAGTTCCGGCAGGCGCTGAATCTCGTCGATGACGACCACCTTGTCTTGATGAGTTCCTGTGAGATTCGCTCCGGCCTATGACTGAGAGCGAGGTAAATTGAACTGTCCAGCAGATCGTAAAACCGCACTCCTTTCAAGGAGTGGCGAATCAAAAATGTCTTGCCGGTCTGGCGGGGTCCTAGGAGGAAGTGGGACTTCTTTCTGAGAAGGCTTGGTAGGTTCAGGATTCGTTCTACATAGGGCGGGCCGTTATCTGTCGGTGCCATCGTCATATATTATGACAAATGACGACAGACTCGTCAAATAACAAAGCCTGAGAATGAGCTGGATAGTCGGATTAAGCGGCCACTAGCCTTGAGGAAATGTTTGGATTCAACCTAACTGCTTGATGCGATGACAAATTTCGGAATTTCAAAGAGGGATTGGCAGCCGAGAATTTCCGAATGTGGAAGATCTTAAGCGGGGAACGATTCAATACGAGAAAGACCCTCATGGTCTGGGTTTTGCTCCATCAACAACAGGGTCATGGGGACGGGCTGGAAATTACTTTTGCGTCGGTGTATGTCTGATATGTTTTTAGTTGACGACACCGGTATTCCACCGCGGAAATACGATCCCCTTAACGGTTGGCCCATCCCAACTGATTACTTCCACTGTTTCGGCAAAATAGCATTTAAGGGACGAACGAAAGAGCGCTGGCTGGTCTTCGTCTGAGATCGGTGCCGTAGAACTGCGTGAAATCTTTAGCCATTCTCACAGGAATAACGCTGCTTCTTTTTGGAGCGCTCCCCGGCTCGAGCGAGACGATCAGCCCTGGTCCCCTTTCGATTGAAGGTCTTACTGAGGCAGCAAAAATGGTCGTTATCGGCGCGGTGGCCGGTGTTCACAGTTATTGGACTGACGATAAGTCGATCATTCTGACACGAATTGAAGTCGACGTGGAGGAAACCCTCAAAGACTCCGCACCGGCAGGGGCACGAGTCAACGTCATCCTGCTGGGGGGAAAAGTTGGAGCGATCTCCGGTTCTGTAGCTGGAACACCGTCTTTTAAACAGGGCGAGCGGGTCCTGGTGTTTTTGTCCGAGAGGCGGGATGGGTCTTTGGGTATTCTGGGCCTGTTTCAAGGAAAATTCAGTATTCAACGCGATCCGAAGACAGGCGGAGAGATCGCCGTTCGAACGATGCCTGATTCTGAAGCCGTCATCGATCGTGTTCCCCTTCACCAGGCGCGGTCTCAGATTCTCAGGGCTTTGGGCCGCTAACACGATTTGGTCGCGGCGCGGTAAACTTCGGGAGCGAGAAAAGGAGCGGGTTTCGTATGGACCATGGGCGGATGAAGAAAGCAACTTCTGGTTTTGCCTCGTCTCGTTTCTTTTACAGTAGGTTGCGATTGAGATTACGCACGGCTTTTATCACCCAATTTTTCGTTTTTCTTTACTTGGGCGTGAGCTTTCATGCGTCCGCCACGACGGTTATCCCCGTTGACGATCCGGCCATGGCGGAAGATGCCGTTGCCATCGTCGAAGGAACTGTGACGGCGATCAAAAGCTACTGGGAAGAGAGCGAGCAGCAGATCTTTACCGCCATAACCCTCTCTGTTGAAGACGTGCTCAAGGGGGAGCTTGCGGGGAATGAGCTTACGATCAAACAGGCCGGCGGCACAATTGCGGATGTTCATTCATGGATAACGGGGAATCCGGAGTTCTTCGTCGGCGAAAAAGTTCTCATGTTCTTGTCTCAGAATCAAGACGGTACTCTCCGGATCGCTCACCTTTACCAGGGCAAGTATTCCGTCCTGGTCGACTCGGTGACTCAAGAGGAGGTCGCTTCTCAGGAGATCCCGGAAGGGGTCCATCTTCTCGCTCCTCCGGACGCAACGGGCCCGCCTTCCTCATCAAGTCAGAAGCGGCACCGTCTCAAGGATTTCAAGATGCGCATTCGCGCAACTTTCGAGGGGAAAACATCCCCAAAAAAGCGCAAACCTATTCTGACGTCTCCTCATATCGCGTCCGATGCGACCGAGCCCAGCGCCTCTTTTACCTTTCTCGGCAAGGCAAGATGGTTTGAGCCGGATTCCGGGCTGCCCGTCACGATGTTGACCCATCAGAACGGCGAGCCTCTCGCTCCCAACTTGGGCTTCAGTCAGGTTCTGGAGGCCCTGGCAGCGTGGAGCAATGTTTCCGGAGCAAGTTTTAAATATCAGGACGGCGGCAAGACAACAGCCGTGGGATACCGTTCAGATGGTGTAAACGCGATCTCATTCCGGGATCCTCTTGGTCAAATGGATAACCCCACCGGCTGCAGCGGCACTCTTGCCCAGGCAGGCTATTTTTCCTCAGGTCAATCCAAGGTCGTGAATGGCCAGGTCTTCTATAAAATGGTGGAGGGCGATGTCGTCGTTAACGACGGTTGGCAGGGATGTGGGTTTTACGAAAATTCGAAGAATTTCGCCGAGGTGCTGGCACACGAGCTGGGACACGTTCTGGGTCTCGGCCATTCCTCCGATGCGAACGCGTTAATGGCTCCTTATGCTCACTTCGATGGTCGGGGCGCCTCCTTAACCCCAGATGACCAGGCAGGGCTAAAATTCATCTATCCGGGTACGGCGCCGCTGGCGATATCCGCAGTCTCCGCTTCGTTGGTTAGTTCTTCTGGGGCTACGATCACCTGGACAACAAACATAGCGAGCGACTCGCAGGTGGAGTACGGAACCACAACCTCTTACGGCAAGTCGACATCTGTCAATTCAACTATGGCCACTTCGCACTCCCAGCCGCTGACCGGACTCGCCGCGGCCACTCTGTACCATTATCGAGTGAAGTCACGAGACGCGTCAGGTTATCCGGCTGTTTCTGGAGATCTCACCTTTACAACCCTGGCCGCAGCCGACACGACCGCGCCCACGGTTTCGATGACGGCTCCCGCGCCCGGCTCCACGATTTCGGGGACCATCTCGGTTTCAGCGAACGCCACGGACAATGTGGGCGTCCTGGGTGTCCAATTCAAATTGGACGGCGCCAACTTGGGAGCTGAAGACACCACCGCCCCTTACTCGATTTCATGGAACAGCGCGGTTGTCGCCAACGGTTCTCACACGCTGACGGCGGTTGCCAGAGACGCCGCGGAAAATTCAAACTCAGCGAGCGTTACGGTGACGGTCAATAACAGCGCCCTGCCGGCCGCCGTCACTTTAGCTTTCGACGGCAAGCTAAGGGACCGCGTGGGAAAAGGGGATCAGGCGATAACACCCGACGGGTTAAGCGATGGGGTATTTACGGTAACACTGCAGTCCGGAAGCGGGAACCGCACGGTCACGCGTTTAGAATTGCAGCGCAATGGGAGTAACGCAATCTGGGACACCCAAGCCGGAACGATCTATTGGGTCTTGGGCGCGGCGAGCACATTGGATGCGGCTTTGTACAATGCGGCCAATAGCGCGGTGAATTTCTCATTGGCTGAAGGAGCCGGTTTTAAGATCTTTGCCTCTGATTATAACAATGCCCTTTTTCCTGTTGGGCAAGGCTTTACGGTTAGGGTTCTTTTTTCCGACGGCAGCAGTGCCACGGCAAATACTACCATTGGCTCGCCGCTCCGGTAGCCGACACCACCCCGCCCACGCGTCGTAACGATCTATCTGGGCGGAGGGCGCTAGTCGTAAGTATTTGTATCGGACTTGAATGGTCTTTGTGGCCGGCTCGTGGTTTTCAATCAGAGTGGACTTTACTTGCTTCAGGGCTGTGCCGCCCCCGGCGCCAAGTATCCCCATTGTTGAATGCTTCAATAAGCCCTGCACGTCCAGGATTGACCTCCCCAAATATCCACGCTTCCAATGATGAGGTCGCGGGCGTCAAGCGTCAGCCGGTCCCCACGCTGAAATGACCGGCGTTTCCGGATAGCTGAAAACTCGAACCCGTTCATCGGGCCCTAAAACCTTTTCCGGCGCCGGCAGCTCCATGATGCACACGACCGGTGAGCTCGCCCTCGAAATCGACTCCGATGGGAGGCGATGCAGCTTTTTTAGTATTCCATTCTGTTGTAATGTGCGACCGGAGACACACCCTATAGGGTCAAGGAGAACGAGCATGAGCTATAGAAATATTCTGACAGAACGTCTCAACCAAATTGCCGTGATCACGCTCAATCGTCCGGAAAAATTGCATGCCATGAGTTACGAGCTGGCGCGCGATCTCGATGATGAACTGACACAAATCGAAAACGATGATGACGTGCGTGTGGTAATTTTAACGGGAGCAGGATCGCGCGCCTTCTCGTCCGGCGGTGACATTCTGCAAATGGTTTCAATGAGCTCCGAGGATCTCGCAGCGCGTCAAGTCTTTCGCAGTCAAGCCAACTGGCACATCGCCGCGTTTCCCAAACCCACCATTGGGGCGATTAACGGTTTGGCTTATGGCGCTGGGGCCATGCTGAGCTCGATGCTGGACATTCGCATCGGCTGCGAACGTACGGAGTTCCGCTTCTTGGCAGCCAGGTATGGCCGGGTAAACTCCACCTGGTCGTTGCCGCTTGTCATTGGTATGCCGAAGGCGAAGGAGCTGCTCTACAGCGGCCGTGTGGTTAAGGCCGCCGAGGCTGAACGAATCGGTTTGCTTAACCAGGTCGTACCGTCGGACCAGCTGCGCGATTCGGCGATTCAGATGGCGCAGTTGATCAGTGAAAACGACCCTCGCATGGTGCAGGGAATCAAACGTCTACTGCACGAGGACATCGGCATGAATTGGCGCGGGCGTTATGACAGCGAACAAAGCGCGCGAAAGACTTGGCTGAAATCGAATCACCCACGCGAAGGTTTCAAGGAATTCCTGAAGAGAAAAGGGTACCAGGATGACTAGCATCATCACCTGAAAGCGACTTAGAGCGAAAGCAATGAATATGTTGACACACTCTCCCTTTCATCCCCTCCCGTCAAAGGGAGGGGTACATCTTAGATTCCTCTCCCCTTGCGGGAGAGGTCAGAGTGAGGGGTATGTAAACTCATCTATAACCGCACTTTAGCCGGGTTGGGCTGCCCCTGGGGTCCCGCTCAATCCTTCTGGTAAGACATCCGAAATGTCCGAATCTCCACATCGTTTCGGTCATCTGTGAAGATGGGCCAGTGGTCGCCGCCTACTGCTCTCCGAAAATCCGTCAACGCCTGAGCCACGACCGGTTGGATCGCCGGGAAGGCGGTCGCTCCTCTTTCTAAAGCGTGAATCAACACATCCAGCTCTACCGGTGTCTTACTCGCCACCAGGATAAGATTATTCCGGCCGAATACAAAGACGCTCGGGAACACGGCTCCGATAGTGCGAACGAAGGGAGCGAGCAGCTCGTCTCCAGACCGAACGGAACGGATATGCATCATGACCAACCCACGGGCGGAAAGCCGCTTTTTCAACAGGTTAAAGAACTCAACCGTTGTGGTAAAGAATGGAATTTGGCCGGTGACAAAGAGATCAATCCCAATGAGATCAAATTCTCCTGTGGCGCTTTCAACGTACCACCGAGCATCTTCTGCCCTGAGGTCGAGGCGGGGAGAACGGGCAAGAGCGAAATAGCGTTCGGCCACCGTTAAGACTTCCGGGTCCAGATCGACACCCACCACTCTTACATCTGGATATACCTCCAGAACTTGCTTCAGGGCCGTGCCGCCACCGACGCCAAGGAATAAGGCGTTCTTCGCCTGGTTCATGAGCGGGCCCAGCACAAAGTAGTCGTAGTATTTCCCTGTCAGCACAGCGTCTTTTCGCATCACTGTCTGAGCCCCCGCCGCGTAATTCAAGTAAAGAGAACGATCGGATCCGCGGTCGACGACCCTAATGATGTTGTGAATTGACTCTGCTTCGTAAATTACGCCTTTCGGCAGTCTGGTATTTGGAAGTACTAGCGGGAGCAGAACGAGCCCGATAGCAGCGAGATAACGGAGTTGTCTTCCAGCCAGCGCAAGTCCTAGGAGCGCCGCTACCAACAGCAGCCCCGCCACGTAATGGCTCGTACGGGAGCCCAGCACCGGGATCGCATAAAAGGCGGTGAAGAATGTCCCTCCGATGCTGCCAAGCGTTGAGACCGCATAGACGCTGCCTGCCGCATTGGCAATAGCGCCCGTAAACGTTAGACGAGTGACGATGGGAGAAACGGTTCCCAGAAGCGCCGACGGAAGACCCAGGAGCAACGTGGTTGCCACGACTGCTCCCCATGCGGGCCCGCTCGCGCGGGACCAAGGCAGGGATAACCGCGCAAGTGGTGGGATAAGGATTATCCAGGTGGCCGATACTATCAGGGCCCAAATAAGAAAACCTCGCGCGTGGCTGCCATCCCCTACGCGGCCCCCCAGGTAGTACCCACAAGTCAAACAAGCCAGCACCACCCCGATGAGCGCGCCCCACTGGTAAACCGAATATCCAAAATACGGCGCCAGGAGCCTTGCACCGAGTATCTCCAACATCATCACAACCCATCCGGCGACAAATGCAACGATCAGCGGAATTCCGCGCCCTATTGTCGGCGCAGGAGTGTCTCTTTGCTTGGCTGACTGGCTACGGGCCATGACACTATCGTTCAGAGCCTCGATATCATGGACAGCCGAGGCCGTCCATGACTGCCACGATCATGTCCGCGAGCTCCTCCCCGGCGGCTCCAGCCACAAGGTCCGGCGGCGGATGAGCGCCGTCTGTACGATTGAGGGCATCGCGAAGCTGCGTGCAGGCAAGGTCATACGCGCCGGCCTCGATCAGGTCGCTGGAGGCCTTGAGCATGTTTCCGAAAGCCTTCAACCGGTGGTCTGCCGAATGGCCGGGGCCATGACCTATAAGCGCCCCATCGGCGACAGATACATTGAAGAACCTCATGAGGTTCGTCATCAGCTCGCCGGGGTCCAACACCTCAGGAATTCCGACACCCTGAAGGGGCACGAGAAAATAATCATAAGGATCGTGGGCGGTACTGCGAATCCGCAAGTCCGCAGTATGCAGCCCCAGCCCGGAAGGAGTGAATTCGAGCACAAACTCGAGGGAACAGCCTAGCGGGAACAGGGTAACCGAGGGTGGAGGTACACCGAATACAGGCTCGCCATCGGAGTTCACGAGTCGCGGATCGCAGTTCACGAGTCGCGCATCATTCAGTACTGCAAAGGAGCCTGTTGCATTATTTTCCAGTACGACCGAATCTATCACTACAGGCGTCATGCCTGTGCTAGTGAGTGTGAGAATCGTCGTCGAAGAGGAGCCAACCTCCACGTCACCGAAGTCCCATGACAGAGGGTTGGGTTCCATGCCCTCAGCCAAAACCGGTAACGGATAGCTTAGAAGCATAAGAGCAAACAACAGCCCAACTAGCGTCAAGATTTTCCTTTTCATCGTCTTGTCCTCCGTGCTGAGTTATCTCTCTAATGCCTTTTCGGACATTTTTTTTGCAGATCGACGGGTCTCTTTGGGCTACATCGGAATACGTTCAAAACGATCAATAGCTCGGCCGTGCGGCTTGGCGAGGCACGTGCTCGTCGCGGAGTTGGTTTTCCGTAACGCCATCCCAAGTTTCGACCCCGTATCTCCCGGTGATGTTCAGCATTTCAAGCCGCATTGAAAATCCGGAAGAGCCACCGCCAGCGGGATACAGATCGGCCGCGCCTACTACACCCCGGATGAGTTGGTCGGCATGACCCAGTTCATGACCGAGACCGATACAGAAGCAAGCCGGCGCGTTGGTGGGTACCTGGCCAAAATTCCAGACTACGGTTGATCCTGTCCTCATCCCGTTCGGGTAAGTGGGCTCGCAGCGGCTTGATGTGCCACGGATGATCACCACCCGATATCCGCTTTCAACCAACCGCCGGAGCAGCTCATGACCTCGCGGATGCCGCTCAAAGCTTCTCCCCGTGTCAAAACACACTGCCCGATCCATGACCATCGCGGTTGGATCGATGTGTTCCAAGGCGCCTCTCACCTGACCCACGAACTCAGGTGATCCGTCAACGTGCAGCATACCGTCCTCCTCCTTTCTCCTTCACGCGATGCGAGAGGGTGCAAGATAGATCACCCCTCATCCTAGCCTTCTCCCGCAAGGGGAGAAGGAACCCATCGCCAACTAACGTCTGCGAGAATAGCATCATAGACACCCGAGGGCGTCCATGACTTCCATGATCATCGCCGCGAGTTCATCCGCGCTGTCTCCAGTCACGAAATCCGGCGGCGGAGTGCCGCCATCTGTACGGTTCAAGGCATCCTGAAGCTGTGTGCAGGCAAGGTCGTACGCGCCGGCCTCGATCAGGTCGCTGGAGGCCTTGAGCATATTCCCGAAAGCCTTCAACCGGCCGGCCGCGGAATTGCCAGGGCCTGAGCCAGCGATAGACCCGCCGCTGACGGACTCGTCGAAGAAAGCGATGACGGTGGCCATTAGCTCGCCGGGATCGACGCTGGCGTCTACGCCCCAGCCAGAGAGGGGGATGAAAATGTTGTCGCCAGGAGGATAGGCGTCGTTGCTAACGATGTTGAGGAAGGCCTCCTGGGCGCCGACGGCAGACGGGGTAAAGGTAATTTCCACCTCGACCGAGTTCCCAGCCGGGAGTACTAATGGAAAGCCAGGGGTAGACGTGATGGTAAAGTCGCAATCGACGTCGACGTCACACACGAGAGCGCCCCTCGGCATCAGTGGTGAGCCGGACAAGGAAGATGTACACCGGCGTCGGCCCGAGACTGTCGAGAGTGAAGATGTGCGTGCGCGACGTGCCGAGTTCGACATCGCCGAAGTCCCATGATGTGGGAGCGACATCAACGTCCTCGGCCGCCGCCGGCAACGGGGAGATAAGAAGTATGGAGGCAAACAACAAACCAACTGTTGTCGAAATTAACCGCTTCATCGTCTTGCCCTCCTTGATGCAATTTAGATTTCCGCTCCCTATTTCGCTTATCATTACCGGACACCCCCCCACCTTTAATCCTTCCCCGCGAGAGGGGAGGAAATAGAAGGAGAAAGAATTAAGATCGTTTCTCCTCCTCGTTTTTCTTTTCTCGTTCCACCGGTCTCCTCCTCGGGTGGCTCAGGATGTCCCAGAGCTCCTGAATACTGGTAAAGGCGCTCTTTCTCTTGACGCCGACTTCCTCAGCGATCCCAACCAGGCTCTGAGGCTTTTTGCGGTCAAGGCGGTAAATCCGCAGGACATAGTTGTTCATGCATGTTGCCATTATCGCCTGGTTTCAGCAGGAAGGTTTCCTCTCTTCCTCCAGCGGCGAGAGACTTGAGCATTTTGGGCAAACTTATACCAGCGAAAACTTACAGATAGGTTACATTTGGAAGGTGGCGAGGGAGATAAAGCTGTCAGTTCTTCAGAGCGATCCTTCTGATGCTCTCGGTCTGTGGAGACGGTTCAACTCCGAGAATCGAAAGGAACGTTTCGCGGCAGCGGTCATAGACAGCGAGCGCCTCTGCCTTGCGGCCGGAAGCATAAAAACAGAGCATGAGGCGCTGGTAAAATTCCTCGGCAAGGCCGTCCACTTCCAGGCCTCTCCTATAACAGTCGATGGCCTTCTCCAGCTCTCGATTCTTCTCAAGGGAGTGACCGAGCTTTCCTACGGCCCGCAGGAATTTGCTACGCAGCCGTTCCCGATACGAGATCGCCCAAGGCTCAGAATCCTCGCCTCCCAAAAACGGGCCTGCATAAAGAGCGATGGCCTTTTCGAGGAGCGCCATGGAATCCGAGGCTTCTGAAGCTTCGGATCGCTCGAGAATATCCTCAAAGGCGTGAGCGTCTGCCCAGCAGAGGCAGCTATCCAGCCTCAGATGGCCCTTGCGGAGCTGGATCATCTTTTCGTTGCCGAGCAACTGCCGCAGACGGTGAAGAATTGTGGCAAAAGCCTGGTGGGCCAGGTCTCCCTCAGCTTCAGGCCAGATCGCATCCGTCAATTGCTCCTCGCTCAATCCTTTGCTGCCAAAGGCAACGAGCACCTTGAGAAGAGAAAGCATTTTTCGAGGAGCTTTCACCGGGAACTCCAGAGGTTCTCTCTCCTTAACTAACTCGAACCGCCCCAGGGTAAGGATCTTCAGAGGCCAGGGCCAGCGACCACAATCGTATGGTGGAAGGTCGGGCAGGAGGCCGCGGTTACGAATAAGATTCTGGACATATTCCACCTCGATGCCCGCCTCCAGGGCCTTCACACAAAGCCGCGCCATCACAGTGGGGGCCCAAAAGTAGGCGTTCGCATATCCCCGCTCTCTTCCCAGCGCCATGGCGTGACGAAGCAGGTCTGTTCCCCCGGCGTTATCTCCACGGTCGAATGCGAATTGGGACTCCGCAAGGAGGCAGCGGAATTGAGCCTGGGAAGCGTTCATGGCGTGGCAAATCCTCCGGACTTTGGCAATACACGCGGACGCCTCTCCCTCTCTTTTCAATTCATGCGTAACAATGGCCTTGATCAGATAGTGATTTGCTTCTGTGACGGGGGCTCCCGATGCAACCGTGAATTTAGTTCCCAAATCGGTATGCAGGGACGCCCTGATAAGCTCCCTTTGGAGCAACCATTTCCAGGCGACAAGGTTATGATAGTAGCTCTCGGCCCAAGCAGTGGGGTTGCGATCTATACATAATCTCATGCGCTTCAGGAGATCATCGGCCCTTTTCGCATCTCCTGCGCTCAGGGCGCCTGCCGCGCCGTGCCCCAATATAAAGACATCTACAAGATGAACTCCGGTGGCATCGGCAGCGGCAATTCCTTCATCAGTCGCTTTACGGTTTCCTTCGAAATCGGCCGACAAGAAGGAATGGAGCGCCTCCAAATTGCTCAACAGCACTTTTGCCATGGGCGTTCCATCGAGGGTCATCACCGCCTTCCGGAAGGAATCGATCACGAGCGCCGCTCCTTCAAGCTCTCCGGAAAACATACGCAGAGTTCCCAGAACACCGAACAGATAAGCCTTTCTGTCGATATCGGCGATGCTCTCTGCAACCGAGAGGCCACGGGTTTCCCAATATTGCGCATCCGGGTGCCAGGGCTGTCTTATACAGATCGCATAAAGCATGCAGCTTACGACACGCGCCTCGATTAACGGAGAGGGGTAATCCCTGAATTCTTTGCGGAGCTCATCCATCATCGGGAGCAGCCTGTCGAATTCCTCAATTCTGTCGAAATGGAACGAAACAGAGTCGAACATCCCCGAAAGAGACAGGAATAATCCTGCCGCATCCCTTCGGGATTTGAACAGCCCGAAGGCCTTCTCAAAATATGTCCTACTCTCTGCCGGAGAAATCGGAAGACGGCACAGGCCCGTCCAGTAGAGAAGCCAGGGGTCCTCCTCAGCCAGTGGCGCAGGCAGATTTCCTATCCAGGCCGCCAGCGTATGATTTCGGCCGTGGGAAACCAGCGCCGGGGCGTGTTCCATGATCAGTCGAACGAGGTCAGGCCATTTTCCCGTCTTCGCGAAAAGGTCTGCAGCTTCCTCCACGTAGCCGTTCGCCTGCAAGATGATCGCGGCACGGTATTGAACCCGCAAAATCTCGTCAGGCCCGAAGCTCTCTTTGCGTCTTGCTCGCAGAAAATCCCGAAACAAAGGGTGATACTCGTAGAAGGTGGTCTGGGCTTCGTGTCTTTGGGTAAAGGAGTTTTTCCGGCTGAGATCAGAAAGGACCCGTCCGGCTTCGGGATGGCCGGTGAGACCTTCGGCCATTTGAGAGGTCATGCGCGAAAAAACGGCCGTTTTAAGCAAGAAGTCCTGCGTTTCGTCGTCCGTCTGATCAAATATTTCCCCGGCAAAATAGTGAAAGACTTCTTCCGGCACGCGTGTATGTGAAGCTAAACGTTCACCCCGTTTTGCCTTCAACGCCTCTATCAGGAGCACAAGGCCGGCGGTCCATCCATCCGTCCTTTCGTATAACTGCCGCAGAAGTTCGCTGGGTAGCCGTTTGTATCCTCGATGATGAATCATTCGTTTTGATTCATCGAAGTCCAATCTCAATTCATCCCAGCCGATTGTTCCTATCAGACGGTTTGCCCTCATTCGCGCAAAGAGGCCGGGAGGCGCTCGGCGACTCATCAGTATTACGTTTATGCCTGCCGGAATCTCCGATAAGCCGTGCCGGATGACCTCGTGAAAAGGAGATGCTTCAGGGGCCTCTTGATAATTGTCAAAAACGAGAACAAATCCCCTTTTGAATGAAAATGAGCGCAGGGAAAGAAATCGTCCGTAGAGTTTCTCGAAATAACGCCGCGCAAAGGTCCCGATACCTTGCAGATACTCGGGCGTGAGTAGGGGTAGCGGTTCTTTCTTACGGGGGAAGGCCTTCCTCGCCGCCATGCCCATGTAATAGAAGAAGCTCGCGATTTCTCCATCGCTTTCGTCAACCTGATACCACAGGCAAGGAAGCTTACGGCAGCAAGATAGCTGCTGACCAGCGTAGTCTTCCCAGCGCCCGGAGGCCCGGTGATCCAGATGGCCGGATAAGACCGCTTATTGTCGATGAGATGAAACAACCGATGGCGGAGAAAAGTCCCCGCGGGGCTTGGTTGAGTTAATTTCGCTAATGAGGCCATTGACAAACCCGCTACGGCCCTTTTTTGGCCGAGAGAGTAACCAAGGAGTTAGCGTTATGTCAACCTGCCTGCCTGAAGCCGCAAACCTGGAAATTTGCCACCTTGTATGGGTAACTAACTCGCGGGCAGCGACGGACCTTTTTCCGCATTCGACAGCGGCCGTGTGGGCTACGGCCGACGAGGCTTAACGAATCGGTTGCTCGACAAGTCCCCCTCGGACCAGTTGCGCGATTCGGCGATTCAGATGGCGCAGTTGGTCAGGGAAAACGACCGTAGCATCGTGCAGGGAATCAAGCGTCTACTGCCGAGGACATCGGCATGAATTGGCGCGGGCGTTATGACAGCGCCTTCCGCTTTTTTGGAACAATGCGATGTGCGCCCGGGCGTTGCGGCTCTTCTAACGGGTAAGCTTCTGTTTCAGCCAGCGGCTCACGATTTCCAGCACTTCCGAATTTGGCTTTCCCGGGATGCGTCCCATGTGACCTGCCTCAGGAAACAGGCGAACCTCTTTGGGATCGCCGTGCTCCATGAGGAGATAAATGTCCTCGACCGGATGCTGGTCGTCTTTCTTCCCGTTGATCAAAAGGAGCGGTGCGTTGGGTTTGTCCAGGAATCCCTGAGTCTTGAGTGAAAGCCGCGGCGCAATCTGCAGGACCTCTTCGAGTGATTTCGCCCTGAAGATATACGCCCGGGCTTCGAGGAGACTGCTCGGACCCATGAGATACTGGGAGGCAGTTTCCGTCAGGGCGCGACGCAGCCATGACTCCTGAAACGTATAATGCGCCCCCGCTCCCCAGTTCACGGCGCCTCTAAGCCTTCTCGCCTCCACATAGGCCAGCTTCGTCGCCCAATAGCCGCCAAAGCTTCGTCCCATAACCGCAATCCGCTTCCCATCCACGTCAGGCCGCTTTTCCAGATGATCGATGGCAGCCGAGAAGGTGCGCTCGGCATTGAGATCGTGAGCCAGGAGGGGGTTTTCTCCGGCGCCGGGCATATCAATGACGAAAGTGGCCAGACCCAGGCGATGGAGCGCCTCGCTTTGTGTCCTGCTATCCTCTTTCCAGCCATCCACTCCGCCCCAGTGCATCACTACGGGCGGGCAATCCACACCGCGAGGGACCTGAAGATAGCCCACGACCTTCTTTCCTTCAAAAGGGATCTCGACTCTTTCTGCCCGCGGATCGAGGTATCTGGCAGCTTTGAGGTAATTTCTCAATGCTCCGTCATAGCATTTCATCTTTTCCGGACTGCTCGGGACCGGATAGCGGCCGATACGGTAGTACTCGTAAGCTTTGTAGTAGGCTTCTCCTGCTTCAGACCACTTCTCCGCTTTTTCGTGTTTTTGACCCTGCGCCTCGAATCGCGCGCCCAATCTCGCCCATTCCGCTCCCCAGTGATCCGGATCAAGGCTTTCGAGCCGGCTGACCACTTCCTCCACGTCTTGTTTGTCTGCCTTCTCAAAAGGGTTGATCCTTCCAGCCCGGCGCAGCATTTCCCCTTTTATTTCTTCCAGCGAACGAGTCTGCGAGTCCATGGACCTCGAATCCTCCTCTCATTGTTAATCAACGGGAGCCGCGCAAGCGCGGATCTAGCGCGTCCCGCAAGCCCTCACCCAACAGGTTATACGAGAGGACCGTAATCAGGATGGCCACGCCGGGGAAAAGAGAGAGCCACCATGCGATCTCAATGTTGGCCTTGCCATCATTCAAAATGTTTCCCCAGCTCGGTGTAGGCGGCTGCACTCCCAGTCCGAGAAAGCTCAGGCCGGACTCTGTAAGCACGGCGCCTGCCACGCCGAGCGTCGCGGAGACCAGTACCGGCGCCAACGAATTGGGCAGGATGTGACGCAGCATAATGCGCCGATTCGGCGCTCCCAGAGCCTGCGCGCTCTTGACGAATTCCCGTTCTTTGAGACTTAAAAACTCCGCCCGCACCAGCCTCGCCACACCCATCCATCCGGTCACGCCGATTACCACCATGATGGTCCATATCGAGGGCTGGAGAAAAGCGAGGACCGTAAGCAACAAAAAAAATCGTGGGAATGTCAGCATCAGGTCCACAAAGCGCATGATGAACGCATCCACCCACCCACCGTGAAAACCGGCCAGCGAGCCTAAGAGAATACCGATGGCGGTGGCGATTCCGACCGCCACAAATCCTACAGCCAGAGAAACACGCGACCCGTAAAGCAGCCGGGCAAGAACATCTCGCCCCAACTGATCGGTTCCTAATGGGTGCTCCCAGCTTGGGCTTAGAAGAATCTGCTTGACGTCATACGCGGCAGGATCATACGGCGCGATCTGAGGCGCGAGAAGAGCAATGGCCCCGAGAACCAGCACTACCACCCCGCCGGCTACAGCCAGCCGGTTACGCCTGAAATGGCGCCAGAAGAGAGAACGGCCGATTTGAAATTCCGCCACTTAAGTCCCTCCCCTGCTGACGCGAATGCGCGGATCGACCATCGCATAGGCCATATCTGCGAGCATGTTTCCCAAAAGCGTCAGCGTCGCGCCAATAACCGCGAGTCCCATCAAGACCGGATAATCACGTGAATAGGCGCTCTGGACGAAAAGCTGTCCCATGCCTGGAATCGCGAAAACCGATTCGATTATGACTGAGCCGCCGATGAGCCCCGGAAGGGAAAGACCCAAAATCGTCACCACAGGGAGCAAGGCGTTCCGCAAGGCATGTTTGTAAACCACTTTCTTTTCGGAAAGCCCCTTGGAGCGGGCTGTCGTGATATATTCCTGACGCATCACTTCCAGCATGCTTCCCCGCATATAGCGCGACAGCCCGGCCAGGCCGCCGAAAGCGCCGATAAACAACGGCAGGACGAGATGGCTTAACAAATCCCACTTCTGAGCCCAGAAAGGGAGGTACTCCCAGTTCAACGAGCGGAGCCCTGAAATCGGTAGCCAGCCAAGCTGCACCCCGAAAAGAATCATCAGCAGCAGGGCTAGCCAATAATCCGGCGTGGCAAAGCCGATGAATACAAACACCGTGCTCGCCTTGTCGAAAAAAGAGTATTGCCGCGTCGCCGCAAGGACGCCGATCGGGACTGCAAAGCAAAAAATTATGAGAAGCTCAATGAGGTTAAGTGTCAAGGTGATGGGAACTCGGTCGGCGATCTTTTCGATCACCAGGCGGCCGTCGGGACTGAAGGAGCGCCCAAAATCCAGTCTCACCAGGCGTCCGAGCCAGTTGAGGTATTGAACATGAAGCGGCTTATCCAGGCCGTAAAGTTCCCTCAGCGTCTGCTTTGTCTTCGCCGATGCCTCGGCTTGAAGCTCTTGCTGGAGCACGACAGGCTCACCGGGAGCCAGGTGAATGATCACAAAGGAAAGGAGCGTGATGCCGATGAGAAGGGGAATCGAAATCAAAAGCCGACCGACAAAATACCGAACCATCTCCATTCGCTCCCAAGTCCATCCGAGCCTACCCTGCGGTATAACGCTGAAGCTCCTTCGGGACGTACCACTTGATGAAATTGTGCGTCAATCCTGCGGGCGCCGGCTCGACCCCGTGAATGCGGCTGGAAACGGCCGTCAATGCCTCCGGCACATAGAGAAAGACAATGGGCTGCTCCTCCGCTAGAATCTCCTGTAGACGAGAATAGATTTCTTTCCGCCGCGCCTCATTAAAAGTCCGCCGTCCCGCTTCCAGCAACTCGTCCACTTGGGGATTCCTGTAAGAGATGTGGTTGAGCTCATCGGGGCCCGCCTTGCTCGAATGCCAGATGTCATACTGGTCGGGATCGATCCCCAACCCCCAACCTAGAATGATCGCCTCGAAATTTTTCTTTCTGATGAACGTGTTCAGAAAGGCGGCCCATTCGACCACATGGATTCTTACGTCGATACCCACCGCCTTAAGCCGCCGCTGAATCATTTCCGCCGTCTGGATGCGCACCGCATTCCCCTGGTTCGTCCGGATCGTGAAGTGAAAAGGTCGTCCGTCCTTGTCGACAATCCCGTCCCCGTCCCTATCTGCCCAGCCCGCGGCCTTGAGTAGTTCCTTCGCTTTCTCGGGATCGAAATCGTAGCGCCTGACATTTGGATTGTAGACCCATGTCCCCGGCTTATAGGGGCCGACGGCGAGTTGTCCCAAACCCAAGAGAACGCCATCGATGATCTCCTGGCGGTTGATCGCATGAGCGATCGCCTGCCGCACCCGCTTATCCTGGAATCGAGGATCCTGAAGGTTGAATCCAAGATAGGTGTAGCCGTTCGAAAGGTGGGTATATTTGACAAAAGATTTCTTGAAAGCCGGGTAGTCGGTCTGGCGCCGGAACTGGAGCGGCGTAAGGCCCGACAGGTCGATATTCTTGGCCTTCAGCTCGAGAAAGATCGTCGCCTGGTCCGGAATGATACGATAAACAACGCGGTCGACATAGGGGCGCCCCTCAAAATAGTCTGGATTTGCAACCAGGACGATCTTCTCCCCGGTCTTCCATTCCTGAAATTTGTAGGGGCCGGTTCCTATCGGATGGCGATTCTGTTCCGTCTGGCGCAGGTCCTTGCCCTCTTTCCAGGGTGCCTCCAATATATGCTTCGGCAAGATCGTGGTGCCCCAACGGATCAGTGCCGGAGCATAAGGTTTGGCGTAATGAACGCGATACGTATAACGATCCACGACCTCGGCCTTCTGAATTTGCCGGAAGGATTCTCCGTACGCGGTGGGTGTTTTCGGATCGGCCATGAACCGGTAGGTAAAATCCACATCATCCGCGGTAAACTCCACCCCGTCATGCCATCGAACCCCTTTCCGCAAGTGAAATGTGATAGTCCGTTCATCCGGCGAAACCTCCCAGGATTCGGCCATCTCGCCTTCCAAGCGGAGGTTCTTGTCCGTGCGCACCAGGCTCGCATAGATGAAACCACCAACGTCATGGGAAGCGGAATCGCTCGTGATATTCGGAATGAGCCCGCTGATATCTCCAATCGAGGCCTCGATGATGGAATCGCCATAGGTCGGTGCAGAGCGGCTCGGAGCGCCTGCGGAAACAGGGTCCCCGGTCCGGCTCTCTGTCTCACCGCAACCCCATAGAACAAGCAAGCAGGCGAGAATCAGGAATCTCACACTTAACGAGGCCGTGGATTTCATCCGCCCAAAGATTCCAGAGGGATCTCTTTTGCGTTTCCCGGCTTTTGCTGAACGAAAAGGCCGGAAGGGAGGGAGACGTTGACCTCCGGCTCCTGATACCGAATCTCCAACCGCAGTTTAGGAGCGCGGGCTTCGAGAACGATTTTATGCGGAAAGGGGCCGGCTGTGGTGGCGGAATAATCAGAAAACTGAGCGCTCAACTCCGGAGTCCCGTCTTGTCCCGAACGCTCCCAACTGGCTGGCACACCGAGTGAAACATGAAAGGCAACCTTTTCTCTTCGCCCTCCAGCCACGTCCCGATAAAGTGAATTTCCTTCACCTTCCCAACCGGGCTGCAGGCTGACCGGCGGCAGGCCCATCAAAAGCGCGGTGATTTCTCTCAGCTCAAGGGGGATTTGCGTGTAGTAAAGAAGATTTTGTTTAGAGCTCCTGCCGCGATAAAATAAACCCTCCCTCGTGTGAAACCCCGCCAGCTCGTCGGCGTCAGCCGTTACAATCAATATAACTCCCAGAGGAGAAAGAGTTTCAAGGCGGAGCCGGTCTGGTCTGTGCACGATGACGGCCTCTTGAAAGCCGGCTCGTCCGTCCGGCCCGGAATAATTGACGGTCGCCAGGGCACGGAGAGAACGAAAGTCTTCTATTCTTTGGGATAAAATTCCGACGAACTCCCCCACAGTCCAAGTTTTAGATGGAAGGCTCTCGGATAAGACAGATTCTTCAGAAACGACTTGCGCGCAGCTTAAGATCCCGGCGCCAAAACCAAACAGGATTAGAAGGGCCGTGCCCGGCAGGCAAGCCAATCCCCCCAACCATGACAGAGGCTTCAAATCTTTCTCTCCAAAACCTGGATCTTTTCCCGTATTCTCTTTATTTGCGCCTCGTCTTTCGTTTTTTTCAGGGCGTCACGGTACCGCTCCAAAGCCTGATCCAGCCTACCCGCTTTCTCATAGGCATCTCCCAGATGTTCGGCGATGGTCGGATCGTCGTTGGCGAGAACGGCTGCCCTTTCCAACTGCTCTACGGCCCGCGGATAATCACCTTTCTGATAATAGACCCAGCCCAGACTGTCGATGTAATACCCATCGTTGGGTTCGATCTGTAAGGCCCTCAAGATCAGGCTCTCTGATTCATCCAGGTGGATTCCCATTTCAGCCCAGGTGTACCCGAGATAGTTCAAGGCGGCGGCGTTCTTCGGGTTCAGCTCAATCGCCTTTTTCATATGCTCGACGGCGTTCTCTTTGTTTTTACTCTCATCGTAAACAACCCCGAGCTGAAACTGGATCTGATCATTCTTCGGGTCCATGGCCGCCAATCTTTGCAGGATCTCGATGGCGTCAGGATATTCTTTCGCTTTGCGGTGCAACGAAGCAAGAAGACCGAGCAGCTCCTTCTGATCTTTTCTCTTTTCCAGTGCCTGGCGAACCGCTTCGACGGCTTTGGGGGTCTCCTCGCGTCGGTCGTAAATGTAAGCCATCTGTATTCGGGCATCCGCATAGTACTCGCTGGTTTCCGGTATCCGCGCGAACTCCTCCAGGGCTCGGGCATCCATTTTCATTTCGGAGTAGGTGGAGCCAAGATAATATATCACCCGGTGATTCGCGGGATCCGATGCCAGCACCAAATTAAACTCCGCCGCGGCGCGACCAAAATCGCCCTTTTCATAGAAGATAAGACCGATCTTAGTGCGGGTCTCTCGGGGGTCCGCCTCCACGCGTTCGAGCTGTTGAAACTGGTCGAGGGCTTCGTCCGGTTTGCTCTCGCCCTGGCGAAGCTCGCGCAGCCTTTTCGCTACCCAGACGTTCTTCGGGCTGCTCTCCGCGATCTTCTGATAGGTCTCGATCGCTTCATCGGTTTTTCCCTGAAGCTCATAGACCAGAGCCAGATCCAACAGCACCGCTTCGGATTTTGGATTCAACTCCAGAGCCCTGCGGTAACTCTCTTCCGCCGCGAGATAGAGACGGCTTTTGGCCCGCACGCGCCCGAGATAATAGTGGCCTAGAAAGGAATTGGGGTTTAGAGCCAAAAGTTGCTGCAGGCCCTGCGTAGCCTTTTCGTGGTTTGCGGACTTCAGGTAAAGCGCCCCCAAATAAAGCAGCGCCTCCTGAGTGTTGGGATCGAGACGGAGCACCTCCTCATACTCTTGGATCCCCTTTGAATCTTCTCCTGTTGAAGAGTAAAGACTCGCGAGGAGAAGATGATTCTCAATCGCTTTGGGGTCGAGCCGGACCGCCTCTTCCGCCTGGATCAGGGCCTTGGGAGCGTCTCCTTTTCGGAGATAAAGCGTGGCCAGACGATAGCGGAGAAAAGCATTGGAGGGATCAGCTTGAACAGCGCTTTCGTACTCTTCGAGACCCTGAGCGAATTCGCCCTGGTTCAAAAACACCTGGCCCTTGGCAAAATGGCTCAACGCCCTGGCTTCTGCCGGCACCTGCACTTTCTTTTGACGCAGGAATGGAGCCTCGGAAGGAGGTGCCGGTTCCCAAACGACATTCTCCGGCGGGCGTTTAATTTGGGGGACGGTCGGGACGCAGGCTGGCGCCAGAGTTGCCAAGAGCGCCAAAAAGAAGAGAAAACGCATTATCAAGTTTGTTAACACACTCCCCCTGGAGGGTCAATCAAGAGAATTCTCCCTTCTAACGCCGGAACAATTATGCTAGTTTTTTTGTCAGCCAGCGATGAGTCCACGATTTAGCCCTGAGCCACGAACCCTTTTTCGGGCTGAGGAAATTGGGCTGACTCTCCGAGCGTTGCGAGCATGACGCTTCCCCGAGACGACATCACAAAAGAGATCCTCCGCCTCCGTGAGGAGATAGAGAAGCACAATTATTGCTACTACGTTCTCGATAACCCGGTTATCACTGACGCGGAATACGACCGTCTTTTTCGGAGACTTATCGAGTTAGAAAAAAGTCATCCAGAATTCGCCTCCCCGGATTCTCCCACGCAAAAAGTGGGCGCGCCTCCGCTTGAGAAATTCGCCAGTGTTCGCCACACGCTGCCAATGCTCTCGCTCAACAATGCGACCAACCGGGATGAAATGGAGGAATTTGAGGAGCGAATCCGGCGCTTCCTCAAGAGCTCGCGACCCATCGAATATATCGTGGAACCGAAGATCGACGGAGTCGCCGTTGAGCTCGTGTATGAGCACGGCAGCTTCACCGTTGGATCCACGCGAGGGGACGGGATTAACGGCGAGGACATTACTCTTAACCTGAGAACGATCCGCTCCGTTCCGCTTACCTTACGCAAAACCCGGAAACGCATCCCCGACTATTTGGAGGTTCGCGGTGAGGTGTTTTTGCCGTTGCAGGCTTTCCGAAAACTCAATCGGGAACGTGAAGAGGAAGGGCAGCCGGTGTTCGCCAACCCGCGCAACGCGGCAGCAGGCTCGCTCAAGCAACTCGACTCTTCGATCACCGCGAAGCGGCCGCTGGACATTTTCTGCCACGGCACCGGCCAGATACGAGGAGTCCCCTTTACGAATTACGCGGATATTCTGGAGGCTTTCAAGGACTGGGGACTCAGGCCGGTGCCGTTTGCCCGCCTCTGCCATAGCTTGCAGGAGATCTTCGCGGCTCACGAGGAAATGGAAAGAAAACGGGATGAGCTTCCCTACGAGATCGACGGTCTCGTTATCAAGGTTAACAGCCTCGAGCTGCAGCGGCGGCTCGGAGAGATTGCGCGTTCTCCCCGTTGGGCCATCGCCTACAAATTCAAGCCGCGCCAGGCCGCCACGCGCATCGTGGATATCCAGCCTCAGGTGGGGAGAACAGGAACTCTGACTCCGGTCGCGAGTCTGGAGCCTGTGCCAGTGGGAGGCGTTACTGTCAGGAGCGCCTCACTCCACAACATGGACGAGATAGAACGAAAGGATATCCGGATCGGCGACATGGTGGTGCTGGAGCGCGCCGGAGACGTGATTCCCTATGTCGTAGAGGTCCTGAGAGAAAAGAGGAGCGGTCGAGAAAAAAAATTCAGAATGCCCGAGCGCTGCCCCGTATGCGGTTCGTCGGTTTACCGGGAAGAAGGCGAAGTGGCGTATCGTTGTGTCGGGCTGTCGTGTCCCGCTAAACTGAAAGAGAGTCTTAAGTTCTTCGGCTCGCGAGGGGCGATGGATATCGAGGGTCTCGGCGAAAAACTCATCGATCAAGTCGTGGACAAGGGAATGGTAAAAGATATGGCCGATCTCTACCATCTGCAAAAAGACCAGGTTGCGGCGCTCGAGCGGATGGGAGAAAAATCCGCCGGGAATCTTCTCGCCGCGATCCAGCGAAGCAAGGATTCCACTCTTCCACGATTTTTAACGGCCTTGGGAATCCGCCACGTGGGAGATGCGACGGCAAAGCTTTTGGCCGACCACTTCGGGGACCTTGGTTCTTTGATGGAAGCTTCCGAAGAAAAACTTATGGAGGTGCGCGAGATCGGCCCCGAGGTAGCCAAAAGTATCGCGCGCTTTTTCGCTCAAAGAGAAAATCGCACAGTGATTGAGAAACTCCTGAGGGCGGGAATCCGATTCAAGAGAGAGCCCGGGAGGGAAGGAAAACTTTCGGGATCAACCTTCGTCTTGACAGGCGCTCTGGAGAGCTTGTCTCGAAGCGAAGCGCAGGGGCGAATCGAATCCCTGGGCGGACGTGTCGCCTCCAGCGTCAGTCGGAACACGGACTACATCGTCGTCGGGGCGGATGCGGGCTCGAAGCTGGCGCGAGCCAAGGCTTTGGGAATCCGCACCCTCGATGAACGGGAATTTCTAGAGCTGATCGAGACTGATTAGGCCCTCTCAGGACGAGAGGGCCCGCCCCTGCCGGGACCGCGCGCGGGACGACCCTCCTGCGGGCGCGCCTCACTGACCACGAGGGTTCTGCCCTCGAATTCGTGGCCGTTGAGCGCTGCGGCAGCCCGCTCTGCCTCTTCACTCGACCCCATCTCGACAAAACCAAAACCTTTGGACCGCCCACTGAACTTGTCGGTGATGATCCTGGCGCTCACCACAGAGCCATGCCGAGAAAAGAGCTCCTGGAGCTTTGCCTCCGCTACCGAGTAGGGAAGATTCCCCACGTACAGCTTCGCTCCCATCTTGGACCTCCTTGTTTGAATACAGGGACGCGACTTTGCTCGGATAACCTCATACGGAAGGGCAGGACTCGAAAGAGCCCGAAGCCATAACGGACTCTCGGCGCGCTCTCCGGTAAAAGGACCCTGACAAGACGCTGCAAGCTTACCTACGATCCGCACCATTTGTCAATCTGGTTGCGGGCTGGTGTCCGAACGGCAGAGACCGCACGGCTTCTGGTTGACAATCGGATGGAAAGTTTACTAAATGGCATAACAAGTTTCTGGTTTCCGGTTTGAAGTTGTGGCTCAAGTCGAAACTCGAGACTTGACACTCTAACTTACAAAGGAGGTTTGCCGTGGCAACAACTGTGACTGCACCTATGGTGGGAAAGATCTTGAAGATCGAGAAGAACGTCGGTGACCAAGTGGAGGAGGACGAAGTCTTAATTGTCATGGAAGCCATGAAAATGGAGATTCCCGTTGTGGCGCCGATCTCCGGAGTTCTAAAAGAAATCAAAGTCTCACCTGGGCAGGCGGTCGAGGCCGAGCAGGCCCTCGCCGAAATTGACTAAACTCCCTTCCTTTCACCTCTCCAAGGAGAACTATCAATGGATACGTGGACGTTTGGCTGGACTCTTGCCTTAATCGGCATGGGAGGGACGATGCTTGTCCTGTGGGTTCTGAGCTTGGTCGTTCTTGTTCTGAAAAAACTCTTTCCCGCAATTCAGGCAAAAGCCGCCGCGAAAAATTAGGAGAAAAAAGTGGAATCTGCGCTCGCCTCCGGACTTCAGGGTCTTCTACTGGGCATCTCTCATCTCGAGCTCGGCCAGGTTGTGATGATTCTGATTGGTTCTCTGCTCCTTTACTTAGGAATCCGAAAAGGCTTTGAGCCGTTGCTGCTCCTCCCTATCGGCTTCGGAGCCATTCTGGTCAACATTCCTCTGGCAGGGCTGATGGAACAAGACGGTGTGCTGCGCTTCTTTTATGATACCGGCGTGCTGACGGAGATCTTTCCAATCCTGATCTTTGTTGGCATCGGAGCGATGACCGACTTTCAGCCGCTGATGGAGAATCCCAAGATTATCCTGCTCGGAGCCGCCGGCCAGTTCGGCATTTTCCTCACGCTGCTCCTTGCGTTGGCTTTAGGGTTCGACAAGCTTGAGGCTGTCGCTATTGGGATTATCGGCGCGTGCGACGGTCCAACCTCCATCTATGTGACGTCGAAATATGCCCCGCACCTGCTTGGGGCCGTTTCTGTGGCGGCATACTCGTACATGTCTCTGGTCCCGCTCATTCAACCCCCGATCATGCGCCTGCTGACGACAGACAAGGAAAAAAAGATCGTGATGGGGACCGTAAAGCAACCGGTTTCAAAAACCACGAAAATTCTTTTTCCGGTGGTCGTCACCGTCGTAGCCTCCATTATAGCGCCGTTGGGAACGCCGCTTATCGGCATGGTCATGCTGGGGAATCTGATGAAGGAGTCCGGCGTCGTCGAAAGACTCAAGCACGCCTCTGAAAATGAGATCACCAATATCGTCACTCTTCTCCTGGGGCTTTCCATCGGGGCTACGATGGAGGCGAATAAATTCCTGCGGGTTGAGACGATGATGGTCCTGATTCTGGGACTGGTCGCTATCGGCCTGGACACCGTGATGGGCGTCCTTTTTGGAAAGCTGATGTGTGTGCTCACCGGAGGCAAGGTCAATCCGCTCATCGGAGCCGCCGGGATCTCCGCCTTTCCAATGTCGGCCAGGGTCGTCCAGGCTGAAGGCCAGAAGTACAACAAGAAGAGCCATCTCCTCATGCACGCGATGAGCGCGAATGCCGGAGGACAGATCGGCTCTGTCATCGCTGCCGCAATCATGCTCTCCGTACTCAAGGGAATGGGAATCGTGTAGTTCCTTCCGGAGAAATGGATGCCGACACGGGAAGATCTCCTCAAAAAACTCGCTGAGATTAAGAAGCGGGCCCTCGAGGGAGAACCCAAAGCCGCGGAGAAACAACGGAGCGAGGGAAAACTCACCGCCCGAGAACGGATAGAGCGCCTGCTCGATCCCGGAAGCTTTGTCGAAGAGTTTATGCTGGCCGAAACCCAGTCGAGGGATTTCGGCATGGAAGAAAAGAAACAACCGACCGACGGGGTGGTCGCCGGCTACGGCAAGATTGCCGGCAGGCCGGTCTATTTATTCGCTCAAGACCGCAGCATCCTCGCGGGAACCGTTGGCAGTGCCCATGCTGAGAAGATTGCCTACGTCATTCAAGCGGCTCGCAATTTAGGGCTCCCCCTGATCGGACTCTACGACTCTCCAGGAGCCCGAATCCAGGAGGGGCTTTCCGTAACCACCGCCATAGGAAAAATCTTCTTCGAAAACAGCATCGCGTCAGGGGTCATTCCCCAGATCTCCGCGATTATGGGCCCCTGCATCGGTGTCGCCTCCTACTCGCCGGCTCTCACCGACTTCGTCATCATGGTTCAGGGAAGCAGCCAGATGTTCATCACCGGACCTGCCGTCATCAAGGAGGTTCTCGGCGAACAGATCAGCATGGAAGAGCTTGGGGGCGGTAAGGTGCATTCGGAGGTTTCCGGCGTCGCCGATCTGATAGTGAGAAACGATGCGGAGTGCCTCGCTACGATACGCCGGCTGCTGGGTTTTCTTCCGTCGAGTTATGACTCCGCGCCGCCCCGCGCCGACCCACAACCGCCCCGCGCCGGCAACATCGAGGCGATCGTTCCCGAAGACATTCGCAAAGCATATGACGTAATTAAGTTGATCAAGACGCTCGTCGACGACGGCGATTTCCTCGAGCTCAAGGCCAAATTCGCGCGCAATCTCGTGATCGGATTCGCGAGACTCGACGGCTCTCCCGTGGGCTTCGTCGCCAACCAACCCATGTTTCTGGCCGGCAGTTTAGACGTGGACGCCTCGGACAAAGGCGCGCGCTTCATCCGCTTCTGTGATGCCTTCAATATTCCCGTCGTCACGCTCGTGGATGTGCCTGGATTTTTTCCTGGCAAACAGCAAGAGGAAAAAGGAATCATCAGGCACGGGGCAAAGCTTCTCTATGCGTATGCGGAGGCAACGACGCCCAAGATCACGATCTTCTTGCGCAAGGGTTACGGAGGGGCCAAACAGGCCATGTGCACGAGGGAAATGGGAGCGGACCAGCTTTTTGTCTGGCCCGGCGTTGAACTGGCGGTTATGGGAGGCGGAGGAGCCGTCAATGTGCTCTATCGGAAAGAGATCGAGCAGTCCGATGATCCTGAGCGAACCAGACGAGAGAAGATGGAAGAGTACGCCGCCCGATTCAGCGGTCCCTTTGAAGCCTTGTCAAAACAGTTTGCTCAGGGCGTGATCCATCCGGCTGAGACCCGGCAGCGTCTGATTCAAGCGCTCGAGATCCTGAAAGGGAAAAAAGAGGCGAGACCACGAAAAAAGCATGGCGTCATGCCGGTCTAACCCGATGTTAACAGCATCCACACTTTGGTGACCAGCCAGCCAATCGCGCCACAGACGGGAAAAGTTAGAATCCACGCGCTCACAATCTCCAGCGTAACGCCCCATCGCACTGCCGAAAGGCGCCGAATCGCTCCCACGCCCATGATCGTCGTACTGATCGTGTGAGTCGTGCTGAGCGGAATCCCAAGACGGGAGGCAAGCTCGATCGTCATCGCCGCGCCAGTCTCCGCGGCAAATCCGTGCACCGGCTCCAGCCGCGTGATTTTGATCCCCATGGTTCGAACGATGCGCCAGCCGCCGATGGCCGTTCCGATGGCCATCGTGAGAGCGCAGAGAATAATCACCCAGAAAGGAATGTGGAATTCCGGGAACACGCCCCCCAGGAGCAGCGTGAGGGCGAAGGCACCGATAAACTTTTGTCCGTCGTTGGAGCCATGGCTGAAGGCCATAAAGGCCGCCGATAGAATCTGCAGCCGGCCGAAATATCGCCGCACGGTTCCTGGTGGAGTGTTTCCGAGCAGGCGGTAAAGGCTCCCCATTATGGCGAGTCCGCCAAAGAAACCCAGGAAAGTGGAAAAAAGAAGGCCGATGCCGACCTTGCTCCATCCTTCCCATAGAACCGCTGAAGGCCCAGCCTTGGCTAAAGCCGCCCCGGTGAGTCCAGCCACCAAAGCATGGCTTTCGCTCGTGGGAAGCCCGTAATACCAGGCAAGGGTGCTAAAGAAGATTATTCCGACCATGGCCGCGGCCACGGTTGCCAGATTTATAACGTCGCTCTGGACAATTCCCTTGCCGATGGTTGCGGCGACGGCTGTGCCGGACATGGCGCCAAGAGCGTTGAGCACGGTGGCCATCGCCAGGGCCTGAAACGGCGACAGGACTCGTGTTGAGACGACCGTCGCAATCGAATTCGGAGCATCGGTCCAGCCGTTGACGAACTCCGCACCTAAAACGAGAAGAATAACGAAACTGACGGGAATCAAATCAGTCACTGAAGGCTCCTGGGAGATCAGCTGTGCTTCAACCCGATGCTCTCGAGTATGTTCGCCACATCTTCGCACCGGTCGGTCGCCGACTCCAGGATCTCGAACACGTCCCGCCACTTGATCACTTCCAAGGGAGGCCGTTCCTCATTAAAAAGATCCCCGATGGCTTTCCGATAAATGTCATCCGCCGCGTTCTCTAAACGGTTGATTTCGATGCAGTAGTCGTCCATTTCATCCAGTTTCGGCAAATGGGAGATGGCCTTGGCCATCTGCTCTGTGGATGTGACGATGATCTCGCACAACTCCAGGGCTTCAGGGGATACCTTGTCTATCTTGTACAGGACCATTCGCGAGGCAGCAGCCTCGATGGCATCCATGACGTTGTCCAGCGCGGTCGAGAGCGCGTGGATGTCCTCTGCGTCAATGGGAGTGAGGAAAGTCTGGTTCAGCATCCGAATGGTGCGATGGGTTACCCGGTCTCCCTCGTGCTCCAGATCCTTGATCTTTTTCCAGGACTCCTGGGGATTGTCGTATGTCTCAAACATCTCTTTCAGAGCACGGGCCCCCGCAAGCGCGTTTTCCGCCGCTTCCTTAAAAAGGTCGAAAAACTTCTCCCGGTGCGGATTGAATTTGAACATAAGTTCTTCCTCGATCCTTTTCCTCTCTGGGCGCGTGTAAACTATCAGCGAAGAAAACAGATTGTCAAGGAATCGGGAGAATATTCAGCATCATTAGGATCACGCTTGACCATTAAGCTGTGACCGAAGGAGCAGGCCTGGAGGTCGCAGACGTAGAACCGTGTAGGTTCTGGGCGGCATAGACCGGGCAATAACGACTCGGGGCCTCGAGGCATTGGCCCATCGGCTGCGAGCGGAAGGGCTGCCCCTGAGGGAATCGCTCTTCGACCATGCTCAGGACATGCTTTCCGGGAATCCGGGAGGGGAAGAGCCTTTGATGCAGGTGTTTGGCGGTGATTATCCGAGGCGCTTTCTAGCTTCGTCCTTCACTGGCAGTGAAACTCGAATTGTGGTTCCCTTTCGCAACTGGCTTTCTATTTTCAACAACCCCTCATGTGCCTGGACGATGTGTTTGACAATAGCCAGCCCAAGGCCCGTCCCTCCAAGCTCTCGGGACCGCGCCTTATCGACCCGATAAAAACGTTCCGTTAGTCTTGGAAGATCCTTTTCGGAAATGCCGCAGCCCGTGTCCGCTACGGAGATCTCTACCATAGCCGGGCGATGATTATTAGAAGAAACCAGGCGGGCAATGATTTCGATCCGGCCGCCCGAGGGCGTGTACTTTAAGGCGTTGTCTATCAGGTTGATGAGAAGTTGTTGGAGGCGATCCGAATCGCCGACGATGGAAGGCAGGTCGCCGTCAACGGTTGATGACAGCGTGATATTCTTGTTTCTGGCCTGATCCTGAAAAATCTCCAACACGCGCTCCACCAGATAACCCGGTTGTATGTGTTCCTTTGCCAATTCAATTTTTCCAGCCTCAAAATCAGCGATGGCCAACAGATCGTCGATTAGCCGGCCAAGCCTTTCAGAGTGGCGGTCGATGACTTTAAGAAAGTGCCGGGCGGTCTCCGGCTCTTTCGGAGGGTTACGCAGTAGGGTCTCCGCATATCCCTTAATCGCGGCCAGAGGAGTTCTGATCTCGTGCGATACATTGGCGACAAAATCCGCCCGCATCGTTTCCAGGCGCTTGAGTTCAGTCACGTCATGAAAAACCAAAATGTAACCCAACCGCCTTTCGTCCCCGCCCTGCAGGCTCACCGCACTGACCCGAAACCATTTATTTCCTTCTAAAGCGACCTCTTTGGCAAAACACTCCTTGGCGCAATCACAGCCAAGCACCTCTCGCATCAGAGTTTTCATCTCAGGGTGGCGCGAGACCTCCAGAAACGAAGCGCCGCCAAATTCCGCTTCCGCGGGGAGACTGAACATCCGTCTCGCATTCTGGTTCAAGAGAATCAGACGGCCCTGAGTGTCCACGACCAGAACTCCCTCCGTCATACACCTTAGAATCGATTCGACCTTCTCCTTTTCTTCCACGATCGCCTTCATCCTTTCCTGAAGGTCATCGCTCATATGGCTTAGATTCTTTTCCAGTATACCGAGTTCGTCCTCTCGGGTGACCTGAATCGGTCCCTTCGGAAAACAGCCTCGAGACACTTGCTGGGAAAAATCCGCCATTCGCCTTACTCTGAGCCTCAGGTGCCGAGAGAAAAAGAAAGCCATGAGCAAGCCCAATGCTGATACCAGGAGGAGCCCGATAAGGATGACACGACGGATGGACGCAACGGTGCGTTCGATCGTATCCAGGGGAACCGACACTCGGATAATCCGGCTTATGTCCTGATCTCGCTGGAGAAAAGCCTGGTACAGCATCTCGTATCTGACGGTCTCACTATAACGGACACTGCTCCCCACCCCATCCGAAAGCGCTTCCACCACTTCGGGGCGGATGCCGTGATTTTCCATCGAGGAGGACGGTTGATCAGAGTCGCCCAGGACCCGTCCGTCCAGCGCGATTACCGTGATTCTAGAACCGGAGTTGCGAGCAAGATCGCGGCAGATTCGATCCAGCGTTTCGCCCTCGACTCGCGAGGGAAGCAGGCGGGCCAGCAGTTTCGATTTCTCCAGTAATTCGTTCGAAACCGAAGTGAGGTAGAAATTCCGAATCCTGGTCTCGGAGTAAAAATGAAGCAGGATGGAGATGACAACGGCGCCGACAAGATAGAAAAGAAAAAACCGGACGAACAGATTACTTTTCCAGGGCGCTCTCATCGAACTTATAACCTACCCCCCGGACTGTCAGAACCCATTCGGGTTTGCGATCGTTTTCTTCGATCGCTTTTCTCAACCGTCGCACATGGACGTCGACGGTGCGGGGATCCACGTAGACCTCGCCGCCCCAGACTCGATCCAGGAGTTGATCCCGGGTCAGAACCCGGTTTGGATTCTGGACCAGGAAGCGCAAAAGCTCAAACTCCTTGAGAGTGAGCTTTACGGGTTTTCCCCTGACGGAAACCTCGTAGGTGGTAAAATTGATCTTGAATGAACCTTTTTCAAAAAGCTCGACCCCGGGGCCGGCAGAGGGCCTTTCCGTCCTGCGCAGGATCGCTTTAACTCGAGCGACCAACTCCCTCGGACTGAAGGGCTTGACGAGATAGTCGTCCGCGCCCATCTCCAGTCCTACGACCCGATCGGCTTCCCCGGCTTTCGCCGTCAGCATCAGGATCGGCACACGCGCCGTCTCAGGCGTATCGCAGAGGACTTTGCAAACCTCGAGCCCGGAAAGACCGGGAAGCATGAGATCCAGAATGACTAAATCCGGCCTCTCCCGGTGGATCATCTTCAGCGCCTTTTCCCCATCCTCCGCCTCAAGCACCATATAGCGTTCCTGTGCTAGATTATAGTGCACCAGCTTACGAATATCAGCCTCGTCCTCCACCACCAG
>JACQUW010000389.1 GCA_016210115.1 Deltaproteobacteria bacterium | reverse complement strand
GGCTTTTTAGGATGGGTTCTTAGGCAGCAAGCCCCATGGCCATGGGCCTGCCCTACAGGTCTTGGGGTCCCGTGTGTTACGGTCCGGAATTGCTGCCCCCCATTGTCCTTTTGGACTATCGTCTCAGGTTCAAACTCGCAAATCCCTCTCAAGGGAACGCTCAAGCCGCCGTTTGGACACAGACGGCCGGCTGTGATGGAGCGTCTGCACTGCAGGCCTCCCCATAGCCAAACAGACATAACGCATTATTCCAAAAAAATATTGGCCAGGGTTCTCGCGGTTGTGGTAGGCCCGTCTAGCAAGTAAGACGGTCGCTGTGGCCGGGCGGCCTACCTATTTCTCATCTTGCTACTGGTAAACCCCGTCACCGCAGAGACGACACCGAAGCCGAATGTTTCAACATGCGTACATCACCGAGAGGGTTCGCCGTCATATCGAGCGATAGGAGGGGATATGAAGAGTCTTCTAACAGGTCTGCTGGCACTGTTGTTGTCGGCCTGTTTGCCGCCCGTGCAGCTTCCTCAGCAAGAGCTTCCCAGACAGCAGTTGCCGGTTGTGGCTCCCGAAGTTCAGCCGAAGGCGTCGACGCTCACACCGGGAATGGTGGTGAAGCACATTCAGAAGGGAAAGACGACCCAGGCGGAGATCATGGAGATCTTTGGTCCGCCGGATATGGTCACGAGGTCCGGCGCGGGGGAGATGTGGGGCTATGACAAGGTGTCACGAGACATGGCGGAGGCGGCGACCGGAGCAAGAGTGGGAGCCATTGGGGCTTCAGGCGCACGGATTGGCGCAGGCGGCGCCGGACTGATTGGCGGTGCTGGCGCGGGGGTACTTGGTGGAGTGATAGGACTCGTCGGCGGCAGCGTCGGCCAGTCTGCTACTCAGACTCAACAGCAAACTCAAGAACAGGCCCGCCGAACGGAATCAACTACAACCGTGTTTCTTCTGGTCTACTACAATGACAAAGGGGTTGTTACCGATTACCGGTTGAGCGCGACGAAATTCTAGGAGGTTCTGGTGAAGCTCAAGGCAAATTCGTTGGTGATAGCTGGATTTCTTCTTGCTTTAACGCCACTGCCCGCAATGGGGCAAACTGCAACCGAAGACCCAACACAATTGGGTTCACGTCAACTTGAAGTGCGCAGTTTGGATGTGAACTGTGACACTGCTTACCGTTCTGCAACTCAGGCTCTGCTTAGCCTCGGCTATTCTATCACTCATTCTGATAAGACTTCGGGGATCTTGACCGGTTCGCGATCCGTCGGCGTGACGGAAATGAAACAGCAGGTCAAAAAGTCCAATGAAGAGATGAAGCAGTATCAGGAACCAGTAAAATTTCTTGCATAGTTTGACGGTGTCGATGGCTTTTTTATTCGCTTAACCATGAATAATCCGGGCTAGGAGACTGCCTATGGTGATACAAAGAGTCCAATTGACCAGCTTTGTGCTTCTAGTGACTCTTCTTGTTCTCCAGACGTGGCCCGCCTCAACCGCCCGTGCGGAGTCTGAATATACCTCGGGTCGGGGATTCAAGATATCTTATGAGGTCTCCGGTGCCCATGCAATCGTGGGAACTGACACGTCACCAGCCAATGGCATACCAGACTATGTAGAAGCTATTGGAGACGCTCTTGATAATGCATATGACTGGTATGAGCGTGTGTTACCGTCCCTCGGGTACAAAGTACCACGGACGCTGCCAAAGGTGTTCATTAGGGACTGCGTTACTAGTTGGACATTGTGTCTCCAACCCGGGGGGGCGTATAACGCAGCTTTTGACAACGTGTATTTTGACAACAAGGACCTATGGCCGGACAGCGACTGGGCAAAAGAATTCGGTCTCACACTCCAAGAACTCGCCGACTGGGTCGCTGCGCACGAATTATTCCACTGGATTCAGGATAAACAAGGCCAAGCTGGCTGTTCTTTGGGCAACTGTGAACTGTGGATTATGGAAGGTACGGCGCGGTGGATAGAAGGACCGGTTGTTGGAAAGCATCTATTGTATGATTATTATGGCCTTGCAGCGCCGCTCTATGACCAAGGCTACGCCGCGTGGCAATTCTGGCATTATCTTAGTTCGATATCCGGGGTCAACAATACTCTCAAAATCATCCGTAGAGTTTTGCCGGATTCTCTGTTAGGCGGTGACAATCTTAATGATACTATCTCAGGTGTGACAGGAAAGGATCTTTCAGAGATGTTCACCGACTTCGCTATCGCTGTTGCAAGAGGCACCGAGGTTGGTAATGTCAGCAGTGGCATGTTCAAGCTTGAAGAGGAGACATTTGAGTCTAAGGACCTATCTTCACTACCAGTAGACGAGACAATATCAGCTAACATAAAAGAACTGTCTGCGAGATACCGTCGTGTCGAATGGAAGGGATCGGCTTCTTTAAAGATTGACCTGTCTTGGAAATCGACAGCTGGCCCGATTTCCGTGGCAATTATGCGCGACCAAATTGGTGGTGGGCCTATCGACACGCGAGTCACACCAAACACCAGTAGCGGTAGCGAAAGCAGCATACTCGATCCAGATACTAGACTCACTGTGTTGTTGGTCAACGGGTCCGACTCGGCAAAAGACCTTACCTTGAGAATAGTAAGATCTACACTGTCGGACACGACTGCACCGGCAATTAATGTTACTGCGCCGCAGACTGGCGCGGCATTGAATGGAAGTGTCGTTGTGAAGGCTCAGGCTAGTGATAGTAGTGGAATTAGAAAAGTTGAATTCTATGTTGACGGAGGCAGCCCGGTTTACACCAACTGGGGGAATGGCCCGTTTCCGACGTCATCTTATGATTATCAGTGGAACACCGTCCTTTACCCGGACGGGCCGCACAGCTTGTCAGCTAAAGCGTACGATCGAGCTGGTAATGTGGGAGTAAGTGCCGTGGTGAGCGTAACGGTGAATAACGGAGGCGACAGGACCCCTCCGATTATTTCTTCGGTACGCGCTTCCGCAAATGACACAACTGCAAAGATCACATGGGTTACCAGTGAGGTTGCGAAGTCCCGGTTAGAATATGGGCTTTCACCTTGTCCTTGCGGTTCCGCATCGGCACTAGATTCGAGTCTGGTAACCAATCATTCGATCACGCTCACAGGACTTTTGCCGTCTACCACCTACTATTACCGAGTGTTCAGCCGAGACGCGGCAGGCAACCTATCGTACTCTGCAAACAATAGCTTTGCGACTAGCACAACAACGAATTCTGCGCCTTCTGTGACGCTTGGCAAGCCGAATGGGGGGGAGAACTGGCCGGTCGGAGCTCTTCGGACGATTACCTGGAATGCGATTGACGATATCGCGGTCACAGCCGTGAGTCTTTTCTATTCGACTGACGGTATGAACTGGAATCCAATCGCAATTAATATAGTTAATAGCGGAAGTTATCCCTGGAGCGTTCCGAATTCTCCATCGAGCACCGTTCGGGTGGGTATCCTCGCGTTTGATGCAACAAATTCGAGCGGTTGGGATAGCAGCAACGGCAATTTTACAATTTCAGTTACGTGCTCGCCACCTTCGAGCCCCGTTTTGAGCAGTATTGTCGTGACTGACGGGAATTATACGGTAGGTTGGACCCCGGTTTTGGGCTCTACGGGGTACCTTCTCGAACAGGATAGCACTTCCGCATTTTCAAATCCCGTGCGCTACAACTTGACATCCAGTTCGCTCTCGCTCTTCTTTAGCGGAAAACCAGCCGGGACTTATTACTATCGAGTCGAGGCCATGAATAACTGTGGAGAGAGTGTGCCAAGTGGGACGCAGAGCGCCACCGTGACCTTCAACCAGGGGCCGGGACCGATCACTGCAATTTCGCCGACTGATAACGCGCTGAATCAGCCCCTGGCCGTGAATCTCTGCTGGTCGGCAGGCCACCCTGGAGAGGAAAGCCTCCGGTTTAATGTTTACGTGAGTCCGACGGATACAGAGTTTTTCTTCCCCAACAACATTAAGTCTTCCGGACAGACTGGTACCTGCTTTGCGGCCACAGATCTTCCGTACAATAAAAGGATTTCATGGGGAATTGAAGCCATTGACAGCACAGGAGATGTTCGGCCCAGCCCAATGTTCCACTTCACCACCGTAGCGGACATGGCTGTCCCGACTGGATCTATCCTGATCAACAACGGCGCGCCGACCACGATCTCCTACACGGTGACTCTGAATTTATCGGCGTCCGATGTTGGGTCCGGAGTGCAATACATGCGTTTCAGTAATGACGGTACTAGCTGGTCCGACTGGCATTTTTATGCTTCCCAGGCCCCGTGGAACATATCTGATCCTGCCTACGGCGGCAAATTTGGTTTAACAACCTATACTGTCTACGCACAATTCAAAGATAATCAAGGAAATCCGTCTGCTGTTTACAATGATGCAATCGAAAAAATTACTGGGACTCCCGGGAACATTATCCTGAAGGGAAACTTTTACGAAACCATTCAAGATGCGATTAATAACGCCAAGTCTGGCGACACCGTTTACCTTACCGACGGCGTATTTACCGTAACAGGCGGGAGCAGTCCGTTGAGGCCTCACGATGCGAACACGCGCGTAGGGCTTGTCATGAAACCCGGAGTTTCTCTAAAGGGTGCGGGTGCCGAAAGGACAACAATTGAATTCTTGGACACTTTCTACGGATTGGTTGACGCGGATGGTTCTGTTATTGAGGGCTTGAATCTGGTTCTGCCCATCTCCTTCGCCGCACACGCTGTAGTTCTTTTAGAATCCAATTCGTCTAAAATCAGATTCTGCAAAATGAGTGGGAGCAGTTATGGTGTAAAGGTTACGCATCTCAGATCAAAGCCCGCATCAAATGCAGAGATCTCAAACAACCTTATCACCGGCAACAACAATGGCATTTGGGTCTTTGAACCCTCAGAAAATATCTCGATCTTAAACAATACGGTCGTTTCTAATGCAGTGGGCTGCGGTATCTGTACTCAAATGCCATCAACCACGATCACAAACAACATCGTTTTTCAAAACGGGTACGGAATAGGAACAACATCAGCGTCGATCGGCTATAATGACGTTTTCAACAATCCGAGTGGCAATTACAATGGGATTACTGACCGGACCGGCCTAAATGGAAACATTTCTGCCAGCCCTTCATTTGTAAACGCTACGAACGGTGATTATCGGCTCAACTCAGGCTCACCTGCCATTAACGCTGGCACGAACGTTGGAATCCCGTTTGCCGGCACTGCTCCAGACATGGGTACTTTCGAGAGTAACGCAACGGGCACCATTCAGGTCCTGTCGAACCGGCCGGACGCCAGTTTTACGGTGGTTGGCCCTCAAGGAACATATAACGGTACTGGGACAAACTGGTCACAGACCAATGTCCCAATTGGGGTCTACACAATAACGTTCAAGCCTTTTCCAAACTTCTACAGCCCTCTGTACCAAGCGAAAATACTGCTGAGCGGTCAGACTCTGACCTTCGATGGGACCTACTTGCAGGACAGCGTTCCTCCAACGGGAACCATGTTTGTGAATTACGAGGACTACGCGACGGCCGATCCTCTCGTTACCGTGACGTTTGATCTGACCGACTTAGTGGCCGGGCTGGGCACCGGAGCTTTGATGAAGTTTAGCAATGACGGGGTTAACTGGTCTCTAGAGGAACCGTATTCCACGATCAAGAAAGACTGGGACTTAAACGCTTTTGGTGGCACCTCCACGGCAGGGACAAAGACCATTTATGCGCAAGTATCCGACTCTTTAGGCAATTGGACGACTTTCTCCGATACCATTCTCTATGTCCCAAACCGTCAAACCTTAGAGCTTCCTACTCAGTACCCGACGATCCAGGCGGCGATTGATTCGGCTCAGCCCGGGGACATCGTCCATTTAGCGCCCGGAAACTATAGCGAAAGCCTTACCCTCCGTGACGGCGTAACTTTGCAGGGATCTGGACCGAACAAGAGCAGATTCATCGTGGGGTCGCAAATACCCAACATTGTCATGGCAGCCAACACGAAAATCGAAGGATTTGGCGGAATCTGGACGATCTCAGTACCCACCGGCCCTGCAATCATCGCAAATAATGTTTTCAGTGCGCCTATGAACTTTAGTGTAAAGGTGAACACGCCGCAGGAGATACGGGTCCGCAACAATGTGTTTATCGGAAATTCTGTCGGCGTCCGAATTAACCAGGAAGCTTCGGTAAACGTGGAGAATAATACTTTTGTCAACATGCCTGGCATGGCTATTAACGTTGATAATGCAGTCCCTGGGACAAGAGTATTAAACAGAAACAATATTATGGCATTCAGCAACATCGCGGTGGAAGAAGTAGTTCACCAAGACACGATCCATAAGCATATTTTTTCCTCCTTTAACACCTACTGGAACAACTCCAAGAACTTTAGCGGCGCGTATAAGGGTATGGAAGGAGGGGACATTCAGGCTGACCCCATGTTTGTTAATCGCGCCGCTAATGACTTTCATTTATTACCTGGCTCCTCCAGCATTGATTCCGGGCACCCAGAGGCGAGGTATGACGACCCGGACGGCAGCAGAAATGATCGGGGAGCCTTGGGTGGACCGACCTTCAATTCGTCGCCTGTTGCAGATTTTGAAGTTATACCGGAAGTGGGAAGCGTAGGAACGTTTTTCACATTTGACGCCAGCCTGTCATTTGACCGTCAAACACCTGATTCAAAGCTTCTTGTTCGTTGGGATTTCGATGGGGACGGAGTGTGGGATACTGATCTTTCTCCGTTTAAAATTGCTGCTCACCAATTTAGCACTCTGGGAGCATTCAATGTGGTGGTCGAGGTCAGAGATGGAAACGGGTTCGTTGCCACTGCGACAAAGCAGATAACCGTCAGTAACCAGGGACCGTACACTCCCGGTAATCCGACGCCCCCCGATGGCTCGGGTGAGCAGCCGATCGCGCTTACCCTGAGCTGGTCCGGCGGAGATCCGGACTCCACGGATACAGTCACGTACGATGTGTATTTCGGGACCACATCCGACCCGCCTTTGGTATCAACGGATCAACCTGGCTTAACGTTTTCACCTCCCACCCTGAGCTACCATACGTTCTATTACTGGAAGATCGTTGCCAAAGATGATCACGGCACCACCACGTCCGGTCCTATTCGGAGCTTTTTGACTGTTCCCGCTGATGTTGCGCCGCCCGAGACGAACATCACTGGCGGTCCCAACGGCACGATCACAGTAAATACAGCAAGCTTTACATGGACCGGTTCTGACAGTGTAACAGCCACAGGAAATCTGGTCTATGCCTACCGGCTTCACCCTCTAGAATCAGAATTTTCGGCCTTTGGCAGCGCCACCAATAAGAATTATTCCGGGTTGGGCAATGGAGATTATACCTTTTACGTGAAGGCCAAGGATCAGGTCGGCAACGAGGACCCGAGCCCCGCCAGGCGCGACTTCACGGTTAATGTGGACACTTCTGCACCAGGGGCTCCGAGTGGCTTAATTGCAAGTCCTTCGGGATGGACGAATGTCAACTCATTTACTTTGAACTGGACCAATCCCAGTGATCCTTCTGGAATAGCGGCAGCTTGGTACAACGTGGGAACTGCTCCTAACTCGGCCAGCGACGGCACTCGGGTAGCTGCGAGCAACATCCAATCTATCCCTGGAGTTCAGGCTACTGGCCAGGGTGGTCAGGATGTTTATGTATGGCTGGAAGACGGGCAGGGCAATAAAGATCATAATAACAGGAGCTCGACGCCGCTTAAGTACGACGCCACAGCTCCCACTAACGGGACGATTGCAATAAATAACGGCGCGGCGAGCACATTTTCCCTCATCGTAACGTTGAACACTCTGGGGGCGACGGAGACGATGAGCGGGCTTTTTCAGATGCGCTTCAGCAACAACAGCAGCACCTGGTCTGCTTGGGAGAGTTATGCGTCTGTGCGGAACGGTTGGGATCTTTCACAGTTTGGCAGCAACGCAACCTCAGGAACTAAGACAGTTTACGTTCAGTACCGGGATGTCGCAGGCAACGAGTCGGACTCTTTCAACGACACCGTTAATTATGAGCCGCCGGACTTGTTCCCGCCGACGAATGTGCAGATCATAGCCCCCGCCGCTGGAGAGATAGCTTCCGGGAGCTTTAGACTCAGAGGGACGGCTCAGGATAATTCAGGGACGATTCAGAAGATGGAATTTTATATCGACGATGCGACGCTGGCCTGTTCAGATACCACCACCAAAACTTCTGGGTCGACCTTCCACTGCGACTGGAATACCAGCAACTTTACCGGCCCTCACAATGTGAAGGCGAAGGCGTATGACCCGTCCAATAATTTCGACTTCTCAGCTCCGGTTCCGATTACGATAAACAACACCCCTTCAGACCTGATTGTCTCTCGTCTGAATAGAATTCCCAGCACTGCGGGACCGGGCACGGCAATCACTGTTACTGATAGTACCAAGAACCAAGGGAAAGGTTTCGCGGCGGCTGCGACGACGAAGTTCTACCTTTCCACCAATAAGATTTATGACGGTGCCGAGGGCGGGGATATACTGCTTGGCAGCCGGCTTATTCCTGTCCTGGCGCCTGGTATCTCAAATGAAGGATCTAGTTCCATCGTCATTCCGGCTGAAAAGCCGGCGGGAACTTACTATCTTATTGCCAAGGCGGATGCGGACAATTTGGTTTCTGAGACAAAGAAAACCAACAACACGAAGTCCGTGCCTATCAAAATCGCCTTACCCGATTATATCGTGTTTCTCCTTAAGGCTCCGGCACGTGCCGCGCGCGGCGAAACCATAGAAGTGAACGACACAACCAAGAATCTGGGCGGAGGCTCGGTAGTGTTCGCGACGACCCGCTTCTATCTTTCCACGGATGCGAAATTTGGCGGTGGCGATATTCCGCTGGAGAGTCGCGTTGTTCCTCCTCTGGATTTCGGCGTACCCAATTTAGCCTCCACGTCTGTGACCATCCCTACGGGCATAACGGCGAGAAGGTATTACATCATCGCTGTCGCTGACGATGAGAAGGCGGTGGATGAAGGCACCAAAGAGAACAACAACGCGAAGGCCAGGGCCATAACCATTCATTAAATGGAGCTTCGCGATCAATGACCTCCACGGTGAGTTAAGATTGCGTAGGGTTTTTGCCGAGGAGCGATACCGGCTATCGTTTGACGATCTCGGTAGGCCGGCTGTAAAGGGCCAGGTGGACTTACGCGTGACGGTGTTTATGCAGCGTAGCTTTATCGTTGCGATGACTTTCCTCCTTCTCGCCGCTGCTTGTGCGGACGGGGTTCGGGTGCGTCTTGAGCGGGCTTCTTCAGAGAAGGTCGCCCAAGCAGGCGATGGGCAAGAGATCCTCACTGGATGGCTTCATATCGTCTGGAACGGGAAGGCTAGATATTTTGTAGTTGACGCCCAGGGGCGTTCTACGGAAGTGGAATTGGACGACTCTTTGGCTAAAAAATTCGGTGGTCCTCTGAGCTTAAATAAGAAGAACGTTAAGATCGTTGGAAACAGAGTAGGCCCGCGTTCCGAGAGGGTTCGCGCGACTTCTATCGAGCTTCAATAGCTCACGTGCATCCGTGACTCATCGCAACAAGTTCCACGGCAAATTCCTCACCGTCTCTCTATTCGTTGTTCTGTCTCTAAGTGGGCTGACGCCGTCTTCGGTGGCTGCAGCAGAAGTGGCCGAAACTACCGGGTCTTTTCACATCATCTGGAGGGATGCGGAATCGGACGGAAATGATGATCGACCTCGGAAATACGTGCTGATCGAAAACGACGGCCAGGCGACAGAGCTTGTTCTGGACGATAAACAATTGCGACCGTTTGGAGGGCCGGTCGCGCTGAACCGGAAAGAGATAACTGTCAGATGGGAAGACGAAAAGGTATCGGCCTATGTTGGGCAGTCGGCGCGCGGCGGGCGTAAGGCAGCGTAAATAAATAAATGTTGCAACTTTGACCCTATGGGTGCTATGCTCTTGAGCATGAGCACTCTGGCCGAGCTGACTCAGAAATTCCATTCTGTATGGCCACTTTTGGACGAACGCACCCGGCGCATCATGGCGGCTAGTGAAGCCATAGCTTTGGGCTACGGAGGAGTTTCCGTGGTGCATCGTGCGTGTGGACTGTCGCGCAAAGCGATCACGAAAGGCATCGTTGAAATTCAAGAAGGTTCCGCGCCATTGGGAGGCCGCATCCGTCGCCCTGGAGCGGGACGCAAGCCCATCACTGTATCCGACCCGCGGCTGGTGGAAGCATTGGAAGAGATGATTGATTACCAAACACGGGGCGATCCGGAGTCTCCTCTGCGATGGATTTGCAAAAGCACGCGGGCCATTGCGAAGCAACTGGGTCGAGAGCAACACCGGGTCAGCCATATGAAAGTCGCCCAGATCCTTCACGATCTCCACTATAGTCTCCAGAGCAATCGCAAGAGCAAGGAAGGCCGAGACCATCCGGACCGCGACGCACAGTTTCGGCACATCAACGCCGCGGTGAAAAAATGTCTGGCGCAAGGCATCCCGGTGATTTCGGTGGACACCAAGAAGAAAGAGCTCATCGGCAATTACGACAACGCCGGCCAGCAATGGCTTCCAGCCAAACAGCCCATCGAAGTCCGAGGTCACGACTTCCCCACCCCTGAAGTTCCGCGCGCCTATCCCTACGGCATCTACGATGTCGGGCGCAACGCCGGTTTTGTCAATGTGGGAACCGATCATGACACTGGAGCCTTTGCCGTAGCCTCCATTCGGGGATGGTGGCGCTATGAAGGAAGGCGGCTTTATCCGGATGCGCAAACGATACTGATCACGGCCGACGGAGGGGGAAGCAACGGCTGGCGTTTGCGGCTTTGGAAACTGGAGTTGCAGAAATTTGCGGATCAAACAGGCCTGTGCCTTTCGGTCTGTCACTTTCCTCCAGGCACCAGCAAATGGAACAAGATCGAACACCGGCTCTTTTCTTTTATCTCTTCGAACTGGCGGGGTGAGCCGTTGCGCGACTACGAAACGATCGTCAATCTCATTGCGAAGACAACCACGGCGAAGGGACTGAAGGTGACATGTCGATTGGACCGTAGGAAATATCCCACCGGGCACAAGGTCACCGATGAGGAAATGAAACGTATCAATCTTCAACCCAATAAGTTTCATGGCGAGTGGAACTATGTCTTAAAACCGAACGCGCAGAGAAAGAAAAGTTGATACCCTTATTGATTTACGCCGCCTAAGAGGGTGCTCTCGTTGGCTCGAAATGAACGAAAGAGCAGTCAGGCGGCTGCACTTGAAATGAACCAATTCGGCGTAACAGGCTCTCGGCCCTGGGTTACAATATTGTGTCGATTTGCGGACTCAACGTATCTTACGCCTCACGGCGTTTACTGGTTCGAGACTTTGATGGGGTCCAGCTATCCTGGAATGGACCACTATTGGAGGGAAGTGTCCTACGGGAAGATCGATCTGAGCGGAAGCGTTGTTGTGGGGTGGTACGACCTTCCGCAACCCAGGTCTTATTATTTCCAATACCAGGACGGGACTGAGCGGCTCGACGTAAGCCTTGCCGTGCAAGACTGCACGGCTGCGGCGGATCATGATGTGTTCTTCCCCGACTTCTCCGGAATCAATCTGATGTTCAAAGAGACGCTCGACTGCTGTGCACACGGCGGCAGTTGGACGTTGAATCGGGACGGGCAGCTCAAGAACTATAGTGTGACATGGATACCGCCCTGGGGGTATGAGTATCAAAGTGTGCTGGCTCATGAAATGGGGCACGGTTTTGGGCTGCCCCATTCTTCGGGACCTTACGGCGCGACCTATGACTCCAGGTGGGACGTCATGAGCAATTCATACAGCTGCCGGTACACCCATTGGCTCTATAACTGCGTGGCTCCCCATACCATCGCGTTTCACAAGGACAAGCTAGGCGAGCTAGGCTGGATACCGAGTTCCCGAAAACTCGTCGCGAGCCCCGGGCAGAGCCAGACGCTTGTGCTCGAGCGCCTTGGAGAGATGCCATCGAGCAACTCTCTCATGCTCCAGATACCCGTACGCGGCTCGTCCACGGAGTTTTACACCGTGGAGGGGCGCCGCTTTGTCGGCTATGACAACGAGCTGCCGGCGGAAGGCGTTGTCATTCATCATGTGGACACAACTAGAATTCGTCCGGCGCAGGTAGTCGATCCCGACTACAATGGTAATCCGAACGATGAGGGCGCAACATGGCTTCCAGGGGAAACTTTTGTAGATCAGGGCAATGGAATCACGGTAGCCGTGAACTCCTGGACGGCTACAGGATTTGAGATCTCCTTTAGCGTTAGTGCCAGCCCTCCATCTACGCTGGCTTTGCTGGATCATTTCACATGCTACCGGACCGCAGTTGCGTGGCCGCGTAACGATGAGGACCCTTTCCCGCGCTTCATCGCGCGAACGGGCGTGTATTTGGATGATCCGCAGGTTGAGTCCAAATTGACGAACGTGATTTCGCCGGTTGGTTTCTGTAATCCGGCCTGGATAGATGTTGGAGAAAAGAAGGACATCATTGATCCTGAGACTCATCTCGAAGCCTATCGGATCAAAGATACAGCCACGAGACCCTCGCAACCCAGGTTTGCGAGGACGCTCCAGACTGTTCTGAACCAATTCGGGAACCTCGGTGTTGTCACGACGGGAATAGACCGTCTCCTGGTTCCGACATTGAAGTCGCGTACAGAAGCGCCAGCCTCAGTTCCTGAGGCGAGGGAGGTGGATCATTACAAATGCTACTCCGTTACTGTGCCCAGGCTTCTTGATCAGGAATCCAACCCGATTTCTCAGCCTTTGCAGGTTAACCTTGAAGACCAGTTTGGGTCATTGCGAGTGACGATTGGCAAACCTCTGCGGCTTTGCAATCCCGTAAGCAAACAGGCGGGGGACGGCGAGCTGAAGCCGATCAAAAACCCCGAGAACCATCTCATGTGCTACCAGATAACGCGAGCGAAGACCAAACCGCCGCAGCCCAGATTTCAGAGGCGAAGACTATTTCTTAACAACGAATTTGGCCCTGAGGTATTGGACACCACGGCGGTCGAAACCCTCTGCGTGCCTTCGCTGGTGAAGTCGCTACCGTAAACGCCACTGCGGGCAAGTGACCGGACCAACAAAGAAGAGTTAGCGATACCAGCAGGAACGAAGGCGTTACCTGTGATTTGGAGGTACGCAATAGGATAGCCCGTTCGGAAATCGGCCGCGTTCCACCGCTGGATAGAGCTACCCACTCGGACTCCACCTCTGCCATTTAACTGACGCGCTTTCTATGCGGCGCACGATTTCTCCTTGCGCCCTACTTTCACGTTTGCACAATTGTGCAAACGTGAAACATAAGCTTCGCTGGTACAGGAGAATTTGGTTGCCGTTCCGGCTGCATTCGAATAGAATCTTCGAAATGCCGGCAGGTAAGTTAAAAGCCAGCTTCGACAAACTTTTGGAAAGAGTTGTAGAGGCGGCGAAGGACCATTACGGCGATCGGCTGGTGACCGTCGCTGTTTTCGGTTCGGTCGGAAGACGCTCTCAACGCCACGACTCCGATGTCGATCTCCTTTTGATTTGTGACCATCTTCCCTCGGGTAGAATGCGTCGCATAGCAGATTTCCAAATGGTCGAAGATCGGGTTAGCCCATTTCTTGCTTCATTGGAGCGGCAGGGAATTTTTACTTGCTTGTCTCCCATCCTTAAAACACCGGCTGAAGTGGAGCGGGGTGGGCTGATTTTTCTCGACATGCTGGAGGACGCGCGTCTTCTCTATGACCGTGACGACTTCTTCAGACATTTTTTGGATCGCCTCAGGAGCCGGCTGCGCAAACTCGGCGCGCGCAGGATCTGGCGGGGGAATGCCTGGTACTGGGACCTCAAGCCCGATTTCAAACCCGGCGATATTTTTGAATTGTGACCAATAAAGACTTGGCGAAGAGCTACATTTGGAAAGCCGAGACTCGGCTTGCGGCGCTGGAAGTATTGAACGCAAAGCGCAATTTTTCAGACGTTGTGCGGGAGGCGCAGGAAACCGTAGAACTCTGCTTAAAAGGAATGCTTCGAGCCGTGGGCGTGGAGCCTCCTAAATACCATGACGTAGGAGGACTCCTGCTGGAGCACGGGGACCGTTTCAGCGCCGCCGTCGTGAAGGGTTTAAAGCGGGCCGCCGACATCTCCAAGCGGTTGCGCAAGGAACGAGAGATGGCTTTTTACGGCGACATCGATTTCATTCCCACGGAAGAATACACGGCGAAGGACGCGCGTGCGGCGTTGAATGATGCCCGATGGGTGGTGAGGTTGGCGAAAAAGGTCAGCACAAAGTAGTGCTGGCAGATTCTCACCTTATACATTTTCAACAGAACGACTTTTACACAGTTCTCGCGACGAGCGGGTCCCGGGCGGAGTCGAACGGACGCCGAGCGCAAAGAGTGCCTGCCTTACCTTGGCGTTCCCTTTCGACTCTGCTCAGGGCATGCTTTGCGGCTTCGCGCGAATTAGTTCTTGCGGATCTCTTTCATCAACTTCGTGTGCCTCATTATTTGCACGCTCTCCTGCCAGGCTTCGTACTGATCTTTGCTGACAACAATAGCGACGAGACTCGCCGTTGGTCCAAATGTGACCCGTAGCTTGAAAAAAAACTGGACATTTTCGGCGGATTTGGAGTAAAAGACGGAAGGCTGGCTTGTGGATGAGCGAATACCCGGAGTCCGGTCTGTAGCACCTCGGAGCCATCACCCCACTCTCATAAGCTTTTTCCTAGCCACAAGCACACTCGGCCGAACATCTCCAGCCATTTGACTAAACCGTCGGCACTGGGTTGGTCCCTTAAAGGGTCTGAATCCGGAAATCCCGGGGGCTGGAGATCCCAGATCAAAAATTTTGGCAGGAATCTTCTGGCGCATTAACCGGCTGCCATTGGTCAGTTCACATCAATGTAGAGCTTGCGAGGAAAGCGGTGAATTTACGGGTGAAGTCTTCTGTTGGGTTAGCAGTAATTCTCTTCCTGTTGGCAACGGCGATCATTGCTCAGATGGAGGTCGGGGCGGCAGAGGAGCCGTTGTCAATAGGTGTGTAAACGGTTAGGCGGCGTCCCTGTTCTTTTGGATTTCCTCTCCGTCTTTGTATCGCGTTCCGTCAACCACTTTTGCTACCAACTCTGGCGCATCGAG
>JACQUW010000387.1 GCA_016210115.1 Deltaproteobacteria bacterium | reverse complement strand
GACTCGTCGCCGCACCTCCTATACTCTTTCTCCTCGAAAACAAGGGTTTCCAATCCCTGACCGAGCTGAGCTCTCACTTTCCCGGCGCCGCCAGCCACGGCCTGATAGCGACTACAGCCACAATCGCCAAACGGCGCCTCCTGGTGGAAGCCATGGTACGGGGCTACGTCCGGGGGGTCACTGCGCTGAAAACCGACCGGGAGGCTGCGGTGGATTTTATCGCCCGCCGCCTTAAGTTGGAATTGCCGCTGGCCGTCCGCTGTTACGACGGTTTAAAGAACCTCTGGACCGCCGACCTCTCCCCGGACCTCCTCCGCTCGGAAATCGCCTTCCACGCTCGGACTCTCGGCCGAAGCCTGATCGAGCTTGAGAGCATCGTGGACAGTCAATTCGCCGCCATCCGTTGAACGCGGCGAACACGGGAACGCACGGTTCCAATGGGACCGTGCGCCCAGTCATAGACATTTCCGTGAAAATCATGCGGGTCAGGTGTTGCCTATTGCATGAAGGCCTATCGGCCAAGCGGCTGACGTTGCAGCCGGTCTTGCCCTTTATCAACGCTTCAACGTGATCCGCTAAAACATTTACGCCGACGGTTTTCCCTTCGGGATATGGGATTCGTGGATCTTCAGATACCATGAGGCGATCTCTTCGCGGCTCGGGAACCAGACATCTTTGTGTGAGCTTGCGTATTCAATGAAATCGCTTAACGCCCGGACGCGGTGCGGCTGTCCGATCACGTGGGGGTGCATTCCGAAGTTCATGATCCGGCCGGTCTGAGCGCCTTCGGCATAAAGCTGGTCGAAGCCCAGTTTGAGCGTCTCCAGGCCGCTTGAGCTCGACATGCCGCCTCGCGCGAACAGGTTGAAGTCATTGATGTCATTGGAATAAGGCACGCATACGATCGGTCCGTGGCGGGTCTGGATCAGATACGGCTGGTCATCGTTCAGGTAATCGCAATATGCGATGAGGCCAAACTCTTTCAGGAACGCCGGCGTATGGGGAGTTCCACGAATAGCCGAAGAGAGCCATGCCCGGGCCGGGCGCCCCACCACTGCCTCGTATGTATCCAGGGTGCGCCGAATGACGGCTCGCTCCTCGTCGGGTTTTCCCGCATAAGAAGTAAGGATGTCGTTTTGGGCCCAATTGTGCGGCACCAGTTCCCAACCGCGCTCGTTCGCCGCGTCAATAATCCGGCGACGCTCGAGCATTGTCAGTCCATTGATGGTGCAAGAAGGTCTAACTGCAGACCTGTCAAACACGTCCATGATTCGCCAGATGCCAACTCGCTGCCCGTACTCGCGCCAGGTCCAGTTCGCAGTGTCCATGACATCGCCCGGCAGCGCGTGCGGGATCGTCATCGGCCCTCCGGTAAATAACGGCTCTTTTTGGCCCGGCCGAAATTTTTCCCAATATTCGATGTTGATGGTCAGAATGACAGCGAGACGCGCGCCGTTGGGAAAGCGGAGCGGGCGGCGGTCCGGCAGGGCGACATATTCGTATGAAGATGGTGCTTCTTCTTTGCTCATGAGAACCGGATTCTTAATAAGCCCTGCACGTCCAGGATTGCATGCCCCAATTATCGACGGCGCCGATCACCAGATCGCGCGCATCCAGGCTAAGCGGGCCCCCAACGGGAGCCTCAGGGGCCCCTGGATAGCTGAGAATCCGAATGTGATCATAGGGACCGACCACCCTCTCCGGGGCCGGCAAGTCGAGCCACCGGTCGCGGCTTCCGGTTGTCACCACGGCGTTTGCTTCAGGCGCGTAGAAGAGCAGAGGGAAATCGACTCCGTCTTTTCCGCCGTATTCGTAAGTGACCAGGACCGTCTTAATTCCCCGATTTTCACACGCCCGAATGGTCAGCATCACGTCCACGAAACAATTTCCCGAACCGAGCCAGCTAACAAAGGCAGCGCCAGCCCGCAGGCTGGACGCCAGTTGCGCCGTGTTCTGGGCAATCACTTCCTTGCCGTGGTGCGTTTCGAAGCGGATCCGTTGCAAAATAACCCCGGCGAAATTCAGCCGCTTCCGATGCTGCCGATAAAGGCCAAGGACAAGAGGATGATTCTGCCAGTCCCAAGTTGTCGGCAAATAGGCCATGGCTCGCGTGGTATTTACGCCCACCGCGCCGTCCAAAAGTTCGTTAGGATGGACCACCGTCGCAAGCGAATCGCGAATCGGTAAACCATAGTAGCTCACGCCGGAGTGAGGGTTGTGACTTTCAGTCATACAACCTTGAATCAGTACAGCCCGGGGCAGTTTTCGCTTCTCACCACTGAGGTCGTAAACGTCCACTTTCTTTTTGGGATTCAGCCCGAGCGTAACTTCGGCGAGTCTCTTTGCCACCCTGCATTCCGCGTGTTGCATAGCCGCATGAGCCTCAATCTCCGGAAGTCCCTCAACCAATTGAAGAATCAACACCAGGTTTACCAACGAGCTGAACCGCGAAGCCTCAGCTCCCGGACCCCACATATCCAGGATCGCGCTGCGTTGAACCCCGTCGCCAGCCCGTATGGTTCCCTCGTACTTCACCGCTGTCAAAACCGCCATTCCGGAGAGACGATGCGTCCGTCCATCGCCGACCGGCGCTACCGGGCCAAGAACCCCCGGGAAAACCTGGGCGGCGCCGTTTACCTTAACCCTCGGTTCTATTACGTCTCGAATGCCCGTTATTCTGGCCTTCTCGCCGGGTATGACCACCTCCAGCCATGTGTCCTCGATCCGCTTGTCCTGGAGCACAAGATCCTTCAACTCTTCACGATTCACTTCGAGCACGCCGGAGTCATAATCAAATCTAGTCCCCAGATTTATCCTTGTGACCGGGAACTCAGCCATCTCAAGACGCATGCTCGCCTCTCCTTTCACACATCACGATCATGTCGGAAGAACTTGCCGCTTCGCCACGGAAGTTGCTCATCACCCGCTGAGGCAAATAAACACCCGGTGGGCTCCGGACAATACTCACCGGGGCCGGCTGCCAAAGACGCCATCCTTTTCCAACTTTTTCACAATGCTGTCATCCACGGCATCCTCGGCTTTTAGGCTGCAGATCTTTCTGTTGGTTGTACACAGGAGCCGGATGGTATTCCGGATGCCTTCGACGCTGGGGTAGATTCTCGGATCGAAGATGGTTTGCATGCTTTCATAGCCTTCCAGCGCGTCTTCCACTCGCGGGAGACGAAGCCACTTCGCCAGGCTCCTCATGACCCCGGCCTTGTTGGAAGGGTCCTGAATGAAGCCAATCGCCTGCACTGAAGCCCTCAGGACCTTCTCAACCGTATCACGCGACGATCTGAGGTAGCCACGGCGCGTCAAGAGTGCTGTGCCCTGGAACGGGATGCCAAGCTTCCCCAATTCAGCAAGAACACGAAATCCCTGGCGCTCCAACGCGGGAACATAAGCGTGATTCAGATAGGCGCCGTCAATTACTCGATTGGCGATGGACTGAGCCAGCACCGGATCATTCCCTATGACTCGGATATTGATTTTGTCTCGCTTGGGCTCGAGCCCCCAGTGATCGAAGGCCAGCATCGTGAATACCCATACTCCGCCGCCGATGCTCACGACGCCAATGGTTTTCCCCTTGAGATCCGAGGGGGTCTTTATTTCAGGCGAGACAACCAGCTCTCCTACGAGCTTATTGATTAAGCCCGCCACGAACACAACATCCGCTCCTCCCGCAATCGCGCCGAAAACGGCCCCGGAAGCCGAGCTTGTGTTGAGGTCGGAATCACCGCCAAGCAAGGCTGACATGGCCACAGCACCGCTGCGCATATAGACCAGTTGGACATCTAAATCATTCTTACGGAAAAACCCGTGGTCTTGAGCAACAAAGAGCACTCCCTGCTTCTCACTGAAGTCCGCATAGGTGATCACCGTCCTTGCGGGAGATGCCGCCAGCAGCGATCCAAGACTCGGGGGATGAAGCAGAAAAAAGCTCGTGACGAAAAAGAATAACCGGTTTTTCATACGCTCAATACCTCAACGACAATTGTGTTCTTCAACACCCGCACCCTTATAATTCGGGTTTCTTTTGGTTGTCAATCGAGATCGTATGGTCCTTCATCGCGACGGTGAAGACGGGAGTGGGAAAAAACGGCCAGTCTGCTCTTAGACGCTGGGTTATTGCTTATCCGGAAACGGAGCATTTGTCACGAACAAAATCTTGTATCGGTGTTGCCCCGGTTCGAGGCCGGTTTGAGTTCAGCCACGGGCTGAGCCTGTAGCTGTTTTGCTCCCTGGGAGACGAAGGCAATGAGCAGACAGGCGCTGCCGAAGATTTCTGATCCTTCCTCGAGGATCGTCTCGAGATAGTAACCTTCAGGACCCAACGTCTGAGCGATATCTGCGATGAAAAATTCCAGGACAAGCACCCATGTCCACAGACCGATTCCTGAGAGGGTCAACCCGAGCAGGCGCGGATCGCGCCGAAAATCACGCAGCATTACGCCGATAAACCCTATCACAACCACCGCGATCACGGGCGAGAACAACACAATCCAGTTTCGTCCCGGTGCTCGTACCCACTCCGCCACCTTTCCTCCATCTTTCAGCCAGATGCTGATTGTTTGCGCTATCAGTTCGTGAAATTGAGCCACTTCATCGATGGACAAACATAGAGCTGCCAAACCAAACCCGCCCCAGACATACAACGGCAGCGTCGAGCGATCCGCCGCACTGTTCCGCCTCAACAGCACGTTCGCCACTACCGCGATAGCCATCAACGCAAGCAGCAGGCTTGCGTACCACACAAAAAGATTCCCTTCGCTTTCCAGATAGCTCAGCACAGCTTCGTCACCGGTAATGGGTTCAGCACTGAACAGCCGCAGCACGGCTGGAGCCAGCATCACACTATTGATTCCAAAGACTATGGCGGCAAGCCAACGGATAAACCCCGGCCCGATTCGAATGCGATCCCAGCGGGGCCACCCCGACCATACAATGGCCAGTAACAGGCTTGTAGTCCCAAAGATCTCAAAGCCCTCCTCCACCAGCACCTCCAGGTGGAAGGCCCAGATGCCCCAGGAGCGCGCGATGTCCGTGTAAAAAAAATCCAGAACCAGCGAGCAGGTCCACAGTCCAACACCGCCGAGGCCCAGACGTCGAGTCACGCCGGTCTTCGGGAAGATACGCGACGAGCGCGATAAGAAAATCCATAATACCGCCAACACTGCCGGAAGGTATAAGATAATCCAGGCGCGTCCGTAGCGACCAATCCAATCTCCCCATGCTCCGCGCCCCTGCAGCCATCGGTGAAACTCAACTTGAAGGCTTTCATGAATCTGGGCAACCTCGTCGAGAGAAAGATATAAAGCGACAAAAGCCACTCCCAACCACACAAAGCGGAAGGGATAGCTTTGATCCCGGGGAGTTTCACAGCAAAAATTTGCAACGGCGGCACAAAAAGTTAGAACGAGCAAAAGGCTCGAATACGCTGTGACAAGGTTGCCCTCTTCCAGAAGGTCGAAGTGCCTGTGGAGAGCTCCCGGAATAATCTCGAACCCTGTAAACAACCGCAAGGCGGCAGGGACCAATAGAAGAGTATTAATGATCGCGACCGCGGCGGAGAAACCCCTTATTAAACGGCGTGGGTCATGGTGCCTTCGCGATAGCTCATGAGTCATCGGTTTTGCCTGGACGCAAACAGATCTGGCTAACCCCGGACATCGGGCTCCGGACGATCCCATGCTGGGGCAATCGGGAGTCCGCATCCTTCAATCGCCCGATTTCGGGATCACCGGTGAAGGTCTCCAGATACGCCATTCTGGCCAAAACGGTTAATACTGGCAGAGCGATAGCGCTGACAATCACCGGAAAAAAGCGGCTTATTTTTCCATTTTAATGCTTCATGACGCCCTTCTCAGAGTGCGTCAGTAACGCTCCCCTTATAATTCGGGCTTTTTTTAGTTGTCAATGCCGATTTCCGGCGGTTATAGCGACGTGAATGGGTGAGAGAAAATTGACCCGGCGCTGGTGGGAATCAATGCGTCGGGAAAGTCGCGGGTAATCTCAAAATCGCTCGCGACCGCGTGCAGTGCGTAGGGACGATGAGCTTGGTTTTTCAGGGAGATTTTGACGAGAGAAAGGCCATCCCGAGAGCCGCCTTACCGGGAAACAAAACAAAACGGCGCCAGTTCTTGATCTCGGCGCAAAGCGGCCGCTCACGACAATCGTGCGATCACGGCAAGCAAATCGCAGACGCGATGGGAATATCCCCATTCGTTGTCATACCAGCTTAGGCACTTGAGATACCTGCCGGCGGTCACCGCGGTAAATCCCGCATCGAAGATTGAAGAATGCGAGTTCCCTATGATATCGGAGGATACGACAGGTACTTCCACAAATTGCAGAATGCCTTTCATGCGCTCCGACTGCGCAGCGGTTTGTACCGCGGCATGAACATCTTGGACCGTCACGCTTTTCTCCAACTCGACAAACAGATCGACCACAGAGCCATCGGGCACCGGAACCCGCGCGGCAATTCCGTCCAGCCTGCCCTTCAATTCGGGCAGCACCATGCCGACCGCCTTCGCAGCGCCCGTGGAGGTCGGGATGATATTTTCCGCCGCGGCGCGGCTGCGCCGCCAATCCGAATGCGGCACATCCGCAAGCCGCTGGTCATTGGTATAGGCGTGCACGGTGTTAATAATGCCTTCGACGATCCCGAAAGAATCATGGAGCACCTTCGCCAACGGCGCCAGACAGTTGGTGGTGCAGCTTGCGTTTGAAATGGTCCGATGCTCGGGCCGCAATCCTTCATCATTCACCCCAAGGACGACCGTGTAATCAATCTCATCTTTCGCCGGAACTGTAAGCAGCACCCGCTTCGCGCCGGCGCGAAGGTGCTGGTTTAACTTGTCACGGGTGGTAAATATACCTGTCGATTCGACGACGACGTCGATCCCGAGTGCCCCCCATGGGAGTTTGACCGGATCCTTTTCGCAAAGCATCCGCGTTCGTCCGTGAGCGGTCACCAAATCATCCCCTTCCAGCCGCAGGTCGCCCCGGAATGGGCCCATGACGGTGTCATACTTCAACAAATAGAGCAGCGCCTGATTATCAAAGAGATCATTGATGGCGACCACTTCAGCGTCCGCGCGCTTATCCAGGATACGAAACACTGAACGGCCGATCCGCCCAAAACCGTTAATGGCAACTCTCATTTCACACCTCCGATCCATCGAGCGTGCTGTAGTGCCGCACCACATCGAGTACCCGGCACGCGTGACCCAGACTCTCGTACCAGGCCAGCACTTTAATGATTTTCTTCCCTGCCTTGAGGGTCGCCGCCGCATCAAATAGCAACGATTGCCTTGATCCGATGACGTCGGAGGAAACAACCGGATCTTCCGTTACGGCGATCAGATTCGGGTGCTTGCTGGCCGCCGCGCGCATGACTTCGTTCACTTGCTTGGCAGTCACCCCGGCGTCTCGCATGGCGCAGTTGAGATCCAGCAAAGATCCATGTTGCACCGGCACATTCAACGCATAGCCGCTCAGTTTTCCCGCAAATTTTGGCAGAATGAGCTCCACCCAGCGCGCGGACTCGTTACTGTTCGGAATAATGTTCTGGGCCGCGGACCGACTGCGACGAAAATCCTCGTGTGCATAATCCTGAAGTGACTGATCGCTGGTATAGGCATGGACCGTCGTCATCGATGCGCAGTGGACTCCCAGCGCCTGGTCCAGCGACTCCAATAAGAGCGCCAGAGCATTGGTGGTTGCCGATCCCGCCGATATCAGCCTGTCCTCCCTGGTTGCAGCTTGCTCATTGATTCCCGGGATAACCACACGATCGAGTGGCTCCGCCGGCAGTGACGTCAGAATGACCCGTCTCGCGCCAGCCCGCAAGTGTGCCTCCAGGTCTTCGCGACGGCGGTACCGGCCGGTCGCATCTACAACGCAGTCAAGGCCAAGAACGTCCCAGGGAACCTCCCCGGGCCTGGCAAGCCGTAGCATTCTTGTCCGGAACTTCTCATTCACGAGATAATTGTCCTGCAGTTCACAAGGCGGCTCATCAATGCCGTCGCTTTTCAGCAGGTAGTGGAGGATTTCCGGTCTGCCGATATCGGCGACTGCGGCGATTTCGATATCGTTATTTTCCAGCGCCAGGTGGTACAGGTGCCGGCCAATCTGACCCAACCCCATGAGTCCGATTCGAATTTTCTCCCTGCGCATAATAGCTCCGTCTCTCCATTAAAATAAACAAAACCGTTCCGCGGGTCATCGACCCACCCTGAAGCGATGTAGTCAGAATTGACGAATTTTATCGGCGGAGTTCCATTTTCCCACCAGAATTGGAGCGACGCAACAGGCGGTGTGCGGGGGCAGGATCCTGAACGACCTGAAGGGTCACATCGGTTTGAAAAGGCGAGATTCTTCGCTTCGCTCAGAGTGAGTCAGCGAAAGCGCCTATTCGTATCGCAGCGCTTCGATGGGGTCTAGATTGGCGGCCTTTTTGGCGGGATAAAAGCCAAAGAACACGCCGACTGCGCCGGAAAACAGGAATGCAACGGCGACAATGAACGGATTAATCAGGGTGGGCCATCGAGCGAAGTAGCTTAGCAGCGTGGAGCTCCCGATTCCGAGCAAAATTCCGACTCCACCGCCGCATGCCGCCATCACGACCGCCTCTACGAGGAATTGGAGCATGATGTCCCGGCTGCGCGCGCCCACGGCCATGCGAATCCCGATCTCGCGCGTTCGTTCGGTGACGGAAACGAGCATGATATTCATGATACCAATGCCGCCGACGAGTAGAGAAACCGAGGCGATACTGCCGAGCAGGATAGCCATAACCGTGGCGCTGTTTGAAGCCGCCTCAGCGATATCGGAAAGATTCCGGATGTTGAAATCGTCATCCCGACCGGGTTGGATCCTGTGGCGCTGGCGTAAGAGAGCGGCGATCTGTTGCTGGGCTTCTTGAGTTTTTTCCGCGCTCACCGCCGAGACGACGATCTGTTGAAGGTGACTGATTCCCATGATCCGCTTTTGCATTGTCGTATAGGGAATCATGACGACGTCGTCCTGGTCCGTGCCCATGCCCGTCTGACCCTTGGTTCCCAATACTCCGATTACGCGGAAAGGAATTTTCTTGATCCTTATGATCGAATCGATGGGGCTCTCGTTTCCGAAGAGATTGTACGCGACCGTCTGACCCACAAGAGCGACTTTCGCGGTGCTGTCGACGTCCGCCTGGCTTATAAAGCGTCCGTCTTCCACCTGCCAGCCCCGAATCTGCTGAAACTCCGGGGCAACTCCCTGAACCACCGTAGACCAATTCTGATCAGAGGCAATCACCTGCTGCACCTGGCGAAGAGAAGGCGAGGCTAAAGATACGGACGGGATCTCCTGCATGATGGCTCTGGCGTCGCTGTCCACAAGAGTCTGGATTCCGCCCGAGCCGGTCCTGGCACCGCCGAGAGTGACCGTCCCCGGAAGGATCACGAGAACGTTGGTCCCGAGACCTGCGATCTGCTGCCGCACCAACGCCTTGGCCCCTTCCCCAATGGAGACCATGGCGATGACCGCGCCAACCCCGATAATGATCCCCAACATCGTAAGAAACGAGCGGAGCTTGTTTCGTCCCAGAGCCCGCAGGGCGATCCTGAATGTCATCCACCACATATCCGGATTTAAGCCCTTGCCTCTCGTTTTGAACCTTTTTCCGTCAGGATGTCAGAAACGATTTGTCCATCCTTGAAGTGGACCTGTCTTTGAGCGTACACCGCGATGTCGGGCTCATGCGTAACGAGAACAATTGTCAGCCCTTCGCGACGGTTGAGATTTTGGAACAGCTCCATAATCTCGGCGCTCGTCTTGGAATCAAGATTCCCGGTGGGCTCGTCGGCAAGAATCAAAGATGGATGATTGATCAGCGCGCGGGCGATTGCGACCCTCTGCTGTTGTCCGCCCGAAAGCTGATTCGCCGTGTGGTCCAATCTCTCCGCCAATCCCACGAGCGAGAGAACCTCCAACGCGCGCTGGCGCCTTTCTCCCGTAGGGGAACCATTGTACATCAACGGCAATTCCACGTTTTCCAGCGCGGATGTGCGCGACAGAAGATTAAATCCCTGAAAGACAAAACCGATCTTCTTATTGCGAATCTGTGCCCACTCGTCCCGAGAAAGCGAGCCGACCTCCTCGCCCTCGAGAAAGTAACTCCCGCTCGTCGGCCGATCCAGGCAGCCCAAAATGTTCATAAAAGTGGATTTTCCCGAGCCCGAGGCCCCCATGATCGCGACGAACTCGCCTTTTTGTATCACGAGATTAACACCGCGCAATGCTGGAACCTCAACGTCACCCATTCTGTACACTTTGTGGAGGTCCTGAACTCGAATGATTTCACTTATCGGAACCAACCAAAACCCCTTGTCCTGAACGGGTTGGAAACCCTGCCCTGCGAATTGACCTTTGTTCCTTCAGCGAGCGCCAGGATGACCTGGTGTCGTTCCTGGATCTCTCCCTCCAAAATCTCCGTGTTCGAGCCATCGGTAATTCCCAGGCGCACCTTCACCGGAACTGCCTGCTGGTCTTTGGAAACGTAGATTGTCGCTACCCTTCGTTGTCCGTCCTCCCTGGCTTTCGATCTTTCGCCCATCTCGCGCCGTCCTTCTCTTCTGCCTCCGGACGCGCGACGCGCGACTGCCTGATCCTGCTGCTTATCCGCAGGCAGTCTGAAACGAAGCGCCGCGTTGGGAATTTTCAGGACATCGCTCTTTCGGCTGACCAAAAATTCGACGTTCGCAGTCATACCCGGCTTCAGCAGCAGATCCTTATTGTCCACGCCCACCACGGCGTCGTACGTCACCACATTCTGCACCATAATGGGAGCATTACGCACCTGAAGAACCTCGCCTTTGAAGCGGCGTGTTGGATGCGCGTCCACCGTAAAGTTGACCTCCTGCCTGACCCATACGTTGGCGATATCGGCCTCATTGACGTTGGTATCGACCTGCATTTTGCTCATATCATTGGCGATAAGGAACAGGACGGGAGCCTGGAGCGATGCTGCCACCGTCTGCCCTACGTCGACGTTGCGCGAGACCACGGTTCCATCGACAGGCGAACGAATGACGGTATGCGCAAGATCGACCGTAGCCTGTTCCAAAGCCGCCCTGGCCTGCTCCACTTGAGCCCTGTTGACCTCTACCTGGGCCAGTGCGGCGTCATACGCGGTCTGAGCGGCATCCAACTCGCTCTGAGCTATCAGGTCGCGCTTGCGGAGCTCTCGGTTTCTCTCTAGCGTCCGGCGCGTATCCTCGACGCTGACTTTGGCCTTGGCCACGTTGGCTTGAGCCGCGGCGAGATTGGCTTTTGCCTGTGCCACCGCAGCCTTGAATTTGTCTTGATCAAGCTCCGCGACCACCTGGCGTTGCTTTACTTTGCTGTTGAAGTCCGCGTGGAGCTTGGCGATCGTACCCGAAACCTGGCTCCCGACCTGAACCGTAACGACGGCTGAAAGGCTCCCCGTCGCCGTGACCACCTGCGTGATATCCCCCCTCTGCACCGGCGCAGTTACAAATGCGGCTTCCTTGGCACCGCCACGGAAATAGAAGAACCCCAAGCCGAGTAGTCCGGCAAGCACAACGACGATACTGATATAGCGAAGCCGCCTCATTACAGCGGTTCCTTTTTAACCGATTGAAAGATCCTCTGCACAATCACCCCCACCTCCTGCTTTTCCGGGCGGCTGAACGTAACGCCGCTCGTAATCAAGGCATCGGGCTCCTGATCCTCCAAAAGCTGTTCCACTTCTACCCGGAAAAGCGACATGAAAGGGATGCCCTCGAGCGCATCCCGGAGCTCATTTGCCGTTCCTTTAAGATAATAGTTGAGCCCTGCGTCGGTAATCAACAGCGTGATTTTGCCCGTGCGCTTTAGATTCTTCGCGGTGGTGCTGGTCTTGCCGATCGTGAGGTCGATTCGGGAGCGGTCCTTCGCGACAACCTCATGGTAAGAGAGCATAGCGGGATGAGCCCATCCATGGTCATCGACGGATACAACCAGAATCGCTTTGCCCGTTTGCGACGCTATGTCATCCCCGCTCAGCCGCTTTAATAATTCTTCAGTCAAAGTGCTTCCGAGAAACTGCGACATATGCTCTCCTTAGAAGAGACCGATGACAGAGGACGGCAGACCGGTCCACGGTCTTCGGTCAGCGGTCCTCGTCTACGATCAGTTCCTGCCTTTTGCCGAAACCCTGCTCATTGTCAATATAAAAGACCTTCTTCGGAGTCACGCAGTAAAACTTGACCTTCAAAAACGCTTTAAAGAAAGCGGCATTCGCCGGATCAGTGAAAACTCGCATAATCTCCGGATACTTCTTCGCATAAACGGCCATGGCTTTTGCCTTTTCCAACAGTGATTCCACCACGACCACCTCGCCTTCGAGCTGGATTCCCTTAATCTTACGCCAATCATGATAATCTTCCTGGATGGTTACAGCGACTCGTGGATTCGCCGCCAAATTCTGGCAGTGGCGCGTCTCGGGAGGGGAAAAAAAATAGAGTTGAAGCCCGGCACTGGCATAAAAAACCGTCGCCGCCCAGGGAACCTGGTCCTGGCAAGTTGCGAGCGTCATCGTGTTATGGGTTCGGAGATACTCCAGAATATGCTGCTTTAGCTCGTCTGACATGAGCGGTGATTCCCTCTAAAGCACCTGAGCCTGGTCAAACGCGGCCTCGGGCGCAAGGTTTCGGGCCGAGGTGAAAGCTGCTGCCCGTTCGGAAAGACCGGCGCATACGATGACCGGCGGTGGGAATACCCTCCCGACCATTGCGCTGGTAGAGCAAAGGCCGGCTTTCAGCCTCAAGGGTACTCCAGGCGTCGGACCAGAGGCGCCTGGCGTAAAGCCGTGAGATTGGCCGCTCCCACGCAGAGCATAGCAACCTTGATCTCATCAATGATTTCCAACAAAAATTCTACTACCTTCTCGGCTGAGTCCAAAGCGGGCTTCAACAGAGGCTGGCCAATGGCTGCGATGTTCGCCCCCAGCGCAATACTTTTGGCGATATCTAATCCGCTACGGATGCCGCCGGAAGCCACAAGCTCCAGATCCGGAACTGCCTGGCGAACCTGAACCAACGCCTCCTCCGTAGGGATACCCCAACCCGCAAAGGTGAGACTGGCCTTTTTTCCCCTTTGAGCCGCTCTTTTGCTCTCCACTGCGTACCAGGACGTCCCTCCCTGTCCCGCGACATCTATCGCCCTGACACCGGCCTGCTTGAGGCGGCGCGCTACATCCGCAGAAATACCGTTGCCAACCTCTTTCACCAGGACCGGCACTTCGAGGCGCCGGCAGACCTCGGCTATCCTGGCGGCAAGGCCTTTAAAATTTCGGTTCCCTTCCGGCTGGACCGCTTCCTGAAGCGCATTCAGATGGAGGGTCAGGGCGTCCGCCTGGATCATGCGCACTGCTTTGCGGCAGTGCTCCACGGTATATCCGTAGTTGAGCTGTACGGCTCCGAGATTCGCAAGCAAAAGAATATCGGGTGCCAGATCCCTGACCTTGAAAGACTCGGCCACGCTTTCATCCTCAATCGCGACACGCTGCGAGCCGATTCCCATCGCCACCCCGAGACGCTGCGCGGCGACGGCCAGATTACGGTTAACCATTCGCGCAACTTCGAAGCCTCCGGTCATTGAGGAGATCAACAGAGGCGCCTTGAGGGGCTTGCCGAGAAAACTCACGCTGAGATCGATTTCATCAAGATCAACCTCAGGCAAAGCGTTATGGACAAAAGAGTAGCGATCCAGGCCAGTCGGGGCCGAGGCCGAGACGGCGCTTTCATCCAAACAAAGCTCCAGATGCTCTTTTTTTCTTTGTTGGGTGGGTGAGAGGGAGTTCTTATCCCTTTTGACAGCCATAGCGCGCGGCAGAAGCGGATTACCCGCGCTTTTTTTCGGTCACGTTCTCCTCCGCGGCCGCACTCAGAGGAGCTGAATCCGGGGCCTCAGGATGGCGGCGCATCTGATCGTCGCTCCAGCGCTCAAAGAGAGTCACATCGATATTGAATTGGTCCAATATACGTGTAACGGTTTGATTGATAACGTCGTCCAGGGTTTTGGGCCGGTGGTAAAAGGCCGGGACCGGCGGAAAAATCACCGCCCCCATTCGGGTCAAAGCCACCAGATTCTCCAGATGCCCCAGATGGAGAGGAGTCTCGCGCGCGACCAGCACCAGCTTCTTTCTTTCCTTGAGGATCACATCAGCCGCCCTGACTAGAAGGTCCCCCCCGATCGAATTGGCGATTCCACCGATCGATTTCATGGAACAGGGGGCGATCACCATGCCTTCCGTACGAAACGAACCGCTTGATATGCTGGCGCCCACATTATTAATGTCGTGGACCACATCGGCCATGGCCTCGACGTCTTTGATGGAATAGGGAGTTTCAACCTGGATCGTCATTTTGCCGGCACGCGTCATCACCAGATGGGTCTCCATGTCCTTCAATCGCGAGAGCACTTCCAGCAATCGAACCCCATAGATGGCGCCTGTGGCGCCTGAAATACCTATGATCAAACGGCGCATAAATAGTGTCCCTTCCGGAAATATTTCACGACATGGCCAGGAACTCCAACGTCAAACTTCCACCATCCTGCAGGCCAAGAATCTCCTTAAGGTGAACGGGCGCGACGAGTTCGATCTTGTTAGCGGGATAATCTTTGACTTCGGGCAGAAGAACCGCTCCTGGAATACGCCCGGCAATTTCCACGAGGAAAAGTCTGGCGGAACAAAAGCCCGCATCTGCCGGCGGAAAATCGAGACCCGGGTTCTCCTCGCGGATAAGCTTCCATTGACGAATCTCCGTCGCGGATTCCAGCCTGAGGTTGAGCGTGGCTGGATAAGGCTTAAACCCAACCTTTTCCTGGAGTAAATTTTGCACCCAATCGAGAGACATAAACGAAGCAGCCTGGCCCAGATCGGAGAAGATAACTCCGGTGATCTTTTTTCCTCCGGCCATCTTAAAGTCAGCGAATGGCGAATAGCAAATAGCTAATAGTCACGATTCCGGAAGCCGGTAGCGATTGCGATAGCCAGTGCCACTGCACGCCTTTTTTATCTGCCATTTGCCAGTCGCTATTTGCCATTTGCTACTAATGCCTGGAAAGCGATTGGGCCTTTCCCCCCCGGCGAATCTTGATAATCTCAGCCATGATGCCGAGCGCAATCTCCTCTGGCGTCTCCGTATTGATGTCAAGGCCGATGGGAGCGTAGACTCTTTCGATCACCTCTTCAGCGATCTTTTCTTCGTCTCGGAATCTCTGGAAACAGGCCTTGACGCGTCGCCGGCTCCCGATCATGCCGATGTACCTCGCCGGGCTGTGAATGATCTCGCGCAGGCAGGGCTCGTCGTATTTATGCCCGCGGGTAATAAGCACAATGTAAGTGGAGGGGTCAATCGGAAGCCCCTTCAGCGTTTGAGCCATGTCACCCACCAGCACGGCGTCCGCTTCCGGGAATCGCTCCCGATTGGCGAAAAGCATCCGATCGTCAAGCACCGTCACATGAAAATCCAGGATTTTGGCAAGCTTGACCAGCGGCACTGCAATGTGTCCGGCCCCGACAACGTAAAGCTTTGGCGAGGCAACCATGACGTCGAAGAACACATCCAATTTGCCGCCGGCCTCCTGGACCTCTAAAGTGACCAGCTTTGATTTTTGCTCCTGAAGGCGAAGCTCCGCTTCCGTAAGGATCGCCCTTATAAGCCCTTCGTGCCGAATCGAACCAACCCTGATTCCGCCGTCACGGACCAGACATTTCTCGCCTGGTTGAATCGGGCTCCCATCACCGGCCTCCACGACCGTCGCCAGGACGGCGGCCGCGCCTTCTTCCTTGACCCGAATCAACTCTTCGGCTAATTGGCTCATGGCTGCTGCGGTTCCCCTTCCTCGCGTCCTTTCCACCAGGGATCGATGAAGACATTCATGATGCCCCCGCAGACCGCCGGACTGTCCGATGAGATATCGTCAAGGAGATCCACACGGACCACTCTGGGCTTGCGAGTTCGAATCGCCTCGATCGCCTCCCGGCGAACATCGGCTTCTCCGCACCCCCCCCCAATCGTGCCCAGGATCTCTCCCCAGGCAGTCACCGCCATTTTTGCGCCGACCTCCCTTGGCGTCGAACCGCGCGTTGAGATAATCGTGGCGACAGCCACGGTTTCTCCTTTGTCCAAAAACTCCTTTACTTGATCATAGATCGACTCCATTTTGATCCTCCTCGGAACTCAGGAAAAGATATCACGCCACCATTTTTTGCAGCGTCCGGCCCAGGTGAACCAGACTGTCAAGATTATGCACCGACAAAAACAGATCAATGTGCGGCAGGGCCGCCTGCATTCCCTTGCAGAGAGGCTCGTAATTCTCGCTGGCCAACAGCGGGTTGAGCCAGATAATTCGGCGGCACCGCTTTTTTAGAGTTCTCATCTCATTCTCGAGCAGCGTCACGTCTCCGCGATCCCATCCGTCGCTGATAATAACCACAACCGTGCGATGGGTCACCAGACTGGGAGCAAAATCCCGGTTGAAGGTATACAGAGATCGGCCGATATTGGTTCCGCCGGACCACCCCAGCACAGAACCGGAAATTCTCTCGAGCGCGCTGGCGATATTCCGGGTCCGGATCAGATGCGTGATGCGGCTGAGAGAGGTGCTGAAGACGAATGTCTCCACGCCCCACAGCTCGTTCTGCAAGCCGTACATGAACTGGATCAAGAACCGGCTATAGCAATCCATCGAGCCACTCACGTCGCAGAGCAGAACAACTCGGGTTTTTTTGATTCTCCGTTTGCGCGTGACGAGTTCGATGACCTCTCCACCGTATTTGATGCTCCTGCGCATCGTCCAGCGCGGATCCACCTCTTCTCCCTTTGAGGCGCGCTTCTTACGCCGGCTCATCTGGGTCGCGATCTTGCTCGCTATTAAAAGAATAGCCTGCGTGATGGCACGGCTTTCCTCAATGCCCATCTCGCTAAAGTCCTTTTGGCTTAGCACCTCGCTGGGGCTATAAGCTGGCAGTGGAACCGGTTCGCTGTCCGCCTTTTCCTCATCGTCCGGACCTTCATCGGCCATCACCTCCTCAAAAGCGCCTCCCTCCCCGTCTGATTCCTGACCCGCTTCATTCGCTCCCTTGGGCGCGGCGAAGGACTCCATCGAGAGCGTCTCCGGGCTATGCTCCCGCCAGAAAAATTCGAATACCCGATTAAAGAGAGGGATCTCCTCTTTCGCAGTTACGAGATTGGAACGCAAAGCAGTATAGAAATCCGCTTTGCGTGAGACATCGACGTGCTCCAAGGCGCGGTTCGCGTCGATCACCTGACTCAAACTGGTTTTGATTCCCAGCGCCTTGAGAACCCGCCCAAAGGCCAACATATTTGCGATCGTTCCCTGGCCTCGAATGGGCAAGTAGCGATGGACGGCGCTGAGAATTTCCTCGTCTGAGATTTGCATCGGCTATGCCTGGAATCCCGCGGACTGCTTCAACAGTTGACCCAAATCCAATCTCCTGCCGGCGATCTCTTCCTGGAGGTGGTGAAGATCTTCCCGATACTTAAAAACGCATCCCATGGTCTCATCCACGGTCTTATCAT
>JACQUW010000386.1 GCA_016210115.1 Deltaproteobacteria bacterium | reverse complement strand
TTGGCGTTCCCGAGATTCCCCAAGGTTTTCCTTGTCTCGCTCTGGAAGCAAAGCATCCCCGGATCCATGTTATAGGCGGATCCATGAACTTCAGATGGGATTGGGCGGGCGCGGTGGTGCGTGCCGAGACGACCGTGACCCCGGCTGCTCCGTTCCAGAGAGGAGCGGGCGCCACGAGAATCATCGAGCGGCCGGTGTGGAAGAGCGTGCTGGCGGTTGATCGTCCGACCTACCTGATTCCCGGTCTCGATTCGATGACCATCGGCCTTCAGTTTTTCGAGACCTTCACCGGCGGAGACGGACTGAACAAGGCGAGAGACATCGGCGGCAAGGTGGACCAGGCCGTGCACGTATTCACGGTCTTTTTTCAGCAGCCGCTGTTTCTTAAACGTGTTGCATTAGAGTTCTTTGGACTGTTTGATACCGATGATGCGCACTGGCTGCAGCCGGGGGTTCACTGGGAGATCGGGAACAACATCCGGCTGGATCTTTTCTATAACAAGTTCGGAGGGGCAGAAAAGAGGCCCACGCGCTTTGGCAGCAACCTGGATTTTGTCAACGGTCCTTTTTTCCGTTTTACCTTTGGGTTGTAACAGAAGGAGTTGACCAGGAGGGCAAGCCGATGAAGCCGTACAACGAACTGAACTACTGGCAGTATTGGACACGGCGGAATTTTCTTAAAGCGGCGGGCGCCTGGGCCGGGGCAGGATTGCTTCAGCCTGTATTGCCCCTCATTGGGGCCGGTAAGAGCATCGCGGCGGCTTATCCCGACGAGGTGCTTTCGATCGAGAAGTATACCAAAGGCCGGGTTAAACCCGGGATGGTGATCTCGAAGGCCAATGCTGAACTGGTTAAGGATCTCTGCCCTGAGGGACTCTACGTGGAGCTAACCCGAGGGAGAGAAATCAAGATAGCAGACACGACGATGCAACTTGATTCCTTTGTGCCGGAGTACTGGGTTCAGGCCACTTTACGAAACAAAGGGCAGGCAGTTCTCGATAAGAAAGGGCAGCTCTGGACAAAAGACGGAAAGCCTTGGATTGGTGGCGATCCTTTTGTAGAGCCGAAAAGCGGCCTCGAAGCGATGTACAACCATGTCTTTAACTTTAGGCGTTATGATGATCTCATCGAACCTGCCTATGAGGTGGACGTGGACAGAGAGGATGGGAACGTCGTACGAATTTCGGAAGCGGTTTTCACCATTATATATACCGTGGGACGTCAGGTTGCCGATCCAAAACCGTACGTTCCCAACTACATGAACGAGAACTACCGGGTGAGCCTGATGATCATCAAACCCTTTGATGTTTACGGGCTCAACGTTGGCACGACCATCCCTTATGCCCAGTCAGAACTCCCTGACACTTTTGCTTACATTCCGACGCTTAGACGTGTCCGCCGTCTTCCCTCTTCTCAGAGGTTTGAACCGCTAAGACCTTATGCTGTTCATTACGCGAGCGATATCAATCAGCATAACGATCCGCTCCTCACATGGTCTTGGAAACTTGTCGGCCGAAAGCCGATGCTCTACCCTGCTCCGGTGAACAGAGGACTTTTTGCAAAGGGGGCGACCAAAGATGATTTCGTGTTTCCATTGGTTGAGCGGAAAATCCAGAAGTTCCCCCGGATGACTTGGGAATTGCGGCCCGAAGTCTTGATTGTCGAAGGGGAACCTCATCTAGAAGGAGCCCCTTATAGTAGGAAGCGGATGTACCTGGATGCGATCATAAACCGCTCGGACTGTGCCGATGTCTGGGACTTGCAAGGAAAGCTTTGGAAGTGGATGTGTTTTCCAACCGCCTTGGTGGACTGGCCCGATGGAAGAGGCGGGAATAAAGTGAGATGGGAGCCGGTTCTCTTCTTTTCAGATGTACAAAAAGATTACGTCTCTAATATTTGGATAAAACCCGAGATGGGTGGAAGAAAACTGGCGTTCAATAGTGGGCTCAGGGTAGACGATTGGCTAACCCCCACCGCGATGCTCAAACTAGCCCGGAAATAGGAGTCTGAACGCGGATGGGTCACATCATCGGAGTAGATGTCGGAGGAACATTTACCGATGCTTTTGCTGCGGATGAGGCGGAGAGGGCGATATCCGCAAAGGCTTTCTCCACACCGCCGGATTTCTCACTTGGGGTATTAGAGACGCTGCGGGAACTTTCGAACCAACTCGGCCTATCGCTCGAGACCGTGATCGGGCAGACCCATCACGTTTGTCACAGGACCACGGTTTCGCTGAATGCACTTGTTACGGCCTCGACGGCCATAAGATGTTCCGCAGGCATGGCATGGAAAGAAAGTATTGGATAGGAGTCGATATCGGAGGAACCTTTACCGATGCCATTGCCGTGGACGATCGGGAGAGCGTCTACTTGGCCAAGACGCCAACCACGCCGCAAAACCTATCGGTTGGGGTGATGAGGTCCCTCGAACAATTGGCCGAGGCGGCACGTACCTCATCGGCGGACATGTTGGCGAACACGGTCAAATTGGCCCACGCGACGACTGCGACCGTTAATGCCATGGTGCAGCGGCGGGGGGCAAAGACGGGACTGATCACCACACGTGGCTTCAAGGACCACCTCATTATCATGAAAGCGGGACGCGGCGTTGGGTTGCCGGAAATTGAAAAGACTCGGTTCAGCAGGGTCGTGAAGCCGGAGCCGCTGGTGCCGTACTCCTTGACAGAGGAGGTTACGGAGCGGGTCGACTATGCTGGACGAGTGGTCTTGCCTTTAGACGTGGATGATGCTCGGCGAGCCATCCAGTGCCTACTGGGTAAGGGCGTCGAATCCATAGCAGTCTCTTTTCTGTGGTCCTTCAAGAACCCCACCCACGAGCGGCGGTTAAAGGAGCTTATTCAGGAGATGGCTCCGAACGTGGCCGTGTCGCTGGGGAGCGAGCTCATCCCGGTGATGGGTGAGTACGAGCGCACGGCCACGACCGTTGTAAATTCCTTTCTGGCTCCTATTCTGGATAACTACGTCCATTCCCTCCAGAGCCAGCTAACAGAGAAAGGGCTTCGCTACCCCATCTTAATGATGCAATCCGACGGGGGGCTCATCCCGGGAGACGAATCTCCCGAGAAGGCTGCCACATCACTGCTCTCCGGGCTGGCCGCGGGGGTGATAGGGGTCCAAAGCCTCGGGGAAGTGCTCGGTCACAGGAACATCATTACCATAGACATGGGAGGCACGAGCTTTGAGGTGGGCATGATCTTCGATGGCACGCCTCTACTCGCCTCGTATCCCCTGGCGCCTCGCCTCGGACCATACGTGAGCCGCTGGCGTTTGGCGGTTCCGACTATCGACATCACGGCCATTGGCGCCGGAGGCGGCAGTATCGCATGGCTAGATGAGGGAGTCCTCCGGGTCGGACCCGTGAGCGCTGGAGCAGAGCCGGGACCGGTGTGCTACGACAAGGGCGGTACAGAGCCCACCGTAACCGATGCCCTCATGGTTCTAGGACACCTGAACCCCGAATACTTCCTGGGCGGTCGGATCCATATCGACAGGGAGAAGGCCTACCAGGCTATTAAGCAGAAGATCGCCGATCCACTGGGGATGGATGTGTTGACGGCCGCCGCAGGGATCTACGAGGTCACCATCAATCAAATGGGTGACCTGATGCGGAAAGTCACCGTCGAACGCGGGTACGACCCGCGGCAGTTCGTACTGGTGGCCTTTGGCGGCTCCGGGCCGATTCATAGCAGTGTGCTGGGTGAGGAGCTAGGGGTCTCGAAGGTGATCGTGCCGGGCGCCGGATTGGCCACCGCACAGTCCGCGTTCGGACTGCAGATCTCTGACCTGAAGTGCTCTCATGCGTTGACAGACCACATAGTCGAACCGATCGATATCGCGCGGGTGAACCGGGCCTTTGCTGAGGTCGAGAACGTTGCGGTCAATAACCTGCGACGATGGGGCGTCAAGGATGAGGAGATGCTCATATTGCGTTCGATCGACATGCGCTATCGCCGGCAGACGCATGAGGTAAACGTGCCCGTTCCAAGCGTAGAGCTGACCGAGGCAGATCTGGCGAGTATCTACGATCGCTTCGAAGCCAAGTACGAGATGCTCTATGGTAAGGGAGCGACCTACCGGGAAGCAGGACTCGAGCTGGTCACCTTCAGGGTGGAGGCCGTCGGCGCCACGCCGAAAGCTAAGCTCAGAAGATTCCAGGCGGATGGCGTTTCACCCGAAAGCGCGTTGAAAGGCGAGAGGGAAGTTTACTTCACGCGGACGGGTGGGTACGCGCGTACTCCTATCTACGACGGTGACCGCCTCCGGCCCGGGAACGAGGTAACGGGTCCCGCGGTTATCGAGTACGTGGGCACCACCGTGGCGGTTCATCCCGGCCAGCGTGCGAAGGTTGACGAGTACCTGAACCTAATATTCTGAGCAGGTGCCTTAATGTCTACAGCCAGCTCCGCCGATAGGCGAACGGGCATCGATCCCATAACCTTCGAAGTTCTCCGCCATAAGATGTGGCAGATCACAGACGAGATGGGCATGACGCTCGTCCACACGTCCGGCTCGCCTGTTGTTACGGAGGTCATGGACTTCGCCACGGCCATCTTTACCGCCGATGGCGAGATTGTCTCTATGGGCGCATACGTGATGCTTCACCTGGCGGCTATGCAACTCGCAGTCAAGAGCGTCATAGAAGAGTGCGGGGACGAACCGGGAATCGAGCCGGACGATCTGTTCATCCTGAATGACCCCTATCGCGGTGCGTTGCACCAGTCCGACGTCGACATCGTGGCCCCCATCCATTACGACGGTGAGCTGATCGGGTGGGCCGGGTGCATGTGCCACCAGTTGGATGTGGGCGGCATCCTGCCTGGCGGATGGGGGGCCGGAGCCACGGAGGTCTACCAGGAGGCGCTACGGCTGTCGCCGATCAAGTTCGTCGAGAGAGGCAAGCTGCGGCGAGACATTTGGAATGCGATCCTCAACAACATTCGCCTGCCCGAAGTAGGACTGGACTTCAAAGCGCAGATCGCGGCCGATAACGTGGCCAAGAAGCGGTTAGTCGACCTCTGCGCCACGTACGGCGTGGACACAGTCAAAGAGATGATGAACCGGCTCATCGACTACTCGGAGATCAAACTGCGTGAGAAGCTTCTGGCGCTGCCGGACGGTACGTATCGGCACGTCGACTATGAGGATCACGACGGCCTGCAACCGAACATTTACCAGGTCGTCCTCACCATGACCAAGAAGGGCGATCAACTCACCGCGGACTTCACCGGCACCAGTGGGCAGGCGCCCGGGTTCATCAACTGTACCTACGCAGGCACTTGGGGTGGCTTCTGCGTGGGTCTGCTTCCAGCCCTTTGCTATGACATCCCCTGGAACGCGGGCCTGATGCGCCCCGTCGAGCTCATCGCTCCGGAGGGAACGGTGACCAATCCAAAAGTCCCGGCCCCGGTGAGCATGGCCTCGGTAGCTACCACCTGGACGGTTCGCAACGCATCGCAGGCGGTCTTTTCGAAGATGTTTGGCTGCAGTAACGACCAATGGCAGGACGCCATGGCTGTCTGGGAAGGCGGCATCCCGGTGCTGGTCATTGCGGGCTTGAACCAGTTCAACGAGCCCTATGGTTACTTGATCATGGACATCGTGTCCGGCGGTTGTGGAGCCACGGCCACCCGGGATGGGGTTGACAGTGCGGGGGATGCTAATGGGCCCACGCTGGCCATGCCGAACATCGAAACGCACGAGGCTGTCTATCCCATCCTCTACGCTTTTCGCCGTCAGATGCGGGATACTGGCGGGCCGGGCAAGTTCCGAGGTGGAGTAAGTTGTGAGGAGATGTTCACCCCGTACGGCGTGGAGCGCGTCCACATGACAACCGGCGCGCATGGTGTGGAGCTACCTAACGGTGCCGGCATCTATGGCGGCTATCCTGGATCCACCAACCAGGTCGTCGTTATCCATGAGGCGAACGTGAATGACATGATCAAGGCAGGACGGCTGCCCCAGTCGCTATCCGAAGCCAAAGGTGTCCCGGAAGTCCTCCCCGCGTGCCTTCCCAGCAAATGGATCACGAACGGGGAGTTTCTCTACTTCCGATGGGAAGGGGCCGGTGGCTATGGTGATCCGATCGACCGAGACCCAGGCGCTGTGTTGCGGGACGTTGTCAACGACCTGGTCTTCCCGGAGTGCGCCCGCGATATCTACGGCGTGGTGATCGACCCCGACAGGATGGCGGTGGACGCCTCGGCGACGGAGGGCAGGAGAGCAGAACTCAGACAAGAACGGCTCGGTCGGGCGGTCGAGAGTGGAGGCGCCTGGGGCGGCGAGCACCCGCAGGGCGCCAGGCGGTTGGGCGAATACTTGAGGAGCGTAGTCACCGGAGGCCGCAGCGTGGTACGATGCGCGAAGTGCGGCCATGCGTATGGTCCCACCGGTGAGAACCCCAAGCTTCACGCAGTTGTGAAGGAGCGACCCTTGAGTGTGGCTGGACCTTACCACCCGGCCGATGAGAAGACGAGATTTTGCTTGAGAGAGTTCTACTGTCCGGAATGCGCGACGCGCTTTGAGGTGGAGGTGATACGAAAAGGGACTCCGGTCATCTTCGACGTGGAGCCGCTGGTCACTTCGTCCTAATGCTGAGAGCTGGCCGGGACCAAGGGCTAAGAAGCCTGCGGATACGGATAGATGACAATATCGCCATGACTGTGGAGGGCCAGATCTTATGTGTCCACTGGGATTGGAGCTTTGCGACGAGGGGGAAAGCTTTCTCAAGCGAGCGGTAAAAAGAGAAAATGGCGCCCCATGCGGCCGGCCCGCACATCCGAGGAGAGGCGAGGGTGTTTATCGATCAAGAAGTCATTCTAAGGCAGTACTATTGCCCGGAGTGCTACACCGCGTTACACACTGAAATCGTTCCCAAGGAGGATGAGACGTTCGTCCGCAAGATGTGGGGAAATGGAGCTGTCTACCCGTATAACTAACGGAAACGTTAGAGCCTTCACTAACTCACGGAGTTGAAATCGACGCATGTCAGACCATCGGCAATTTGTCATAGGCGTGGATATCGGCGGCACCTTTACAGACACGGTTATTGTCGATGACGCCGGTCAGCTGTTCGAGTCTAAAGTCCTTTCCACTCCACGGGATTTCTCACGCGGTTTCATCGATAGCATCGTCGAAGGCGCTTCGAAAGTTGGCATATCGCTCGCCGAATTATTAGCGCAAACAATTCTTATTAAACATGGGCTTACCGTTGCGTCCAATGCCGTTGTCACACGCAGCGGTGCTCAAGTCGGGCTAATTACCACGAAAGGACATGAAGACACCATATTTATAATGCGGGCCATCGGAAGAGTAGCCGGTTTGCCCATAGACAAAATTAAATTTATGGCACGGACAGATAAACCGTATCCTCTCGTCCCAAAAAATCGCGTGCGAGGAGTGACAGAGCGAGTTGATTATAAGGGGATGGTCCTTATACCAATAGAAGAAGCGGAGATAGAAAAAGTCCTCCTTTCTCTCCTAGGAAATGGGGTTGATAGCATTGCGGTCTCTCTCCTTTGGTCCTTCATGAATCCCGCACATGAGAGAAAAATATGCCAAATCATAACCAAACACGAGTCTAAACTTTTCGTGGTCGTCTCCTCGGATGTCTGTCCGATCATTGGGGAATACGAACGCACTGCAACAGTGGTTCTGGATGCCTACGTAGGTCCTATTCTTCAGAGTTACTTAGTTCCGCTTCAAACACGGCTCAAAGACATAGGTTATGACGGACCACTGTTCGTCCTGGTAGCGTCAGGCGGCGTGGTTCCGCCGGAGACCGCAATTTCGCATGGGGTCGGAACAGTGGATGCTGGTCCGACGGCTGGGGTGGTGGGGACATCCTTGCTTTGCGAATCTTTGGGAGTCCGGAACGCCATTGCGACGGATGTCGGGGGAACAACTTTCAAAGTTGGATTTGTGGTAGATGGTGTTATTCCTATGGCTCGGGAGGCGATCCTGGGGCAGTATACAGTCTCTTTTCCGATGATCGACACCGTGTTCATCGGGACCGGCGGAGGAAGTATTGCCTGGGTCGACCCCGTAACCAAAACGCTCCACGTGGGTCCACAGAGCGCGGGTGCGGACCCGGGTCCAGCCTGCTACGGATTTGGGGGAGGCGAGCCTACGGTATCAGATGCCGAGTTAGTCTTAGGCTATCTGAATCCGGATTACTTTCTCGGCGGGAAGATGAAGCTTAACAAGAAATTGGCTGAGGAAGCAATCACTCAAAAAGTGGGCAAGGCGATGGGTATGGATCCCGTAGAGGGTGCACTAGCGATCCATGAGATTGCCAATGCCAGCTTTTCCGACCTCTTGAGGTCTGCTTTCTTCGCTCGTGGCTACGATCCCACGGACTACATTCTTTTTTCTTATGGTGGGGCGGGGCCGTTGTTCGGCGCGAATCTCGCAGCCGACCTGGGCATACGGAAAGTCATTGTCCCCTTTATGGCGACGGTCCATTCGGCATTCGGCTGTGCCGCATGTGACGTTGTACACATCCACGAAAAATCCGAGTTCATGACTATGCCGGCAAAAGCGGAGAGCGTGAATGAGATCTTCGCGGAACTGGAACGCGCCGCTCTCGCACAGATGGAGAAAGAGGGCTTTCGCGAAGTCTCTCTCGTTCGTTTCATCGATATGCGCTACCATTTCCAAGAACACCTGGTAGCCACGGCGGCGCCGGCCGGAACATACACCGATGAGACTCTTCGAGCGATCTGTGACACCTTCGAAGCCAAATACGAACAGCTGTACGGGAAAGGTTCCGCCTACCGGGAGGCCGGGATAGACCTCGTAACTTTTAAGGTCACCAGCCGCGCGACCGTTTACAAGCCGCAAATGAAGAAGTTGGATTTTTACGGTGAGGACCCATCGGTGGCGCTCAAGGGGACGCGAGAGGTTTACTGGAGAGAAGCGCGCGGATGGCAGCGCACGTCGATCTACGATGCCGAGAAGTTACGTCCGGGGAATCAAGTTGAAGGTCCTTCGATCGTGGAGTCTTTTGGCCATACTGTGGTCGTTCCCCCGGGAGTTCTTGGGGCCGTTGATGGACACTTAAATCTGATTCTGACCATCGGAGGCTAGAGAGATGTCTGACGACCCTGCCATTCGAATGGATCCTGTCACTTTTGAGATCCTGCGGCACCGTCTGCAGCAGAACGTCATGGATATGACTAAAGCTGTTGAAAAAGTGAGCGGGTCTCCGGTTGTTCTTTACGCCGGGGACCACATGGAGTCGATATACGACGCCGAGGGGAATCTCGTCCTGGCGGGTATGGCCTGCACCCACACCACTCTGCCCACCGGGAAGGTGGCGAAATACATCCTGAAGACCTTCGAGAGCGACCCGGGGATATACGAAGACGACCAGTTCTTCTTTAATGACCCCTATATCTCCGGCATTCACAACAACGACATGGCGGTGGTTGGACCTATCCACTATGGCGCGGAGATGGTCGGCTGGGCCGGCGCGGTAACCCACTGTCTCGATACCGGAGGAACTTTTCCAGGAGGGATGAGCCCGTGGTCCAGGGATATGTTTCAGGATGGGTTTCGCATCCCGGGCTTGAAGCTGATGGATCGGGGAAAGGTCCGTAGCGATGCCATTCGAACTCTGGCAAATCTGTGCAGGCTACCGGAGTTGATCACACTGGACACCAAAGCAAAAATGGCGGCCATCAACGTGGCTAAGGAGCGGATCCAAGCCATGTGCCACCGCTACGGCGTGGAGACCGTGAAGCAGTTCTTCCACGAATTGATGAATTACTCCGAGAAGCTTGCCCGCGCCAAGCTCGAGAAGATTCCCGACGGGGAATGGGAATCATCAACCTATCTCGATGACCCTGCGGGAGATATCTTTGAGATCCATTGCGTCATGAGAAAGGAAAAAGGGCACGTCACCCTTGACTTCACCGGTTCGAGCCCCCAGTCCTCGTATGGGATTAACGCTTCTGCCTCCGCTACTATGGGGGGATGTTTTGTGGGTCTTGCTGGATTTCTCTTTCCCAATATTCCGTGGAACGAAGGCATGTATCGGGTCGTGGATTTCGTTCTCCCTGAGGGGACTGTGGTCAACGCGACTCAGCCTGCAGCCACAGCTGCGAATATGCCCACTGGGACCAGTATGTTGATCGAAAGCCTGATCCAGGAGTTAGTGGCGTACATGCTTTACGCAGTGCCGGAATATAGGAGAGAAGTTTACTGTCCGACTTGGGGGGCTTCTGCTGATTTCCAGATGAGCGGTTTAGATCAAAGGAATCGATTTTACGTTACTATCGGGTTTAATGTCATGGGTGCAGGTGGGGGTGCCAGATTTGATAAGGATGGTTGTAATTCGGCCGGGTGGCAAGGTTCACCCATTAGCTGGGTACCCAATGTCGAAAGTTCGGAGCTCTTTTACCCTATGCTCTATTTGTGGAGAAGGGAACTGCCCGACAGTGGAGGTCCTGGAAAGTTCAGAGGAGGAGCGGGTCTAGAAGTTGCGTTTAAATTACATGATGCAGGGAACAGTGAAGCAAGAGTGGCAGGCATCGGTGGCGGCTTCGAACCGATGAATATTGTGGGACTTTCTGGTGGGTACCCTGCGATGAATCCCTACATGACCTTGGTCAAAGAAGCGTCTTTGGAGAATCTCCCGACATGTCTGGCGGAAATCCAAGGTAAAAAAGAGAGTCTGGCGCCCAAAGCACTATTTGGTATGCAAGATGGAGACGCACTGATGTTGCTTTCCGGGCCGGGGGGAGGAGGTTGGGGAGACCCGCTTGAGCGAGAACCGAGGCTTGTTCTAAAAGATTTAATGGATGGTTATGTGTCAAGAGAGGCTGCAGCCGAAATATACGGTGTTATCGTGGATATGAAACTTCGTATAGATGAGAAGGCCACGGCCACAAAGAGACAAAGCCTTCGAAAAAAAAGGATCCCTGAGCAAAAATCTCCAACAGCAGATCCAGACAGCGTAACTCCCCACGAAGACCTTGACGTTTATCCTCTTGGCGAATACCTCCGATTGAATCTTTCACGAAAAGTGTTTCAGTGTTCACGCTGTGGATATTCCATATGCGCGATCCATGAAAATTGGAAAGAGCATATCCTGTTACGCGAGCAGTGCGTTTCCGGAACTCAGCGCTTTGTTCTTAGGGAACTCTTTTGCCCTTTCTGCTACGTTTGCATGAAAGTGGATATGGTGCGGACGGGCACCCCGCTTGTTCGAAGCTTTCGCCTGCTTGGATTGAGTTGAAGCAAAGCGACGGAATAGCTAGGAGGTAGGCTATGGCAACTGTGCCCAAAAAAAGTCGAGCTGCGGTCCTAGTGGACTATAATCATCCGGCGGAGATCCAAGAAATAGACATACTTGACCCTGAACCAGGCGCCATTATTGCTCAGGTAGAAGCATCTACAGTTTGCGGTACGGACGTTCACATCTTTCATGGCAAAATGAGCGAGCATTCTGGGCTAACGCTATTCTCCCGTGTGCCTTTGGTGATGGGGCATGAGATTGTTGGGAGGATTGTTGAGCTCGGAACTGGAAGAACAAAAGACGCAGCTGATCAGAGCCTCGAGGAAGGTGATAGGATTGTCTGGGCATATCCGTGGTGCGGGAAGTGTTATTACTGCACTATTGCACTTCAACCGACCCTTTGCCCCAATGTGAGGATGTATGGCTGGGGCAGCGTTAGGGAAAAACCTTACTTAACTGGCGGGTTCGCCGAATACGTGTACGTAAAACCAGAATGCCATGTCGTTAAAGTACCCGACGGAGTCGATAGTAAGGTCGCAGCATCAGCAACGTGCGCTTTTCGGACAGTTATCCACAACTTTGAGCGTTTTGGAGGTCTAGGTATTCAAGATAATGTAGTGATTCTCGGTTGTGGGCCTGTTGGACTTTACGCATTGGCTCTGTCGGTAGTCTGTGGGGCAGGCCAGGTTATTATGGTTGGGACACCAAAACGAAGACTTGATTTGGCGCGGAAATGGGGTGCCAGTCATGTGATTGACATCGAGGAGATCAAGGACCCGGGCGAAAGGAAGGAAATGATTCGAAAGCTCACGGATGGCCGGGGGCCGGATGTAGTGATTGAATGTGCTGGACCTTCTCAAGCGTTTGTGCAGGGATTGGACATCCTACGGAGTGGCGGTAGATATTTGGTTATTGGACAGACTGATCCCAGCCCGATCTCTATCCAGGCCCGCCATATCAACTTGGAGATGAAGGAAATTGTAGGGGCTGTATCTGCTGCTGTTCGGCACTTCTACAAGGCAATGCAATTTCTCAAAAATTGCCGGGATCGTTTCAATTTTATGGAGATGCTTACAAATACCTACTCGCTGGAGCAGGTAAATGAGGCCCTCAAATCGATGGAAGAGCTTAAGGAGATCAAACCGGTGATTCTCCCCAATCAATAAGGCAGTTTAATTTTCAACTTTCGTCAATCGTAGGTCGGGAGCCTGGATCGGCGGGGAATTCGGAGGTGGGGACATGCAAGAAAATAGCTGATCCGAAAGGAGATAAAAAAATGGAGTTGCCAATGGATGTTAGTAAGTTTCTGGCAAGTACTTTAAAGCTCTGGATCGGAGGACAATATTTGAGCCCCTCTTCAGGTAAGTACTTCGATGTCGAGAATCCGGCGACTGAAGAGAACATCGCGAAGGCCCCACTTGCAGACGGCAAAGACGTAGAGAAGGCGGTTGAGGCGGCGGAAGGCGCGTTTAGAGTCTGGCGCTGGGAGTCGCCGTCGGCGCGAGCTAAGGCCATCCGTGATTTTGCTCAACTCCTTCGTCAACATGCTGACGAACTGGCGTGTCTTGATGCTCTTGACTCCGGCAACCCCGTTGAAGCCATGAAAGGCGACGTCCGAATGGCTGCCGATATCTGCGAATACTTCGCGGGTATTGTCCTTGAACTAAAAGGCGAAACGATTCCTGGTGGAAACGATTTCTTACACTTTACTCTCCGAGAGCCCTACGGGGTTGTAGGAAGAATTATTCCCTTCAATCACCCTATTCTATTCGCGGGAATGAAAATAGCGCCGCCGCTTCTGGCGGGAAACACCCTTATCCTAAAGCCGGCGGAGCAGACTCCTTTATCGGCTTTACGCTTGGCAGAGCTTGCCAAAGATGTTTTTCCTCCGGGGACTGTGAACATTGTTACGGGTGACGGTCCTATCACAGGCCAGTCGGTCGTCACTCACCCAAAGATTAAGAGGCTGGCTCTTATCGGTAGCGTAGAGACGGGTAAGATTATTGCGCAAAGAGCTGCAGAAGGAGGAATTAAGGATATCACCTTCGAGCTCGGCGGGAAAAACCCGATGATAGTTTTTCCCGATGCGGATCTTGACCGTGCTGTTGAGGGAGCAGCTCAGGGGATGAATTTCCATTGGTGCCAGGGCCAATCGTGTGGTTCGACATCTCGGCTATTTCTTCATTCTAAGATCCACGATGAGGTTTTAGCCAGGCTTGTAGCACGTGTAGGTAAAATCCGCATTGGTGATCCGATGGATCCAAATACCGAGATGGGTTGCCTTGTTTCAAAGGAACAGTTCGAAAAGGTAACAAGATATATTGGGCTGGGAAAGGACCAGGGAGCGGAAGTGATGACTGGCGGTGGCAGACCGGAGCAGTTTAAGAAAGGCTATTTTGTGGCTCCCACGATTTTTTCCAAGGTTCAGCCTGACATGTCGATTGCTCGGGAGGAAATATTTGGCCCTGTTCTATCTGTTTTCCGATGGGACAATGAGCAGGATGTCATTCGCCAGGCAAACGATGTTCACTACGGGCTGACGGCAGCAATTTGGACGAGAGACTTCGAGAAGGCAGCTCAGTTGGCGCGATCCATACAGGCCGGCTATATCTGGATTAATTCCTCAAGCCGTCATTTTCTGGGTGTTCCTTTCGGCGGGTTTAAGCAAAGCGGCGTGGGCAGAGAAGAATCAATCCAGGAGCTTTTGAGCTATACTCAGATCAAGACCGTCAACGCTTACATTGGCAAACCCGCGTGAGAAGCGGAAATCTAATAGGATCAAGGCTTGGTGGCGTGTAGGAAGAAAGGAGGTCGATCTTCGTCCCTCGAAGTCGCAGAATTCCCGCTAAGCATGAAAGCCATTCACGCTGTGCGTTTTCCCGTTTTACCTTCGGGCTGTAAATAGAAAGCTTGATCTAGGAGGGGAAAACCTATGAAGGAGTATAAGGAACTGAACTACTGGCACTATTGGACACGGCGAGATTTCCTTAAAAAGACAGGTGTCTGGGCCGGAGCCGGGCTCATTCAACCTGTGCTCTCTCTCATCGGCGAGGGTAAGAGTATCGCAGCGGCCTATCCCGAGGAAGTCCTTTCAATTGAAAAATACACCAAGGGCAGGGTCAAACCCGGCATGACCATCTCAAAGGATAATGCGGATCTGGTGAAAGAGTTGTGCCCTGAGGGGCTCTATGCTGAGCTTACGCGCGGAGCCCAAATCCAAATTGCCGCAACGACCACGAGAGCAGATGCTGTAGTCCCTCCCTACTGGGTGGAGGCGACCCTACGCAACAAGGGGCAGGCGGTGTTAGACAAAAAGGGGCAACTGTGGACCAAGGATGGAAAACCTTGGATCGGGGGAGATCCCTTTCCAGAGCCCAAGAGTGGAGTGGAGGGGGTTTGGAATAGTATATTCAACTTCCGCCGATATGACGACGTACGCTCTATTGCTTGGGAGTTGGATGTCGACAGCAACGGCACAGTTGTCCGAAAAGGAGCCTCATTTTTTACGCGAATCCAAGCCGTAGGGCGCGTGGCTGTGGCGCCCAAACCAATCATTCCACAATATAAGGACGAGCTCTATCGAACGATACTGAGCGTGGTTGAACCTTTTGATTCGTACGGGTTGGCTATAACCACTACAAACAAATATGATGCCACCCTGCTCCCGGATACAGATCTCTATATTCCCACGTTGAGGCGGACGCGGCGCGTTCCTTCCACCCAGCGATTTGAGCCGCCGAGGCCCTACGCAGCCTACTTTGCAAGTGACTTTGATGTCCACAATGACCCGCTGCTCACATGGTCTTGGAACTTAGTCGCACGAAAGCCCATGCTCGATGCTTCCCCGGCTAACACGGGCGCGCGCGCGGAGGGGGCCACTAAAAACTCTTTCATCTTCCCATTTACGGATGACAAATTTCCTCGCTCGACCTGGGAACTTCGACCTGATGTCCTTATCGTGGAGGGCATTCCCCATATTGAAGGCGCGCCCTATAGCAAGAAGCGAGTGTACGTTGATGCCATTTATAATCGTGCCCAATGTGCAGATACCTGGGACAAGGCTGGTAAGTTATGGAAGTGGTTTGTGTTCTTTTTTGGCAGGACCGGAGTCCGAGACAAAACAGTTACCGATCATGAGGTGGTAGATTTAACGGGGATCAGCTTTGCAGATTTGCAGAAGGACTACCATACCAATGTTTGGCAACTAAACAAGATAGGGAATGTGGATTTTAGAGTTAATGCTGGATTTAAGATAGATGATTGGGCGACGCCAAGTGCTATGCTTCGTAATGCACGGCGCTGATCGTCGTGGAGATGTCGGGGTAAAATAACACGATTAAGAGAGAGGTAGTCGCTATGGAACACAATCGATTTGACTATTCTCCTATCATCGACAGAAAGCCGATCCAGTGGCCTAACGGGGCGAGGGTTGCAATCTGGATTATTCCGAACATCGAGCACTATGAATTTGACATACCCGCAATTGGACTTCATGCATCGAATGTGGTGCCAGATGTTCTTAATTACGCCTGGCGCGATTATGGTCCAAGGGTAGGCGTTTGGAGATTGATGGAAGTCTTGGACAAATATGGATTTCGAGGAACTGTGGCGCTGCATTCGGCGGTCTGTCATCTTTACCCAAGGATTATAGAAGAAGCCAAGAAAAGAAATTGGGAGTTTATGGGCCACTCGATTACTAATTCACACCGATTGAGCGGGGGGATATCAGAAGAGGAAGAGAGGAGGGTTATCCGTGAGACGATTCAAACGATCACTGAGGCTGTGGGTAAGGCGCCGGAAGGGTGGTTAGGTCCGGGACTAGAGGAGACCTTTGTCACGCCTGACATTTTGGCTGAAGAAGGCATCCGTTATCTGTGCGACTGGTGCAACGATGATCAGCCCTATCCAATGAAGGTGAAGGAAGGGAAGTTGATTTCACTGCCGTACTCCGTGGAACTAAACGATATTCCGTTCTTCCTGGGACATAAAGGAAGCAGTGTAGATTTTATGCAGGCCATCAAGGATCAGTTTGATGTTCTTTACGAAGAAGGCAAGACCAACGGCAGAGTCATGGCTATCGCTGTGCATCCTTATATCATCAATGTTCCCTATCGTCACAAATACCTGGATATGGCGCTGGAATACATCGCCAGGCATGAAGACATTTGGTTAACTACGGGCGGGGAAATCGCCCGCTGGTACTATGACCACTATGATCCGACCCCATAGAGAACATTGGACAGGAGGTTCTTATGGCAAAGGATATGTTCGATAGAGAGCGGCAATTTTATCAGGAACGTGGAGTAGGAGGGAGCAAGGTCGGATTTGGTAAGAAACCTGCAGTTGTTGTCATTGACCTCCAACTGGCGTTCACCGATCCGACTTTTCCGTTGGGGGGGAATCTAGACAATGTGGTCGAGTCCTGCCGGGAGCTAATAAAGGCAGCCCACGCCAAGAATATCCCAGTGCTTTTTACCACCACAGGATATCAGAAACATCTCAAAGATGCTGGTCTCTGGGTCAAGAAATCTCCTTCCGGTGCTCTTCTGCAATTGGATTCGAAGTGGATTGAAATTGATCCGCGGCTTGGGAAAACAGACGAAGATATCCTGGTTGTAAAGAAATACGCTTCTGGGTTCTTTGGGACGCATCTTGACGCCACACTCAATAGTATGGGCGTCGACACGTTGATGATTACTGGCGCAACAACAAGCGGATGTGTGCGAGCCACCTGCGTCGACGCTTTGCAATACGGTTATCACGGGATAGTTCCAGAAGAGTGTGTGGGAGATAGAGCAGAGGGGCCCCATCTCGCAAACCTATTCGACATCGGCCAGAAGTACTGTGACGTGATCCCTCTGGCGGACGTACTCACGTGGATTGACGGATATCAACCTGTCGGGTGAAAGATTGAGCAAGGGTTCCTGTGTAGAACAGGATCGCCAGAGTCTCAAGCGAAAGGGCGATGCTGGAGGGGTTCTAAGATCACTTCGAAAGACGTGGTGAGCGAGAGGATTCTGGACTTTTTTTGAAGGCTGCGGTCGTGTCGAAGAAGAAGCGAGGTCAATCGTTGTTCTTCGGGATCGGAGAATTTCCTGCTAAGCATGAAAGCTGCGCAACAGTGTGCACGTACTCATGCCTTTCTTTGAGCGGCGGCTATTATGAACCATCGCTCACTCCATTTCACTTTTTGACAGCAGTTGAAAAGAGGCCTACTCGCTGTGGGCTCGGCGTCGGTGTCAATGGGTTCTTTTTTTGCGCTTTACCTTTGGATTGAAACAGAGAGTTAACCGTAGGAGGTCGAGGCATGAAAGACTATAAGGAACTCAACTACCGGGATTATTGGACAAGGCGGGGTTTTCTTAAAGCGGCAGGCGCCTGGGCCGGGGCCGGATTGCTTCAGCCTCTTCTTCCGTTAATCGGGTCGGGTAAGAGCATTGCAGCGGCCTATCCGGACGAGGTGCTTGCGATTGAGAAGTACACCAAAGGCCGGGTCAAACCGGGAATGGTGATCTCAAAAGACAATGCGGAACTGATAAAAGATATCGCTCCTGAGGGGCTCATCGTGGAGCTTCAACGTGGAGGCCAGATCAGAATTGCGCCGACGGACCTAAGGCCGGAAGCCGTGAATCCCCGGTATTGGGTGGAGGCCACATTGAAGAATAAAGGGCAGGCAGTGCTCGATAAAAAAGGCCAGCTCTGGCACAAAGACGGCCGGCCTTGGAGTGGCGGAACTCCTTTCCCTGAGCCAACAACGGGTCTCGAAGCCATGTGGAACTTTAAATTTAATCCCCGTCGCTTTGATGACTTAAGGCGGATCTCGGAAGTCGTGAGCATAGATTCTAACGGGGCGGTGCTGAGGCGTGATGGCGCCATATATATGCAAATTCAAGCAGTGGGACGGCTGGTGGTTGAGCCTAAACCGTTCCTGCCCAAGTACAAGGAGGAGCTGCATCGGACGTTGTTGTCATTAACTGCCCCGTTCGATGTCTATGGGTTGGCGGTGGCTACCACAGTATATTACGATGCAGCGAAACTTCCCGATACAGATCTGTACATTCCAACTCTTCGTCGAACCCGCCGGGTTCCTTCTACCCAGCGATTTGAATCGGCATCGCCGTACTCCGTTTATTATGTAAGCGATTTGGATATTCAAAACGATCCGGTGCTGACTTGGTCGTGGAAGCTAGCCGGTAAAAAACCCATGCTTGCGCCATCAGTCACTAACATTGGGGCGAGGGCAAAGGGAGCCACAAAACAAGACTTTATTTTCCCCCCTTCGGACGAGAAATTCCCGCGTTCCACCTGGGAGCTTCGCCCTGAAATGCTCCTAGTGGATGGGGTTCCTCATCTTCAAGGGGCGAACTATAGTCGTAAGCGGGTGTACGTCGATGGTATTCACGACAGCGCGCAGATAACTGACATCTGGGATATGGCAGGGAAGCTATGGAAGTTCTTTGTATTCATCACCGGTAATACCGGCGCGTCGGATAATGCCGGCGGCACAGCCCCGGATCTAACAGGTATCCTCTTTGCTGACCTGCAAAGGGATTATCATTCGAATGTCAACTTTTTTGACAAAGTGGGAGACATCGATTTCAGGGTCAACGCCGGTCTTACAATAGATGACTGGATTACACAGAGCGCAATGCTTCGTAGGGCACGCCGCTAGCTTTGCGAAAGATATCTGTTTGAAAACGTTTTTTTCTAGGAGGGATTGATCATGGAGAATACGCGTTATGATTTCTCGCCTATCGTTACGAGGAAGCGGCTCGAACTGCCGAATAGCGCGAGGCTAGCCGTTTATATCGCCGTGGCTATCGAATACTGGGCGATCGACTCGCAGGAGTGGGCGGTTGCAGGCGTAAAAATCCCGCCGCCCAACCTCTTCGAATACACACCGCGAGATTATGGGAACAGAATCGGCCTCTGGAGGATCATGGAAGTCCTGGACAGATATAACATCAAAGCGACAGCATTCTTCAATTCGGATGTCTGCAAATATTATCCGACCATCGCAGAAGAGTGTAGGAAACGCGAGTGGGAGTTTTGCGCTCACAGTACCAGCAATGCTGTCCTTTTGGCCGGAAAGACTGAAGCTGAGGAAAGGGAAATTATAAGGACTACCATTGACGTGATTACTAAGGCGGCGGGGCGGCGCCCGATCGGCTGGATCGGCGCGGCGTTGGCGGAGACTTTCAACACTCCGGATATTTTGGCCGAAGAAGGAATCAAATACGTGAGCGACTGGGTTTGCGATGATCAGCCGTTCCCTCTCAAAGTCAAGACAGGGAATCTGATCTCTATGCCCTATACGTTGGATTTAAACGATATCCCGGCTTTCATCATGCATGGTTTAACGCCATCGCAATTCTGCGACATGATCATCGCACAATTCGACACTATGTATCGGGAAGGGGCGACACAACCTCGTGTAATGAGCATTGGAATTCATCACTTTCTTATGGGCCAAGCGTACCGGATTGCGGCTCTGGACAAAGCAGTGAATTACATGAAGAGTTTCAAGGATGTATGGTTTGCAACGAGCGAAGAAATAGCGAAATGGTACTATGAAAAATATATGGGAATTAAGCTGGGGTGAGAAAGCGTGAGATCGGAATTATTGGAGGCCTCGCATTTACTGGAGGAAGCGTATGGATAATCAGATAACGCGATTTAGACTGAAGTCTGAAATTCCACATTGCCGGTCTATATTCATTGGAGTTCTTAAAGGAACTTGGAAAGAGATGGGAGTTCAATATGGCCAGAGGTGCGCAAAGGATATTGCGCGCAACTGGGACATGCTCTGGAACGTTGATGTGTTGGGGGGCGGGCTTTTTGAAAGACTCTGGCAGCAAGGGAGAGGCAGGGAAGAAAGAGTTAAATACTTTTTGCAGTATATGGAGAGATACTTAAAGGAGCTTGCGTTTTTGAGCCCGGAACTGGTGGAGTTTTTTGCGGGAATGGCGGAGGGGGCGGGAAAGGAATTGGACAAATTCAGCGACGGCGGCCTCTGCTCGCACGTTTTAAAAACCGCAGCTTTGAATTTCGCAGACACCGCATTCCATCCTAATTGGGATTTTGCCAATGACCGCCCGGCTGCTGGAGGCAAAACACCTTCTGGCCGCATTGAGGGTCACGATTGCAACTCATTGTGGGTCCGAGGGAGAGCGACAAGAACCGGTGAAACCTATGCCGCACGGGCCCTTCAGGCGGGGCACCTGACGCCCGAAGGGGCCGAAGGGTTTTGGACCAGGCAAGTGGCTTACGTGGCTCTCCCGAAGGACCCAAACGCGCGCGTTTTCTGGGGCCAAGGAACAGCGGGAAATTTGGGTGGCCTAGGCGGGGGTCTTTTGAATGATGCAGGAGTGTGTTGCCTTACCTCGGGCTGTTCATATTCCGAGGAAAACTGGGCAAAAGCAGACGAAACAACTGCTCCGGGAATCAGGGATTTCGTTCTGGCAAGTTACGGCGTTATTTTTTCAAACTCTGCCGGTGAGGCCTCGGAGAAAGTTACCGTTGGGACTGAGAGATACCGTAAGCTGACCGGTAGAAAAACAGTGCTCAGAGCAAGAGGCGCAAACATAGTTTTCGCCGACGCGACGGAGGCCTTCTGCGTGGAGCAAAACGCTCGGCATTATGCGGTGAGGAGGCCCGGAGATTTGGGAGAAAAGGGCGGGGACTATATCGTCACAGCAAACCATTTCAAATGTGACAAGGGGCGTTTCGATGAGAATAATGTCTATCATTCCGACTGGCCCATGGCCTGTTACGAACCGGAGAATCAAGAAAGTACCCTGGCCTCATACTACCGTTTTTGGTCGGGAATGTGGATGCTCAGTAATAACTACGGCAACATTGATAGCGAACTGATTATGCGCGACTTTATGGCGTCTCATTACTCTTATGACAGGGAGGGCAGAAGGTACGATCCGGATTCAAGCAATGCTCCGGCTGAGCTCGTCCGCAAGCAATTCAGCGGCACTTTTTGCTGTCATATGGTGCCATTTGATGAAAAGCATCCCCTGGGTATCGGCGGAAATGCCAATACATCGGTTTTTAACTTGAGCACGGGAGAAGCTTGGTGGGTTCCCGTGTGGCCCTGTCACTATAAGGAATGGAATATGGATTGGGATTACCTTGATCTTAAGCCTTTTGCCGAATATCGAAAGATGCTGTGGGGCTATTGATATCGTTCATTCTCAAAAAGCGTGAAGGTCAGCTTTTTTAGTGCGAGTCAGTAATTTTCAGAGTGTACAAATCTGCAATTGGGCCTCTGAAAGCACTGTGGCACAAATGTCCCTAATAGGATCGCCAATGTTGCGTTCTTCCAGTCCGAGGAGGGCAAGCCGATGAAAGAGCACAAGGAACTCAACTACCGGGATTATTGGACGAGACGGAACATTCTCAAGGCGGCAGGGGCCTGGGCTGGCGCAGGATTGCTTCAGCCTCTGTTGCCCCTCATCGGGAGCGGTAAGAGCATTGCGGCGGCTTATCCCGACGAGGTGCTTTCCATCGAGAAATACACCAAAGGCCGGGTCAAACCCGGAATGGTGATCTCAAAGGACAACGCTGCCTTGATAAAGGATATTGCGCCGGAGGGTCTCCTTGTAGAGCTTCAACGTGGAGGCCAGATAAAAATCGCAGAGACGGACCTCCGGCCGGATGCCGTAAATCCCAAGTTTTGGGTGGATGCTACGCTGCGCAACAAAGGTCAGGCCGTTTTGGATAAGAACGGGCAGCTCTGGCACAAGGATGGCCGGCCGTGGATTGGCGGCGCTCCTTTCCCGGAACCTAACACGGCGCTCGAGGCGGTCTGGAATTACAAATTTAACCCACGCCGCTATGATGATCTGAGAGTCATCTCGAAGGTGATCGGAATCGATTCTAACGGAAGCGTGCTTCGACGGGATGGCGCCATCTACATGCAGATTCAGACTGTAGGACGGCTCGTCGTCGATCCCAAACCTGTTCTGCCGAAATATAAAGATGAGATTCATCGGACTCTATTATCCTTGACGGAACCTTTTGATGTCTATGGTCTGGCAGTGGCCAGTACCATTTATTACGATGCTGCCAAGCTCCCCGATACAGATCTCTACATCCCAACGCTGAGACGGACCCGGCGTGTCCCTTCGACCCAGCGATTTGAATCTGCGTCGCCCTACTCCACATACTATACAAGCGACTTGGACCTCCAAAACGATCCAGTGCTTACCTGGTCTTGGAAACTGGAAGGGCGCAAGCCAATGCTGGCGCCTTCGGCGAGCAATATAGGCGCGAGGGCAAAGGGGGCTACTAAGGAAGACTTTATTTTTCCTCCTTCGGACGAGAAATTTCCCCGATCCACCTGGGAACTGCGGCCTGAAATGCTTTTGGTCGACGGAGTTCCGCATCTTCCCGGGGCTAACTATAGCAGGAAGCGGTTATATATTGATGGTATTTACCAGCGTTCCCAAATGGCAGATATCTGGGATATGGCTGGAAAACTATGGAAGTTTTTCGTCTTCCTCACCGGAAAAACGGGGAGATCTGACAATGCGGGCGCGGAGGCGGTGGACTTGACAGGAATTGTCTTCGCGGACCTGCAAAGAGACTATCATTCCAACGTTAATTTCTACGATAAGGTGGGAGATATTGACTTCAGGGTCAATGCAAACCTGACGATAGAAGATTGGATCACGCAGAGCGCAATGCTCCGCAGAGCGCGCCGATAAAGATGATAATGACGCACCGGCATATAGACGGCGTTCTATGAACCGGGAGAGAAGGGGGGTCTATGGATCACAATCGATTCGACTATTCGCCAATCATAAAGAGAAAACCGCTTAAATGGCCAAACGGCGCCAGAGTGGCGGTTTGGATCATCCCGAATATCGAACATTACGAGTTCGAGGTCCCCTCCACGGCGATCTACCCCACGAACCTCGTCCCGGATGTTCTGGACTACGCGTGGAGGGATTACTCGGTCCGCGTCGGGGTTTGGAGATTGATGGATCTGCTGGACAAATACGGCATGCGAGGAACGGTGGCCCTTAACTCAGCGGTGTGCAGCCAATATCCCGTCATCATCGAAGAAGGAAAGAAGAGAAATTGGGAGTTCATGGGACACGCGATTACAAACTCAAAGCTCCTCACGGGACTCTCCGAAGAGGAAGAGAGAAAGATCATCCGCGAGACGGTCCAGACGATCACAAAATCCGTGGGTAAAGCGCCGGAGGGCTGGTTGGGCCCGGCTCTGGCGGAAACGCTTAACACCCCTGACGTTCTCGCCGAAGAAGGGATCCGTTACCTCTGCGACTGGTGCAATGATGATCAGCCCTATCCAATGAAAGTCAGGCAGGGGAAATTGATCTCTGTTCCCTATACGCTTGAATTGAATGACATACCGTTTTTTCTGGCGAACAAGGGCACGGCTGAGGGGTACATGCAGGCGATCAAGGATCAGTTCGATGTCCTTTATGAGGAAGGGAAGGTCCACGGGCGGGTCATGGCGATTGCCTTGCACCCGTTCATTATCAATGTTCCCTACCGGCAAAAGTATTTCGAAAAAGCCCTGAGCTATATCGCGCGGCAAAAAGACGTCTGGATAACGACAGGCGGGGAGATCGCCCAGTGGTACTATGATCACTACTATGCCGCCGCCTAGATCAGATTGTCTCAGGAGGTTTTATGGCGACTGATCCCTTTGAAAAGGACCGCAAGTTTTATCAAGAGCACGGTCTCGGCGGGCGAATGGGGTTTGGCAAAAAGCCGGCCGTTATTGTCATCGACCTTCAGTTGGGATTCACCGACCCTACCTGTCCTTTGGGGGGGAATTTGGATCGCGTGGTCGAATCCTGCAAGGACCTTATTGTCGCGGCGCACAAGAAGAATATTCCGGTCTTCTTTACCTCCTGCGCGTACGAGGACCATCTGAAGGACGCGGGAGTCTGGGCAAGAAAAGTTCCCGCGCTGAGCTGGCTCAAGTTCGGCTCAAAATGGGTTGAGATCGATCCTCGATTGGGAAAAACAGCAGACGATATTCTCGTCTACAAGAAATATCCGTCTGGTTTCTTCGGGACTCATCTCCAGGCCACGCTCACGAGTATGGGTGTGGACGGCTTGATTATCACTGGTTGCACGACGAGCGGTTGTGTGCGTGCGACTTGCATCGATGCCTTGCAATACGGTTACCGCGGGGTGGTTCCCGAGGAGTGTGTTGGGGATAGAGCTGAAGGCCCCCATGCCGCAAATCTTTTCGACATAGGGCAAAAGTACTGTGATGTAATGCCGCTCAGGGAGGTCCTGGACTGGGTTGCAAAATACGAACCGGCGAACGAGTAAAAGGCTGCAATATTCGGCGAATAGTGAAAGCAACAAAGATGATCGAGAAATCACCCCCCACCTTAATCGTCAACCGCAAGGGGGGAGGAGAGAAAAAGGTAATCTTGTCGCGGTCAAACGAGGGGAGATTTTTTAGTTCCCTCTCCCCTTGTGGGAGAGGGCGAGGGTGAGGGGACAGGCGGGGTTTATGGCGGGTAAATATATTATCGGCGTGGATACGGGTGGAACTTTTACGGATGCGATCGTTATTGGCGCGAGAGGCGATACCTATATCGGAAAAGCGCTTTCAACTCCGCCAGACTTCGCCGAAGGCGTCGTTAATTCTCTCAAAGAAGGCGCGAAACAGGCGAAACAGCCGCTCAGTGAAATCCTAAAGAACTGTCTTCTCTTCAATCACGGCTCCACTGCGGCGACGAACGCCGTTGTGACATGGCACGGAGCCAGGACCGGCCTCATCACGACGCGAGGCCACAAAGGTGTCATGGCCATTCAAAGGGCTTATGGCAGAGTCGTGGGACTTTCCGATGATGAGGTGAAACATATCCTTGCGACGGAAAAACCTCGCGCCATTGTGCCCTATCATCTCATAGAAGAGGTGACCGAGAGGGTTGACTTCCAAGGCGAGGTTCTTGTGCCTTTGAGCGAGGCGGAAGTATACGCCGCAATCGAGCGCTACAAGAAGGAAGGCATTGAGGCCGTGGCGGTCTGTCTTCTCTGGTCATTCATGAACCCTACCCATGAAAGAAGGATCAGAGAAATCATACAGGAAATGGCTCCGGAGATGCGGGTGACCCTTTCCAGCGATCTTGTCCCAGTCCTGGGGGAGTTCGAGAGAATGTCTTCGACGGTGGTCAACGCCTTCCTTTCGGTTACGGTGGGGCGTTATTATAGCGCACTTGCGCGCACCCTCAGGGATGAGGGTCTTAACGCGCGTCCTCTTATCGTTCAGTCCAGCGGCGGTGTTCTTCCCATCGAAGATGCCTCCGAGCGAGGCATTCATTCCATAGCTTCCGGTCCTGTGGCAGGGCTCATTGGCGCCCAGTCCCTCGGCGCGCTGATGGGATATAAAAACATCATTTGTACCGATGTCGGAGGGACCACATTCGACGTGGGTCTTATTCTCGAAGGCAGGCCGCAAATGGCGATGGAGCCGTCCGTGGGACAATATCCGTTGGCTATTCCCATGGTCGACGTCACATCGATCGGCGCGGGTGGGGGAAGCATCTGCTGGGTGGATGATCACAAAATCATGCATGTGGGCCCGGACAGCGCCGGCGCCAATCCCGGCCCCGCTTGCTACGGCCGGGGCGGGACCGAGCCGACGGTAACCGACGCCAATTTGGTGTTGGGCTACCTGGACGCGGATTACTTTCTCGGCGGAACAATGAAGCTTGACAAGGATAAGGCCTTCAAGGCGGTCGAAGAACGACTCGCCCATCCTTTGAAAATAGATCCGGTAGAGGCGGCTGCAGGAGTTTACGACATCGTCAACGCCAATATGGCGAACGCCATACGAGTCTTGACGGTGCAAAGAGGCCATGATCCTAGAGAAATGGTTCTATTTGCCTACGGCGGAGCCGGTCCCATTCATGCCGCCGAATACGGGGCGGATCTGAACGCGCCTTTGATCATTGTGCCTACGACCGCTTCGATCTTTTCCGCTTTTGGGGCCACGAGGATGGAGATCCTGCACAAGTACGAGCTGAGCAGAAAGATGGTCTTTCCTCTCGACCCCAAAAACGTGAATGAGATTTTTGCCGAGCTGGAAGATCGGGCGCGGCGGGATCTCGAGAAAGACGGGGTTGCCAAGCCGGCTCAGCAACTGCGCCGCGAGGTCGATATGCGCTATGTTCTCCAGGTGCATGAGGTGAGCGTGCCTGTTCCTTCAAAGTCGCTCACCCAAGCGGACCTTGAGAAACTCGGGAAGGTTTTTTTCCAGCTCTATGAAAAGCTCTATGGCAAGGGGACGGCGCTTGCCGATGCCGGAATGGAGGCAGTCCTTTTTCGAGTCGACGCGATAGGGAAAATTCCCAAGCCCCCGTTGAGGCGGCAGGCGGTTGTCTCCGGCCGCGCAAAGCCGGCGAGAAAAGATTTGCGTAACGTCTATTTCCGGCAGGTGAAGCCATGCGCGGGACGGCGCGCTTCCCGGAGGGGAGGCAAGTTTGTTCCGACACCTGTCTTCGACGGCCCTTCTCTGGCGACGGGCAATAGAGTCCAGGGGCCGGCTATTGTGGATTATCCAACGACCACGATCGTCATTCCACCGGAGCGCACAGCGGAGGTGGATCCCTACATGAATGTGCTCATAAAGTAGGATTCGGCTGCGTTAACCCGAGGGAAAAAACGGAGAACAAAATGAAAAAGGTCAGAGGGGCGAAAGCGAATAGAAAACGGGAGCCGGTTAAGCTTGACCCGATCACCTTCGAGATTATCAAGAACAAAATGCTGGCGGCGATCAATGAGGCTGGAGCCGTTCTCGTGCGGACCTCGGGCTCCGAGGTGGTGGTGACGGTCAGAGAATATACCCAGTCTTACTACACCGCGGACGGGCATCTTATCCTGACGGGCGGCGGGATTCTGCTTCACGTGAAAAGCATCGCCGAGATTGTCAAGTACCTGATCCAGAACTATGAGCACACCATCGGAATCCACGAAGGAGACATGTTTATCTTCTCGGACCCTTACCTGGGAGGAATGCATCCGCCCGATCAAACGCTTGTGGCGCCGATATTCTGGAAGGGAAAGCGGGTGGGGTTCTGTGCCTCTCTGACGCACATTCCCGATACCGGCGCGATTGATGCGGGAGGGTTTTGCCCGCGGGCGACGGATACGTTTCAAGAAGGTCTCAGATTGCGGGGCCTGCGGGTGATGAGAGGGGGGGAGCGGTGCGAGGATGTCTTCAACACCATCAAAGGCATGGTTCGTCTTCCGGATACCGTGGAGCTCGACATTCTTTCAAAGGTCGCCTCCAACAATGTTCTGATCAAGCGCGCGCAGGAGTTGATTGAGAAGTACGGACTGGAAACGTACGAGCGGTTGAGCCAGGAGCTGATTCGATATTCCGAGCGTCTCGCGCGGGAAAAGCTCCGCAAAATTGCCGACGGCGAGTGGCGGTCGGTGACGTATCTTGAGCACGATGGCATACAACCCAATCTTTTCCGGATCCAGCTCACCGCGAAAAAGACAGGTGACCGCTTGACGTTGGATTACACCGGCTCGTCGCCGCAGGCGTCGACCTCCGTGAACGCGACTTATCATGCGGCGATGGGATGCGCTTTTGCAATTCTCGCGGGGCGCCTTTTTTATGACATTCCCTGGAACGAAGGTATCCTGAAACCGCTGGAGCTCAAGCTGCCTGAGAACTGCATCATCAACGCAAAATTTCCGGCCGCAGTCAGCCAGGGCATGCCGGCCGGAGGAGGGATTGTGGTCTTTGCCGTCCAGGACGTGCTTTCCAAGATGCTTCTGGCGAGCGGCGAGGAGCTGCGCCGCGAGGCCAGCAGCGTGTTTGGCTGGTCCGTGCATTTCGCCTTGCCTGTCGGCATAGATCAGTACGGCAAGTTTTTTGTGTGGCCGATCATGGATGAATGCGCCGGGGGAATGGGCGCGCGCACTTACAAGGATGGCGTCGGGACCGCAGGCACGATTCAAACGCCCAAGGTTCGAATCGGCAATATCGAAGAATACGAGCAGCGATACCCTCTCCTCTTTTTCTTCAGGCGCGAAGAAAAGAACTCGGCCGGCGCGGGAAAATTTCGCGGCGGGGCGGGAGGGGAGCTTTGTTTCAGCCTGCACAAATCGCCGACAAAGTACGTCGACGTGGCACTGAGCGGGGCCGGTATTGAACCTGCCATCGCCCTGGGCATGGCCGGAGGACTTCCCGCGCGCCAGGGCCGGTTTATCAAAATCAGGAAATCGAACGCGGGTTCCTTGTTGCAGGAAGGAAAAATTCCTCAGAACCTCGAGGAGATTCAGGGAGAGAAGGAGTTCTTGCCCCCGAAAGGCTATACGCGCATTGACGAGGGCGACTGCTTCTATCTCGCATGGCTCGGAGGCGGCGGATTCGGCGATCCGATTGAAAGGGATCCGGAGTTGGTGAGGCAGGACATCCTCGATGAGATCGTCTCGCCGGAGTTTGCCGAACGGATTTATGGAGTCGTGCGGCGCGACGGCTCCAAGATCGATCAGCCGGCCACCGCGAAAAGACGGGAGGAAATCCGCAGAGAGAGGTTGACCCCGGCGGCGTGAGGCTGCGGGCCTAGCGGAAGGAGATATGGGGGAAAAGATGGGCCGGAGAATTCTGGAATACGTCGAAATCGGTCAAAACAGCGAAGGGGCGCGCGTCTACAAGTGCGTGTGCTGTGGATATGTTCTCGGCCCATCCGGCAAGAGCTTTAAAGATTATGCGGTGGTCCGGGAGAGATCCTATTCCGATTATGTGGAAATGGGAGTGCTGTCCATGAACAGCGATCGCTTCATTATACGGGAATTTTACTGCCCCAAATGCGCTATTCGATTTGATGTGGAAAGCGTCGTAAAGGGGGAGCCGTATTTGGACATTAAAGTCAGCGGTGACTGAGAGTAGCGAAGGCGAACCGCTCTCACGCGATTCACGTGAGTTAGGGAAGGGAGGAAGAGACTTTTCTCAACCGGTTCAGTATGGATTACGTCATAGGCATCGATGTCGGCGGGACTTTCACTGATTTTGTAGTCCTGGATCCTTCCCAGAGGCTTTTTCATGGGAAGGTTCCTTCAACGCCGCGAGACGAGTCGGAAGGAATTCTGGCTGCAATTCAGGAGGTTTCAAAACGAGAAAAAAAGGATTTCCGGGCTCTGCTTGCTGAAACGGATCTGATCATCCTGGGCACGACCGTTGTGACCAACACGATGTTGCAATTCAACGGTTCCAAGACGGGAATGATCACGACCCGAGGCTTCCGCGATGTCATCGAGCTCAGGGGAAACTATAAAGAGAGTCTGTTCGATCTCAAACTTCCTCCTCCCTATCCCATCGTTCCCAGACGGAGCCGGCTCGGCGTCACGGAACGGATCGATTACACCGGGAGGGTCATCGTTGAGCTGGATGAACAGGAGCTTCGCGGGGCCGTTGATGTCCTGAAGGAAGCGGGAGTGGAGTCCATTGCCGTAGGCTTTCTCTTCTCTTATGTCAATCCGCTCCATGAGCTCTGCGCGAGAGAAATTATTCGCGAAGTGCATCCGGAGGCGACGGTCTCGCTCTCTCACGAGATTCTTCCTCAAGTCAGGGAATTTGAGCGCTTCAGCACGACCGTCGTCAATGCTTATGTCAGCCCGCACCTGAAAAGATATCTCACGCGCCTCACTCAGCGTCTCAAGGAAAGCGACTTCCGCGGGGAACTCTTTATCATGCAGTCAAACGGCGGAATGATGCACGTCGATTTTGCCGCGGCGAGGGGTGTCGAAGCGGCTCTTTCCGGGCCGTCCGGGGGTGTCGTCGCGGGAGCTTACCTTGGAAAACTGATCGGCTTCAGGGATCTGATCACGATGGATATGGGAGGGACCAGCTATGATGTTTGCGTCATCAAGGCCGGAAGGCCGGAGCTGAGTTCCAATTATTGGATGAGCCGGTATCGCATCGGGCTTCCGATGATCGATATCCACACGATTGGTGCGGGAGGGGGATCGATCGCCTGGGTCGACAAAGGTGGCGGGCTTCGAGTGGGACCGCAGAGCGCGGGCGCAGACCCCGGTCCGGCCTGCTATGGTCTGGGCGGCAAGGAACCCACCGTCACAGACGCGGATGTCGTCCTGGGTTATATCGACCCCGACTATTTTTTAGCCGGCCGGGTGAAACTGGATGTGGAGTTGGCCAAAAAAGCCATTGAGGAAAAGGTCGCGAAGCCCCTTGGGCTCTCGTTAATGGACGCGGCGAGCGGAATTTTCCGTATTGTGAACAACAACATGAACAACGCCATCCGATATGTGTCGGTGATGAGAGGCAGAGATCCTCGCGATTTTGCCCTCATGGCATTCGGGGGAGCGGGACCGGTCCATGCGGGGGCTCAAGTCAGAGACTTGAAAATAAAAACCATCCTGGTTCCGAAGACCGCGCCCATGTTCTCGGCTTTGGGGGCCGTCCTTTCGGACTTCAAGATCTCCCGTGTTCAATCCCTGCACATGCGCTCTACCGATCCCAGGGTAGAACCTCTGAACGATCTCTTCCAGCGGATGTACGATGATGCGGTCGCTCTGCTGGGAGCCGGCAGAAAGGACGTCGTTAGAATTGACGCGCACCGTTTCATGGACTTGAGGTATATCCGCCAGGTGCATGAAGTGACGATAGAGCTGCCTCACGGAGAGCGAGAACTCACGTTGGAGGACCTGCGACGTCTTTTTGATATCTTTCATGATCGCCACGAGGCTCTCTATGCCTTTAAGCGAACCAACTTTCCGGTCGAGATTATCAATCTCAGACTCGATGTCGTCGGCGTGAGAAAACCCGTTGAGTTAGAGAGGATTGCAGCCAACGGCGGGGCGCCGGCGGCGGCATTAAAAGGAACAAGGCCCGTCTATTTTGAAGACTTGAAAGAATATGTGGAAACAGCCGTTTATGATGGATCTTCTATGAAACCCGGTCAGCGTGTTGCGGGTCCTGCAATCGTGGAGGAGCCTGAGACAACGCTTGTTGTCCTTCCTGGCCAGGAGCTGACACTGGATCCGTATCAAACCTATGTAATTGCCTGCCAATGAAAGGGCCAGTCCAGAGCGGAAATCCAATGGATCAGCCACTCAAAAAAATCTTAGACGAAATGGCCGCGACCCTGAAGGAGGGGTCGTGGATCCCGGCGCCCGAATGGGCCAGGGACATGGCGGTCTTTATCGCGACTCCCGAAGGGACCATTGCGGCCATCGATAACGAGATGCATCTCGGATCGGCAAGCGAGATGGTTGCTTCGCTTTTAGGCTCTGCTGGGGTTCCGATGCGGGAAGGGGACGCCGTGGTGTCCAATGATCCCTATATGGGAAGTCCCCACGTCCAAGATTTCTTTCTTCTCGCGCCTGTTTACCACAAAGGCAAATTGTGTGTGTATCTCGGCGCGAAGAGTCATTTGCGGGATATCGGCGGCGACGTCGAGGGTGGATTCAATTCCAGGGCGGAAGAAATTTGGGCCGAGGGGGTGCGAATCACCCCTGTAAAAATTTGCCGGCAAGACCGAACGGATATCGGCATTCTCAATATGATTCTGCTGAACAGCCGTGCCCCTGCTTCAGTGCGCAAGGGGCTGGAGTCGCTGATCGAAGCGGTGCAATCGGGCAGGAAAGAGGTCTTATCCTGTCTTCAGGGCGCCGGCGCAGTGGAAGGTCTCCATCGCGACGTGGAAAAAATCATTGGGGACACCGAAGGCCGCCTGCGGGAGCTCGTAGCGGGCTGGCCCAACGGTGAGTATTCGGGGGAGTGTGCGGTAGATGATGACAGTGTCCGGTTGAGAGGTTTGAAGATTGAGCTAAAGCTACTCATCAGGGACTCTCAAGTTGAGATAGACCTGTCAATGAACCGACCCCAGGTCAAGGCACCCTTTAATAGCTCCAGAGGAAATACTCTATCATTTGCGTTGCTTCCCTTCTTTCCGCTGCTTGACGGAGGACAGTCGGTGAATGGCGGCATTTGGCGAATCGTGACTGTGAGGACAAAAAAGGGCACGCTTGTCGATCCATTGCTTCCGGCACCCACGTCGTTGTCGCCTTTCCACGTCGGTCGAGAGATTTCCGGTGCGGTGAGGACCGCAATGGAGAAATTTTTACTTCAGGAGGAAAAGGAGCGTCTGGCAAAAGGAGTCCCATCTTTAATCAATTGGCATCCCAAGGGGCAGGTTTCTTTAGTGTAAGCTCTGATGTCAAGGAGTTTTTATGGATCTTATTACTGCCGAGATCATCCGGGAGTATCTCCTGACTGTTTCCGAGGAGATGAGCGAGACCGTAACCCGAACTGCCATGTCTCCTGTCTTCAACGAAGGGCACGACTACTCTACCGCCGTATTCTACTTTGACGGGAGACAAGTCAGTCTTATCGCCCGCGCGACCGTCGTTCCGGAACATATCTATGCTTCCCTGGTCTCACTCGAAGTGATGATGAAAACCTTCGAGGCGAATATCCAAGAGGGAGATGTGGGGCTGATTAATGATCCTTATTTCGGCGGCAGCCACCTTCCGGACTGGACCATCATGAAGCCGATTTTCTTCGAAGGAAAGCCGACGTTCTTTCCGGTGGTCCGGGCTCACCAGCTCGATGTGGGCGGACCTGTCGCCGCCTGCAAGAACGCCTACGCCAAAACCATCTGGCAAGAGGGATTCCGGATCTATCCTATTAAGCTCATCGAGAAGGACGAGGTGAGGGAAGATGTGTGGCGGTTGCTGTTGGCCAATACGCGTCTCGCGGCGGACGTCGACAATGATCTAAGAGCAATGATCGGAGCGTGCAAAATCGCCGAGGAGCGCATCCGCAGCCTGGTATCGAAATACGGCATTGGAGAGATCAAAGACAGCGTAAAATATATCCTGGACTATAGCGAGAAGAGATTTCGCGAGGAGCTATCGACCTGGCCTGATGGGGAGTACCACGGCCAGGCGTTTCTTGATTCCGATTGGGGCGGCGGTCACAAAGATATCAACGTCAACTGCAAGGTCATTGTCAAAGATGACAGCATCTCCATAGACCTTGCCGGATCCCACCCGCAAGTGGAAGGTTGTGTGAATTCCCCGGGCGGAAATACCGCCTCCTGGCTCTATACTCCTTTGACCGCAATCTGTCCGGATATCCCGGTGAATTCCGGCTTTTTCCGGCCGGTTAAACTTATCCTCCCGCCGGGAACCGTGGTCAATCCCGATGCGCCTTACCCGACCGGACAGTCCACAGTCTGTGTGGGAAATCAAATCTGTGAAGCACTCATGGCCGCGCTGGAAAAGTGTGTGCCTGAGAAAGTTGCCACTGCCGGATTGGACCTGACGTTTCTCTATAATTGGGGAGTGGATGGTCGCCATGGCAATTACTTTTTGGGCCTCGATTATATTGCGTCCGCCTGTTCGGCCGGGGGCACTTATGGGCAGGACGGTTGGGGCGGGTACACGGCAACCCATTGCGCCCTGAGGATTCCGACCTATGAGATGACAGAGATCCAATTCCCCTACCTTTATCATCGCGGCGAATACGTGAAGGACTCAGCAGCGCCGGGAAAATGGCGGGGAGTGCCGGCCTGGGAGCTTGTGCGCGAAATAACGGACGCGAAAGACGCAACCGTGAATATTTTCGTTCAGAGCTACAAGCATCCTCTAAGGGGATATGCGGGTGGAAAATCCGGGACCGGCAACTGGTTCGTGGTGAATCCGGGCAAACCGGATGAGATATTCGTCGATTCTTTCCTGGACCGTTCTCCCTGTCCGTCGGGTCAAGTGGTTCTGGCCCGGAGCGGCGGGGGCGGAGGTTGGGGGGATCCGCTCGAGAGAGACCCGCAAATGGTTCTCGATGATGTACTGGATGGGTATATCTCCATAGAGAAAGCAGAAGAGGATTATGGCGTGGTCATTGATCACACGACTACGAAGATTGATGAAGAGGAAACGCGAAAGCTCAGGGAAAAGAGGAAAAAAGGATAAAGGGTTCAGGACCCGTGGAGGGATGTAAGTGTGACGACGCCACTTGAGGGGATTCGCGTACTTGAGGTGGCCAACTTCATAACCGGACCCTACGCCGGCCAGCTTTTGGCGGATCTCGGAGCGGCCGTTATCAAGATCGAAGAGCCCCAGAAGGGCGATCCCTTTCGCTCCTGGGGGAATGACCTCTACAGCCCCCATTATTGCGCCTTTAATCGCGGCAAACAAAGCCTGACTCTTAATCTTCGAGCGGAGACGGGTCGGGAAATCTTCTATCGTTTAATTCCCGACGCGGACGTCTTGATTGAAAATTTCCGTCCGGGAGTAACCGACCGTCTCGGCATTGGCTACGAAGCTGTTCGCGAGATCAATCCGCGCCTGATCTATTGCTCTATCAGCGGCATGGGTCAGAGCGGGCCCTATGCGCAGCGTCCCGCGTACGATACGGTGGGCCAGGGGTTGAGCGGATTGTTGAGCATGCTCATGGACGTAAACGAACCTCGACCCGTTGGGCCGGCTTTCTCCGACAGCGTCACCGGTATTTTCGCATGCTATGGGATTATGGGCGCCTTGCTGGCCAGAGAAAAATCCGGCCGGGGGCAGCGAGTGGCTGTAAGCATGCTCTCCGCTACTTTAGCATTTCTACTTGAGCCGGCGCTCTCCTACTTCGCCACAGGTGAGATCCCGGGGCCATACTCTCGTCCGCGCGCTGCCCAGGTCTATGCGTTTACCTGTTCCGACGGAAAAGCCTTTGCCGTGCACCTCTCCTCGCCTGCCAAATTCTGGGAGGGTTTAACGAGCGTTGCGAATCGGCCGGACCTGCGGGAGGACCCGCGCTTTCGAGCTCGCGAGGACAGGTTGGCCAACTATCAAGAATTGCAGGAAACGCTTGCCGAGATTTTCAAGAAAGAGCCGCGCAGTTACTGGCTGCTACGCCTGGAAGAATTCGACGTGCCGTATACTCCCATCCATACCCTGGCTGAGGTCTTTGAAGATCCGCAGGTGCGGCACTTGGGCCTGGAAGTTACCTATGATCATCGAAGCATGGGAAAAGTCCGCTCTATCGCCCCACCCGTCGAGCTGAGTGACACGCCGGCGGCCAAAGTCGAACCACCGCCGACATTGGGCGAACATACGGATATGGTCTTGAACCGGCTAGGTTTTGATCCCGGCGCGATTCAGCGTCTTAAGCGGGAGGGTGCGATCTAGCCCCGCTGGAAGTGGAAGACTGCCATGGAACTGAAAGCAATCGACGTTCATGTCCATCCCTGGGATGACGTTTCCCTAGCGTCTATGGGCGGCGGACGAAAAGAAATTATGGCGGGGTATTTTGGCCGGGATATCGAGCCGGTCTCAATGACCGAGCTGGCCGACCAATATCGCGCTCGGAAAATGATGGCTGTTTTGTTGGCTTCCGATGACTCGACTGCGTCCGGTCTGCCGCCCGTGCCCAATGACCATGTGGCAAAAGCGGTTAAGGACCACCCTGATGTCTTTCTGGGTTTTGCCGGCGTAGATCCCTGGAAGGGAAAGCTTGCGGTAGAAGAAGCGAAGCGCGCCAGAGAGGAGCTTGGTTTAGTCGGCCTGAAATTCAATCCCGGCCGCCAGTTCTTCTTCGCCAATGATAAACGTTTCTATCCGCTCTGGGAGGAGGCCGCCAAGCTGGAATTAATCTGTCTCTTCCACACCGGTATGATGGGCAACGGCGCCGGCACGAGGGGAGGCCTGGGCTTTAAACTCAAGTACACTGCTCCCGTTCCGTACCTCGATGATATTGCCGCGGATATTCCGGAGCTGACGATCATTTCCGCTCATCCGGGATGGCCGCGGCTCGAAGATCAGCTGGCGATGGCCCTCCATAAGGGCAATGTTTATATCGATCTCTCTGGATGGGCGCCGAAGTACTTTCCTCCCGCTCTCGTCCAGTACGCCAATAGCCGGTTGCAGGACCGGGTTCTTTTCGGCTCAGACTGGCCCGTTATTTTGCCGGAGCGATGGCTGGCCGAATTCGAAGAGCTGGCCATCAAGCCGGAGGTTCGGTCCAAGATTCTCCTTGAGAACGCGAAGAAGCTTTTTGGGATACCGTAGTCGGGCTGTTACCCCGTTAAGCTATAGCGACCCCTCACCCTAGCTCTCTCCCGCCCCGTGGAGTACCTGCCCGATCGAAGCCATCCAGCTCGGTCGTGACGT
>JACQUW010000385.1 GCA_016210115.1 Deltaproteobacteria bacterium | reverse complement strand
TATCATGGCTTTGTCAGAAGGCTCGGCCTTTTTGATAGCGATCTTGCTGCTCGTTGCGAGAATGGCAGTGCATGAGGTGCGGCTGGTCCGCGCGGAACAAGCCGCAGGAGTGCTAAGAATTGAGAGGCGGGGATAAATAAACCATGTCCCTATGGAGTTTGCCGAAAGAGTTGGTGTGAATTGGATCAGAAATTGACGAAGGAGTTGCCCGTCCTTGTTGATGCGACGATCCACGCCGATCCTTATACCGAAAAGTTTCCTGATCCCTTCCACGATTTAACAGCGCACCATTTTTGATATTCTCCGGTAAAGTAAGTAAGAAGGAGAAGCTGATGCATAAGGTTATGGCTTCAGTATTTCTGTTTATTTTGGCCGGCTTGTGTGAGATCGGCGGCGGATGGCTTGTATGGCAGTGGCTGCGGGAGGGTCGAGGATTTTCTTGGGGGGTTATAGGAGGAGTGGTCTTAGTTCTTTACGGTATTATCCCGACATTTCAGCCTGCCCACTTCGGCCGGGTGTATGCCGCTTATGGCGGTTTTTTCATCATCTTGTCTCTAGTGTGGGGGTGGGTTATGGATGGAAATGTTCCGGATCGCTATGATGTTGTGGGTGCCGCGTTTAATCTAGTCGGGTTATCCATTATCATGTATTGGCCCCGGTAATTCCCACCCTTATTGACACCTCCCCGTTTTACATTAATATATAAGCAATCACTGATATGAGATTCAATCGCCCCGCAGTTGACTTGCCTTTAAAGGCAAAACTCTTTAGAGGGCTCGCCGATCCCTCTCGCCTTGCCGTCCTTGATGTCTTGAGAGATGGCCCTAGGTGCGTCACCGAAATAGCTGAGGCGACAGGCCTTTCCCAACCCAATACGTCCCTCCACCTAGCCTGCCTCGAGGACTGCGGTCTCGTGAAGAAAGAGCGGCGGGGGAAGTTTGTCTACTACCAGATTGCCCATAAAGAGGCCATTGTGGTCCTGAATCAGGCAGAGGCGATTTTGGGCAAAGTGGGACACCATATTTTTCGCTGCACCCGATATGAGGGAGGGAAAAATGCCAAGCGCCGATAGGGAAACACTGGAGCTCTCGATTGACGGCATGGACTGCGCTGACGAGGCGGAGCAGATCGAAAAGGCTTTGCATAAACTCCAGGGAGTCCTTGAGATTAAAACCTCGGTAGCTGCGGAAAAAGTTACGGTCTCCTATGACCCTGAGGCGCTCACGCCTGCCGTAGTCAAGAAAACCGTCGAGGGAGCCGGCTTTCATGTGAAGGAAGCAGGGAGTGCCGAGGCGGAGCGCCGGGCGGACCTTTCTAATCTGATAACCGGGACTCTCATAAGCGTGGTCGCTATAGCTGTGCTGGGCGGAATAGTTGTCGAGCGTCTCGGGTTAGTGGAAAAGCTGGTGCAACAGGTTCCGGCTTGGCTGATGATACTTGCAGTCCTGGCTGGCGGTTTTCCTATCTTCCGCAAAGTTTTTCAGGCTTTGAGGGCGAGGACCGTCACCTCTCACGCGCTCATGACCATTGGAATTTTGGGGGCTCTGTTCATCCGGGATTTTTCGGCAGCCGCTTTGATCGTCTTCTTCATGCGCCTGGCTGATTTCCTGGAGACTTTTACAACCGCGAAGTCGCGCCAGGCAATCAAGCGCCTCATTCAGCTTTCACCGGAGACGGCTCGAATCGAGCGAAACGGAGAAGAAATCGAGCTGGAAATTGACGATGTGAGGCCAGGGGACATCGTTCTGGTAAAGCCTGGAGAGAAGATCCCCGTCGATGGAAAAGTGACTTCCGGTTACTCCTCGGTTAATCAGGCCTCTATCACCGGGGAAAGTATTCCAGTGGAAAAAGCGGAAGGCGATGAAGTCTTTGCAGCGACGATCAATGAGCGGGGTATCCTGAAAGTTAAGACATCACGGGTTGGATCTGATGCCACCTTCGGCCGGATCATAAAGCTGGTTGCGGAGGCTGAGTCGGCCAAGTCCCCGGCACAGAAGTTTGCCGATCGGGTGACTGCCTACTATATTCCAGTAGTTTTAGTCCTGGCTGCCCTTACCTATGTCATCGGGCGTGATCCGGTGGCCGCGGTTGCTGTTTTGGTGGTGGCGTGTTCTTGCGCGATCGCTATGGCAACGCCAATTGCAGTTCTGGCCAGCGTGGGGAGTGCTGCGCGAAGAGGTGTTCTCGTGAAAGGAGGCCTCGCCCTCGAAGCGCTGGCCAGAGTGGACACAGTCGTCATGGATAAGACCGGGACGGTCACGTTTGGCAAGCCGACAGTTACCGACGTACTCAGTGCCAATGGGTTGCCCCAGGAGGAAATCCTCCGTATCGCGGCATCCATAGAACGTTACTCTGAACACCCTCTCGCGTCGGCGATTATCGAGAAGGTTGGGAAAAGCTCGTTGGCTTTCAAGTCTCCTGAAAAGTTTGAGGCTATTCCTGGAGAGGGCATTGTGGCGCGGTTGAACGGCAAGAAGTTTTACTTGGGAAACTGCAAACTGATGCAGGCCAGAGGAGTGACCTTTGCTGGCGAGGTGCTTGGCCAGGCGACGGCTTTAGAAAACGAGGGGAAAACCACGATTCTTTTAGCAGACCAATCTGGTCCATTAGGTGTCATCTCCGTAGCAGACACCTTGCGGGATGAAGTCCCGCAGGCCTTTGCAGAGCTGAAGCAGTTGGCGGTAAACCATCTCCTCCTTCTCACCGGTGACAACCGCCGGGTTGCTTCTGCTCTTGCGGAAAACCTGAGTGTCGAGTACGGGGCAGAACTCCTCCCCGAGCAAAAGATAGAGAAGGTCAAAACACTGCAGGCTAGCGGAAAGCGGGTTGCGATGGTTGGAGATGGTATTAACGATGCCCCGGCCCTGGCTCAGGCGGACGTTGGGATTGCGATGGGAGCTGCAGGCACCGATGTGGCTATAGAAACTGCCCATGTTGCCCTTATGCGCGATGATTGGCGCCTTGTACCAGAAGCTATTCGGATCGGCCGGAGGACCTTTGCCACCATCCAGCAGAATCTGGCTTTCGCACTTCTCTACAACATAGTTGGCATAAGTCTAGCCGCCACAGGATGGCTTCCACCGGTTTGGGCAGCCGCAGCCCAATCTCTACCGGATGTGGTGATTATGCTGAACTCTTCGCGGCTTTTGAGGTCTTGAAGGAACCATATCTATTCTGTTTAGGTACTCCGCCGTCAGGGATGATCTCTGGGGCGAGAAATATAGCCGCTTTATCTCTCTGTAACAGAAGGCCTGGCTTCTTGAATATTTGAGTTTTTGTATGGCTTTGGGAAGGATTCCGCCTTGAGGCTCCATTATCTTCTTTCGATGCTCCTTATTGTTGTTCCCGCCGGCTGCAATCTCTCACTCAACGAGAATATCTCTCCGGCGGAGGGCGCCTTTTACTCACACGACGGGGTCAGAATCTACTTTAACGATATCGGAAAAGGAAGACCACTGGTGTTTATCCACGGGTTTGGCGCATCGCAGGATAGCTGGCGATATCTCGTAAAAGCATTCAAAGAAGATTACCGGTTGGTCCTGCTGGATCTCAAGGGACATGGGTACTCCGACAGGCCTTATGACTATCGCTATTCGATTCAGGATCACGCAGATATCGTCAGCGGCCTTATCAGCCACCTAAAACTCTCCAATGTGATTTTGGTCGGCCACTCTTTTGGTTCCGCGGTCGCATTGTTCGCGGCTTTGAGGTCGCGAAGTAGTTCTCCCCCACTGGTCTCGGGACTCGTGTTGATTGCCGGCTCTGTGGACCCGCACAGCTTGCCTCTGTTCCTCCGCCTGTTGCGCATTCCTGGCATTGGGTGGCTCAGCATGAATTTGACTTCCGCGTCGTTCAGGACGCGCATCGCTCTTACAAGGGCCTATTACGACGACAGTAAAGTCACGGATTCCGTGATTGAAATGTATGCGCGATATCTGCGCATCCCTGGAACTGACCATGCGATGCTGGAAACCGCAAAGCAGTTTGTTCCTCCAAATCTTTCGCAACTGAAAGCGGAGCTGAAAAAACTCGAAATTCCCATACTCCACGTTTACGGCGATCGCGATATCGTCATCTTGCGAAAACCCGCAGAGGAAGTTTGCGGCCTGCTTTCTCGTTGCAGTTTCGTTACGCTTAAAGACGTGGGCCACGTACCCCAGGAAGAGAGGCCGGAACTGGTCATTCCGCTTTTGAGGGAGCGGTTGGGCCGAATCGTCGCGGGTGAAGCGAAGCCTTGAGAAAGCTCCGGAGGAAAGAGCGCGCTTGTGAGCCTGGGTTGAAAGCCGCGGCATCTTTTTGTATGGTCAAAAGAATGAAACCGGGTCTTTTGACTGGGAGCTGCGCGATTTTCCTTTGTGTTCTCCTCATCTATTCCGGGGTGGCCTGGGCCGTCATGAGCTGCTTCGATCACGAGGCGCATGAAGAGTCTGCCACCACTATCGAAAGAGATCATCATCACGGAGTCGGTTCCGCAGCAGATGACTGGAAGACCTCCCGTTCCGGCGTTTTGCAAATCCGCTGTACCAATCCGGCATACCAGATCGGTCCCGCGATCCCCACTTCTTCTACGCCCTGGCTAAAAACGTTCACCGGCGCTCCTGGCGGGCGCGCAGCATTGGATTGCTCGCGGGAAAGCTCGCATGGTCTCGTGTATCTCTCGATTTTTCCAAACCGAATTTTGTTATTTTCTTTTTCCACCGGTGTATCCCCATACCCGTCTCTCGCGGTTCTCCGAATCTAGCCCATCCTGACTTACGTCCGGGTCTGGGTCCCGGACATCTCCCTTTTTTGCGTTAATCATTTTTTGGCCGGGACCGCGGCTCTCTTCGGCCCGGCAAACATTTCGGATGTGCAGGTTAACTTATGCTTACTCTCTGGATCAGCACGCTCTTTTTCTTGCTTGAGATCCTTTGCTTGAAAACTCCCGCCGCCGCAGCGGAGATCAGGTTAGATTTAGACCAGGCCATTCAGTTGGCTCTAAAACGCAATTTAGAGCTTCAAGCCAAGCGCCAAGAGCTCGGAATAGCTGAAGGAAGGCTGATTCGGGCCAATCTTTTTCTTCAGTTTAATCCGGAGCTCGAGGGAGATATCTCCAACCGGCGACTTTTCAGACCCGAGCCCGGCTTCGACAAAAATTTGCCTCAGGGCGGAGTCTCCTTGTCCCAGGAACTCGAGATCGCCGGTCAGTCCGGCTACCGCCGTGAGGCGGCGCATAGGAATTTGGAAAAGGTACGGCTCGAGATAAGCGACTTCGAACGAACTCTCCGCTTCCGCACGGCGGAGATTTTTCTCAAGCTCCTCAATGCTCGAGAAAAAATCAGGCAAGCGGAGCACATCGTTGATCTCAGGAGCCGGCTCCATGAGGCCTCCAAAACTCGGTTGGCCCTGGGCGACATCCCGGAAGTCCAGCTCATCGTTGCCGAATTTGGGCTGAACCGGTCCAGGAGCGATTTGATCACCCTCATGAGAGAATATGAGGAACTGCTTTCCCGCCTGAAAAGCGAGCTTGCGATTGAAAGCGATGAAAAAATCGAACTGGCCGGCGCTTTCCCTCGCCAGGCTTTTGCCGTTTCTCTAAATGAGCTGCTCACAGCGATGGATCGGAGGGCCGACCTGGCGGCTTTTGATCAGGAGAGAAAAGTTGCGGAAGCCGAAGAGCTCCTTACCCGGGCCAAGAGAATCCCCAACATCAAAGTAGGCGTGTTTTATGACAGAGATGAGAAAGACAACATTGTGGGTGGAAAAATCTCCTGGCCCCTGCCCTTCTTTGACCGGCGCCAGGCGGAGATTCATCAAGCCCTGGCCCGCAAAAGCATCGCCAATATTCATTACCTGAACTTGCGCCAGTCCGCCGTCAAGGCCCTCCGGGCCGCCTATGACAAATTCAAATTGAGCGAAAGTGAGCTCGCGCTCTATCCCGAGGAAGCCGTAAAGAGATTCGATGAAAACCTGGAGCTTTATCAAAGGGCTTATCAGGAGAGAGCGATTGACCTCGCTGATGCCATCTTGTTTCAGAATCAAGTCGTCGAAGCCCGGCTCAAATACATTGACGCGCTCACCAACTACAATCTCTCTCTGGCCGAACTGAAGTTTCAAGCCGGAATCGAGTAAGGAGCAATCCCATGGGTAAGAAGATTGTTTTTCCGATCGTTTTGATCCTTTTGCTGTTGCTCTCCTTTTGGATGGGAAAAGTAACGGGGCAGCGAAGCAAGGACGCGGAGAGGACGTCTCATACGGAGGCTTTCTCGGTGGCTGCCAAATCTACTCCTGAAACAGCTCCCCACGCGCATAAAGAGGGCGAGGCAGATGTACACGCTGAGGAAAAACAAGAAGGACAGGGGCTTAAGCTGAGTTCCGAGGAAAAAACCAACATCGGATTAAAGACCGTCACCGCGGACCTGCGCCCAGTTGAAAACGTCATTCGAGTGGCAGGGGTCGTCAAGGCACATCCCGATAGAGAGGCGCACGTGAGCAGCAGGGTCTCAGGGAAGATAGCGAGCCTCTCGGCCAGGGTGGGTGACGGAGTCTCGAAAGGTCAACGATTAGCGGAAGTCCAGAGCGCGGAGATCCAGAAACTCCAGGTGGAGCTTATCCAGGCGGAAAACAAGCTTGTCCTGCACAAGGCTGAGCTGGATCGCATTCAAAAGCTCGTCGAGAGCAAGATCGCCGCTCAAAAGGAATTGATTGCTGCTCAGAATCAGCATCAAGCTGGTCTCAATGAAATTGAAGGGCTCACGCAGCAACTCATTCTTCTCGGCCTTCCGGAAGCCGCCGTAAAGAGAGCCCGGGCGGAAAAGACTGTGTCTACATTTGGCGTCCTTTCCCCTATCGGCGGCGTTGTGGAGGAACGGAATGTCGTTCTCGGAGAGACAGTCGAACCCAATAAGGTGATCTTCAAAATTGTTGATCCGTCGACTGTCTTTATCGAGGGCAGCGCCTTTGATGAGGCATTGGCTCAGCTAAAAATCGGACAGACGGTTCGGATTCGCCT
>JACQUW010000381.1 GCA_016210115.1 Deltaproteobacteria bacterium | reverse complement strand
TCCGGAAAATCTCCCCTGCCCCCTCTTTCCAAAGAGGGGAACACTCGTTAAATAGCCGGTTGACCGCTGGAAACATCTACCCATGACACGCGCAGAGAACGCGCCTGCGATTTCTGGCACAAAAACCGGGCGGGCAACACTGTCCCATCGTCGGCGTTGGCGCCTCCGCCGGCGGGCTGGAGGCGTTCACGCAATTGCTCAAGCATTTGCCGCCCGACACGGGCCTGGGTTAGTGTTGGTGCAGCATCTCGACCCGCAGCATGAAAGCGCCCTCACGCAGATTCTGACACGGGCCACGTCAATGCCCGTGCGCGAAGTCACGGACAATCTGCCGGTGGAAGCCAATCACGTCTATGTCATTCCGCCCGACACTAACCTGGCCATGAAGAAGGGCGCTTTAAAGCTTCAACCGCGCCGGCATGACCGCACGCCGCCCCATTCCATCGACTTCTTTTTTGACTCGCTGGCCGAGGACCGGGGGGAGCGGGCCATCGGCGTGATCCTTTCCGGCACGGCCACCGACGGCACGCTGGGATTGGAAGCCATCAAAGCCGAGGGCGGGATTACGTTCGCGCAGGACGACTCGGCCCGATACGATTCCATGCCGCGAAGCGCGGTGGCAGCGGGATGCGTGGATTTCGTTCTCAAGCCGGAAGACATCGCCAAAGAACTCGCCCGCATCGCGAAGCATCCGCACGTCGCGAGTCCGCCTGATGAACCCATCTCCCCGCCAGAGGCGGGCCGCGACGGAGCGCGCGAAGACGATGAAACGCCGCTGCCATCGGGCGGACGCGGAAGCCCGGGCATAGGAACCGAGCGGGCGCGCGCCGAAGCCGAAGCGGCGCGCGGTCAAGCGAGAGCAAACGGCTTTAAAAAAATCCTCCTTCTCCTGCGCAACCATTCCGGGGTGGATTTTTCCCTCTACAAATCCACGACCATCCAGCGGCGCATCGCCCGCCGCATGGTGTTGAACAAGCACAATACGCTGGCGGACTACGCGGATTTCCTCCGCGGCAACGCCGGGGAACTCGACGTCCTTTACTCCGACGCGCTCATCAGCGTGACGAGTTTTTTCCGCAACCCGGAAGCTTTCGACGTTCTCAAGCGCAAGGTCTTTCCCAAGCTCCTCCAGCAGCGCGGCGACGATGCGCTCCGCGTCTGGGTGCTCGGCTGTTCCACCGGCCAAGAGGCGTACTCGATCGCGATGGCCTTTATGGAATCCGCGGAGAATGCTCCCCGCATGCGCAAGCTCCAGGTGTTCGCCACCGATCTCAACGACGCGCTGCTGGACAAAGCCCGCCACGGTCTTTACGCCAAGAGCCTGGCACAGGATATCACGCCGGAACGGTTGCGGCGGTTTTTTGTCGAGGAGGAAGGCGGCTACCGCGTCGCCAAATCGCTCCGCGAGATGGTCGTCTTCGCCCGGCAAAATCTCATCAGCGACCCGCCTTTCTCGCGCATGAACCTCATCAGTTGCCGCAATCTGCTGATCTATCTAGAGCCGAGTTTGCAAAAAAAGGTGATTCCCGTTTTCCATTACGCGCTTAAGCCGCAAGGATTTTTGTTTCTGGGCGCGTCCGAATCCATCGGCGGCTTCACCGAGCTATTTGAGCCACTGGACAGGAAGCACAAAATCTATTGCAAAAAAGCTGCGCCGACTCCGGCGTTTCAACTGCCGGTTAACCGGCATCGATTCTCCTGGCCATCGAAGACGTGACCGAACGCCTCGAATCGCAAAAGCGATTGCGCTTTTCGGAACTTCGCTACCGCCGTCTCTTCGAGGTCGCCCGCGACGGCGTGCTCATTCTTGATTCCGTGAGCCGCAAAATCACCGATGCCAATCCGTTCATAACGGAATTGCTCGGCTACGCGCGCGAGGAATTGTTGGGCAAAGAACTGTGGCAAATCGGCCTCCTCAAGGACGAGCAAGCCAGTCACGCCGCGTTTCGGGAATTGCAGCAGCAAGGGCTGATCCGCTACGAAGATTTGCCGCTCCAAACCAAATCGGGCGAGAAACGCGAGGTCGAAATGGTGGCGAATCTTTACGAGGAAGACGGCAAACGGGTCATTCAATACAACATCCGCGACATCACCGAACGCAAACAGGCGGAGGAGGCGTTGCGCCGCGCTCAGAAGATGGAAAGCGTCGGCACCCTGGCCAGCGGCGTCGCGCACGATTTCAACAACCTGCTGGCCATCGTCATGGCTCATGCCGCCGAACTAAAAAACCACGGCCTCAAGGCCGAAGAGTTTTCCGAGAGTATCGACGCCATCCTGGCAGCATCACAACAAGGCGCGGCCGTGGTGCGAGAGCTCCAGACGTTCGCGAGAAACGTCTCCGTATCGCGCAGCAGCGTCGAACTCGCAGAGCTTCTGCCGGAATTCACGCGCATGATCGAGCGCACGTTTCCCAGGACGATCGAGATCGAGTTGAATCTCCAGCCGGATTTGCCGGCCATTCAGGCGAACGCCACCCAAATCCAGCAGGCTCTGTTGAATCTCTGCGTCAATTCCCGAGACGCCATGCCGGAAGGCGGAAAGCTCGCTATCTGCGTCGCCAGGGAGACGCGCTCAGAAGCGGGCATGGGGGATTGCGTTCGCATCAGCGTGGCGGATACCGGCGTCGGCATGGACAACGAGGTCCGAACACGCATCTTCGATCCCTTCTTCACCACCAAGGAAAAGCAGGGCGGAACGGGTCTGGGGCTCGCGGTAACATACGGAATCGTTCGCGACCACGGCGGCTTTCTCGAAGTGGAGAGCGCCAAAGACAAAGGGACCGAATTTCGCCTCTATCTTCCCGTGCGCTCCGAGAATGCGAGCATGAAGGAAGGAGAGCTTGGGCAATGATGGATACGATTCTCGTAGTAGAGGACGAAAGATTGTTGTCAACGGTTTTGAGAAGGATGCTGGAACGCCGCAGTTACCGCGTGCTCTTGGCCAGTGACGGCGCGGAGGCGCTGACCGTCTATCGTAACAATCGATCGTACATATCGGCGGTGGTTCTCGATCTCGGCCTGCCGAAGCTCGGCGGGAGAGAAGTCTACCTGAGATTGAAAGACCTCGATCCAAACGTCAGAGTATTGATTCTGAGCGGCTATACAAGCCCCGAAGAACTGTCGGAAATGGCGCCGGTCGGCGCCCTGGAATTCCTTCAGAAGCCGATCATGCCGGACGACCTTCTAGCGAAGCTCGACACGCTTCTCCATCGACCGCCAAGCGTGCCCTGAGCGCAACGAACCCGTTTTGGCCGATTGGCCGGCCAAGCGCCAAACAGGATCTTGAAACTGCTCGTGTCGGGTGTCTTCGCTGCTCGGCCTTAACGCCGAGCGTCGAATGTCAGTCTCAGTCTTGACTGCGGAATCCAGGCTTAATGATTTACGCAGCGCTGCCGGGGGCCAGGTCTTTACTTTTGCTCTCCCGTCGTGATTGCGAGTATTCGGCTGATTGTAGAATAGTGTAGGTCCAAAAAACGCGCCACTTCCATCTGGCTATAGCCGTACTCGCCGACCGCTTTGGTTATGAGCTGATCTCTCGATTGTTTGCCCATAGCTCTCGGTGAAAATAACTTCTTCAAAGTCGGTCGCCCGGCGAATCTTTGCCCTTTCGGTATCTCTCGGATCTGCTGCTTCTCGGTGACAAGATGGCGCAGCCCTTCGACAAAGCCTTCCTCTCCCAACAGGCTCTGGGCTTGGAGCTCATCCCAAATTGAAGAACGTGGTGGAGGGCCGGTGTCAGGCTTTGCTTATTTGATAATTGCGTCGGCGGCCCTGTCGAAGGTGGGTGCAGAGCCGTTCCAGCCGGCTTCGCCGGCCGCTGTCCCTGGCCAGCTCATCCTCCACACGCTTGACCGCCAACGGTATCGTGCTCAAATCCCGTCGCAGGTATTTGGCTGCCTCCGTTAGACTGATCCCGCCCACTTCTCGTCCCACAGAGCGCCAGCCACTGGACTTTGTTGACTAACTGGAATAACTCTTGTGCTGAGTGAAACGAGTATCGGGGTCAAGTCGTGTATTTTGACGTTTTGGATTTTCGTCGGTCTCGCCAAATGGTCATCGTGAGAGCGCGGTTCCGTTGCTTCTGTTTGGACGAATTATTCGGGCTTACCCACCGAGCCCGGCAGAAGGCCTGACGAGCAACGAGAGAGCGCTCGGTTAACTCTATTTAAATTTAAAAGCACTACCCTTTGCCCCAACCGCCATCCAGGCGGCGAACAGGGCTGCAGTGACTGCGGCAAAGTGCACCGCTGCCATCGGCACCCAAGTACCGTCCGCGAGCAGCCCGGTGAGCTGCTGCAGCGCGGCTGGCCAGAAGAACTGCGAGAACACCACCGCACCCGAGGCTGAGCCGGTAAGCTCGGTGTCGACCGCCATCGCGCCGGCTTGAGCATACGGCATGGAGAGGCCCTGAGCGAGGCTGACGAACATTCCCGGGATGTAGAGCGCAGCCATCGAAACGCCGCCGAAATAGAGCCACCCGGCGAGCAGCGCGCCGTTGGCGACCCCTATCACGCCGCCCAGGATGGTCATGAATTCGATCGAACGGTTGGCGCCGATACGGCCCGAGATGAAACTCCCGGTCATGAAGCCGACCGGGAAGGCGAAGAACCACAAACCGATATCGGACGCATCAGCGGCGAGATGTTCGGCGGCGAGAAATGACGCGGCGGTCGCCTGGGTGTAGAAAGCGGCCGACAGCATTCCGGGCTGTAGCATGAAACCGACGAAGCTGCGACGCCTTAGCAGCGCCTTGTAGCCGGCGAATACGCCACGCGCGACGGCAACCTTCCCCGCGCGGGTTTCCGGCACCGCGAAAGCCACCGCGAGTATCACCACCAGGCCGACAGCCGACGCCAACACGAACAGCGCGCGCCAGCCGAACAGCGTCGTCAGCTGACCGCCGATCAGCGGCGCAAACATCGGCCCGAGCACGTAGCCGGCGGTGAGATAGGCGATCACCTGGGCAACTCGGTCCTGGCCGTAGACGTCGCGGGCGATGGCGCGCGCCAGCACGACACCGCATCCCGCGCCTGCTCCCTGTAGGATCCGGCCCGCGAGCAGCATCGGCATGTTGGCGGCGACCATGCAGGCGGCCGCACCGCAGGTAAACAGCACGAGCCCGCCGAGAAGCACGCGCTTGCGCCCAAAGCGGTCGGACAAACCACCGTACGCAACCGTGAAGAAGGCCATCGACAGCATCGCGAGCGACATCGTGAGCTGGGCCATGCCGGTCGAAACACCGAACGCTTCCTTCACCGCCGACATCGCCGGAATGAACAGGTGGAGCGAGAGCGGCCCGATCAGCGTGATGGAGACGAGGGCGATGAAGAAATACCAGCGGGGCCGGAAGCGCATTTTCATCTTTGCGTGTTAACGCGATATCAGCTTGAAGTCTTGCGTGAGTTGTCCGCGATGCAGCCAAGCGATAGCAGATTCCGGGATTGGAAGCCAGAAAAGGGGTTGGGAGTTTTTCTTTCTTGACATCAACGATTGTGATGCGATAGAGCCGATTCGAAATGCCGCGTCGTCCTCGTCTTCCACCGGTGGCATAACCTGCCATGTCCTAAACCGACGAGTCGGTCGTTTACCGCTGTTCGAAAACCTGCTGATTACACCTCGTTCGAAATATTCTCATTGAAGCCTACGAACGGATCAAGATATCGCCGCATATTGTTTGATGGCGAACCATTGGCATTGGCTTTTGTCGCCGCGCAGCGATGGGGAGCTTTCCGAGGTGATGCGCTGGATCACGGTTACGCATACCCAACGCTGGCACCCATCGGCATTCATCGGGGAGTGGCCCAGTATGTCAGGGCCGCTTCAAGTCATTTCCGGTTCAGACCGACGAGCACTTTCTTGTGGTAGCGAGATACGTGGAATGCAATGCTTTGCGAGCAAAACCGGTGAGCCGAGCCGAACAGTGGCAGTGGTCGAGTTTGTACCGGTTTGTAAGGGCGGGTAGAAACGCATCTGAGTTTCCCATGAGTGGCCAATGGAGCGACCGAAGAACTGGTGCAACCCAAAAGGTTCGCGTCCCCTTTTCTTATCCCCCGGTAACCTCCCGAATCAGAGCGAACTCAGGGCCATTTGACGCCCGGTCTTTTCCCTACGATTGACACCTGTGGGCTACGGGCATATGGAGAGGCTGCAAAACACAACTCTTAAGCGCTGAAGAGAGGAAAAAAATGAAAACAAAACACAAGGTTCTTTTTTTTGGTTTCATCTCGTTTACGCTTCTTGTCGCGCTATCGGTTGCCAATGGTGCAGCGAAAGAGATCAACATCGGCACGACCAGTGGAGCTAATTGGACAGCGCTTCCCTTCAAGGTGGCCGTGGAAAGAAATTTCTTTGAGAAGGAGGGGCTCAGAGCCAAGTTGATCGTATTTCAAGGAACGAATCTTATGCTCACTGCTATGATGGCGGGAGAACTCGATTACGTGACGATTTTGCCCTCCATCGCTGGAGCCGCTGTGCGTGGACTTCCCGTGAAGGTAGTCGCGTCCGTGGCCAAGGCCAGCGGCTATGCCATCGTTGCAAAGCCAGAGATCAATAATCTCAAGGCTCTCAAAGGCAAGCGGGTGGCGATCAATTCATTTGGCAGCGCAGCCGACTTTGCAGTCTACACAGCTCTGAGCCGCAATGGATTAGACCCGAATAGGGATGTCACTCTTTCTGCCATCAGCGGAAGCCCTGAGGCCCGCTTTGCGGCACTAATGGGCGGCGTCGTCGATGCCGCCGTTGTCAGCAGCCCCTTTGAATACAAGGCCGAGCAAAAAGGATTCAAGACGCTGCTCTCAGTGCGGGAAATGGCCGAGCTTGTCAGTATCCCCATTACAGGAATCAGCGTGGCTCAAAAGAAGATCAATAAAGAGCCGGACGAGATTGTCCGTGTTCTAAGAGCGGTACGAGCAGCGATTCTGTTTCTTCAAAGCCAGCGCGAGATAAGCGTCGGATTGATCGAGAAAACGCTGAAATTGGACCATGCGGCGGCGGGCAGGTTTTACTCTCTGTATCGGGAACAGTATAACCCCGAATTGACGGTTCCCGATTCGATTGTGGACGAGTGGGTAGCCATGGGAACATTCCGAGCCAAGGAAAAAGAAAACAAGTCAGTCAAGGTCCAGACGGTTTACGACTGGACCTTTGCCGACAAGGCTAAATGAAAAAACTTTTCTAGATTAATCGCAACAACTAATATGTCATCTCTTATGTTATTCCCACCCCCGCTTGCGCGGGGTAAACTTATCCCCGGAAGGGATTAAAGAGATTAAAGGAGTTCGCCAGATAAGCTCACTTCGTGACTAAGATGCCCCTGCATGGAGAGTCCATAATAGGGGAAATTCGGCTAAGGCGAGGTGGGGAGATACGGATCTATGGAACGAAAAAAGGCATTGAAAGTCTCGCAAATCTGGCACGTCGACTTTAAACGACCCCGTTCGCGCCGCGCTGACGATGACCGTCGCTGTTATCAGATAATTGCTCGCCTCGATCGTGGAGGAAAGAACTACTGGGTTGCGGTCGATACAACGGCCGATCCGCCGATGTGGGCATCCTTTGCCGTCTTCGACGATTATGGCTGCGAAGTCGAGCCGGACAAGGCTGTTTCGAGAGTGTTGTCGAAGCGATGTTTGCACAAATGTTTTTTCAAAACACGTAACCCACAGATTAACATGACGCAGGGCAGGGATACCTAGTGTTGTGTTTGATAAATCCGTTAACGAATTCTAAGACCGACGGCGGCTTAGTCCCCCTTTGGCAAAGGGGCAGCTGTGTAAAAATTGTGAGGTGGATCGCGAGCTCCGGAAAATCTCCCCTGCCCCCTCTTTCCAAAGAGGGGAACACTCGTTAAATAGCCGGTTGACCGCTGGAAACATCTACCCATGACACGCGCAGAGAACGCGCCTGCGATTTCTGGCAAGCTCCGACACGAGGTGCTCAAACGGGCGGGATTTCACTGTGATCTCTGTGGGGTCTCGGCAGATGAATGTGCATTGGAGGTCGAGCACATCTTGCCCAGGGAACACGGCGGGTCCGACGAGCTTGAGAACCTCCAGGCCCTCTGCTCGAGGTGCAGTGCAGGTAGAGCCAAAGGTGATGACGCTGACTTTAGAAAAGTCAGAGAAAGCTACGACGAGCGAAAGGAGGGATGCCGTTTCTGCCAAGTCATAGCGGCACGAATGGTGGGTTCCAATGCTCTCTCTTATGCGATACGTGACGG
>JACQUW010000380.1 GCA_016210115.1 Deltaproteobacteria bacterium | reverse complement strand
CCCTGCCGCCTGATCCTCGCGAATAAGGCGTTAGGGGGATACCGGTGCGGGGTGAGAACGAGCCGCACACGGATAGCCAGACGGGCGAGCATGTCGACTCAGAAGGGGCCTTTTAAGTAGTCCAATTGGAAGCAAGGTCTCCTCGGAAACCCATGGCGGCGGCAACATCGTGGGCGCAATGAATTGCGCCCCTACGCTGTTCCTCCCGCCTCGCCGACGAAATGCAGAGAATCTCCCCTATCCCTCTTTTTCAAACAGGTAACTTTCGTTGAAACGACGGATTCAAGCACCTACAGTTTTTCGCTTTCGATCATCCCCCTTTGAAAAAATTGAAAAAAGGGGGATGAGGGCATTTGAATTTCTCATAGCTTCAAGGTTCACATCGGAGCGAGCGAGTCTATAGCGACTGGATTTCGGTTTCGGGCTAAGCTCTCCGTTTGCTCATGATGCCGGGTATGGGTAGACTGGATGTGTGACTCCCGGGAATAAGAAAAGACAGAACGATAAGTCTATCCAGGAGACGAACTACAGCCGTGCCGCCCGCAGAAAAGTGGTGCTGCTCGACGGCCATTCTCTGGCTTTCCGCGCCTTTTTTGCCCTGCCCGATACTCTCGTGACCTCCTCCGGACAGATCACGAATGCCGTTTACGGCTTTACCGCGATGCTCATCAAGCTCCTCGCCGATGAGCGCCCGGATGCTGTGGTGGTTTGCTTCGACAAAGGACAACCCCAATTTCGCCTCGATCGCTATACAGAATACAAAGCGGGACGGGCCGAAACGCCGGATACCTTCCGGCAACAGCTTCCTCTTATCCGCGAGGTACTTGAGACTTTGAAGATCCCGACGATTGAGCTCGACGGCTATGAGGCGGATGACTTGATAGCGACGCTGGCAAAAAAATCGCGCGAAAGAGGCGATGAGGTCGTCATCGTCACAGGGGACCGGGACATCTTGCAGCTTGTCCGGGAGGGAATCTCCGTCATCATGACCCGACGCGGCATCTCGGATGTCGTCCGCTATGACAGCGCGACCGTGCTCGAGCGCTATGGAATTCCGCCGGAAAAATGGATCGACTTCGTTGCGCTCAAAGGCGAGACCTCGGACAACCTGCCTGGCATCCCGGGCGTGGGCGATAAAACGGCCGCTCAGCTGATCAACAAGTACGGCGATATTGAACAGGTCATTGCCCACGCTGACGAGCTTCCCCCAAAAATCAGAAATGCCGTAAAGGAGCACGCAAACCAGGTCAGGATTAATAAAGAACTCGGGCGGCTGCTCGAAGATATGCCGCTCGAACTCGATCCCGCGACGATACAGATCGAGCTTTGGGATGATGAGAAGGTTCGAAAACTTTTTAACTCCCTCGAGTTCCGCACTTTGTATGAGCGTCTCCGGGAACTCAAGATTCACGCGCGGGCGGTTGCGCCCGCGCTGGAGGTCCGGTTGGCCCCTGATTCGTTCGCAACGAAGAACGCTCCCTCGGGAAACCCGGTGGCCCTGGCTTGGGGTGAACGCTTTATGGCGCTGTGCGCCAGGCCTGGCGAAGCTCACTTAATGCCGATTCCCGCCGCATTGAACGAGCTGGCGGGCTTTCTGGCCGATCCCGAACGACACAAGGTTGCGCACGACGCGAAGTCCCTCTGCCGGATAGCGCTCGCCGCCGGAGCCGAACTTCAAGGACTTTACTGCGACACGAAAATCGCAGCGTACCTTCTCGAGCCGGGCGCCGCGTCGGGCTACACGCTCGGCGACACTCTCCGGCGCTACCTCAATATATCGCTTGAAGAGGACACGCCGGAGGCCGGGCGGGGCGCGCAGCCAAGTCTCGACTTCGGTCCGGACGAGAGCAAACGCGTCACGCGGGAAGCCGCCGCAGTGGCGGCCGTTGCTCCTGTCCTGGAGCAACATCTTCGCAATCGTGGGGCCTGGGAGCTTGCAGCGACTCTTGAGTTCCCGCTGGTCGAAGTTCTGGCCCGCATGGAGCACACGGGCATACTTGTCGATCGCGAATATCTCACGCAACTGGATGCTGACTTCGGCCGGAAGATGTCGACGCTTGAACGACGAATCAAGGACTATGCGGAAGAAGAGTTCAACGTAAACTCGCATCCGCAGCTTCAACGCATTCTTTTCGAGAAGTTGGGTCTTCCGAAGACCAGGAAAATCAAGACGGGCTATTCGACGGACGCCTCAGAGCTGGTAAAGCTCGCGGGCGTTCATCCGATCGTCGACGCGCTGCAGGAATACCGGGAGGTGGCGAAGCTGAAGACCGGGTTTACCGAGATGCTGCTGGCGCTGGTGGATCCGAAAACCGGGCGCATCCACACGACCTACGAGCAGACCGCCGCGGCCACGGGCCGGCTTTCATCGGCGGCGCCGAACCTGCAGAATATCCCAATCCGCGGCGAGCTCGGGCGCCAGATCCGGCGCGCCTTTATCGCTCCTCCCGACCATGTGCTGCTCTCTGCCGACTATTCACAGATCGAGCTGCGAGTGCTCGCTCATCTTTGCCGAGACGAAGCTTTCCTTCAGGCTTTCGCCCAAAAACATGATTTTCACGCGGCGATTGCCGCGAAGGTGTATCGCGTTCCGTTAAGCGAGGTGACCACCGAAATGCGGAATCACGTGAAGCAGTTCTCCTACGGGATCGCTTACGGCATGTCTGCTTACGGCGTATCGCAAAGGCTCGCAGTCGAGTTGGATCAGGCGGCCGCCTTCATCGAAGCTTATTACGCCCAGTTCCCGAGGCTAAAGGAATTTCTCGAGTCACAGGTCGAGCAAGCGAAGATCGACGGGTTCACCACCACGATGTTCGGGAGACGCCGCTACCTGCCGGAGCTCCGCTCGTCGAATTATCGTCTGCGGGCCCTAGGCGAGCGCATGGCCCTCAATGCGCCCATTCAGGGGAGCGCCGCTGACATTATCAAAAAGGCCATGATCGGCGTGAACGCGGCGCTTCGCCGGAACCCGATTTGCAGGATGCTCCTTACGGTGCACGACGAGCTGGTGTTTGAGGTTCCGGAAGACAAGCTCGACGATGCCGCCGCACTCGTTACAGGCAAAATGGTAAAAGCCGCGGATCTTTGCTGCGGCCTTGCCGTGGAGGTCCACACGGGAAAGAACTGGGCCGAAGCCCACGCCTGAATCGGAGAATACCCGCACACGCTTGCAGCGTAGGAAACGGTCGCGACCGTCCGCTACTTGTGTTAATAGAGAAAACGGTGGTGGTCTTGACCTCGAGCGCAGCTCGATTGATCATTCCAACCGGGAGGAGTCATCATGCGTGTGAGTCGTCGAAGTTTCATCAAAGCGGGCGTGGCTGCCGGCGCTGCAATGCTGTTTCGCTCCAACCACGTTTTGGGACAGCAAGCCCCTTTACTACAAAAGAAGATCCCATCGAGCGGCGAGAGCATCCCGATCGTCGGCCTCGGAACCGCCCGCCGCTACGAAGATATCAAGAGGGAGGGCGAAAAGACGCCGCTTCGAGAGACCCTGAGACGGCTCAAAGAATTGGGCGGGAAGGTCATTGATACCTCGCCGAGCTATGGGACTGCGGAGACAGTCGTGGGCGAGCTGGTGGATGATCTCAAGATTCGCGATTCCTTGTTTCTCGCGACCAAGGTGAGCCTGCGAAAGACGGGGCGTGAGGCTGGAATCGAGCAAATCGAGGACTCTTTCAAGCGCCTGCGCACGAACCGGATTGATCTTATCGCAGTGCACAATTTGCGCGATACTCAGACGCAGCTTCGGACCCTTCGCGAGCTGAAGCAGGCCGGCCGCATCCGGTATATCGGGATCACAACCTCGTTCGAGAAGCAGTATCGGGAATTCGAACAGACGATGAAGGATGAGACCCTCGACTTTATCCAGGTGGACTATGCGCTCGACAACAGGAAAACCGGCGAGAGGATACTCCCGCTCGCCGCTGATCGCGGCATCGCAGTAATGATTAACCTGCCGTTTGGCCGTGGCCGGCTCTTTAACGCGGTGCAGGGCAAAAAACTTCCGGAATGGGCGAGCGAGATCGACTGTGCGAGCTGGGCTCAAATCTTTCTCAAGTACATCGTTTCACACCCGGCCGTCACCTGCGCTGTCCCCGGGATGGCGAAAGCGGAGTACGTAGTCGATAATTTTGGCGCCGCCCGGGGACGATTGCCCGACGCAGCCATGCGCCGGCGCATGGAGAACTTTATTGACGGGATTTAGTTCCGATCCTCCGCGTTCTTTCATTTCATAGGCCGGCGCCGATGAGCAATTCTTCTGAAGGCGCGATTTCCGGAGCAGAGGGCGGGCTGGCCTTACGGCTGATCAATCGGATCGTCGAAGTTCATCCCGCCGAGATGCGGGCGCTTGGCTGGTCCTGGCTGTACATTTTCTCGGTGCTCTCTTCCTATTATATCCTTCGGCCTATCCGGGACGACATGGGAGTTGCGGGGGGCGTCCAAAACCTGCAATGGCTTTTCACCGGCACCCTTCTCGGGATGATCGCTCTGAACCCGCCGTTCGCGGCGCTTGTTGCCAGGCTCCCGCGCGCGCGGTTCATTTCGATCACCTACCGCTTTTTCATCGCAAATATTTTGCTTTTCGTCGTGCTTCTGCAGGTGGCGACCGTGGAGCAGAACATTTGGATCGGTCGCGTCTTCTTCATCTGGACTTCCGTTTTCAACCTATTCGTTGTCTCTGTCTTCTGGGCGCTGATGGTCGATGTCTTTGATTCTGCACAGAGCAAGCGGCTGTTCGGGTTCATATCCGCCGGCGCAACTCTCGGAGGCGTTGTCGGCTCAAGCGTCACGGCGGCACTGGCCCAGCGCATGCCGGCGAGTTATCTCTTGCTGGCCTCGGCTCTGCTTCTCGAAGTTGCGGTCTTCAGCGTGCGACGCTTGTCGCGCTTGTCGGATGCATTGCATCTCAGGCCGTCGAAACCAAACCAGGAGGCGCCCATCGGCGGAGGCACATTGTCAGGCCTGACGCACGCCTTTAAGTCCCCTTACCTGGTCAATGTGAGCCTTTTCATCCTGCTCTATGCGATTACGTCGACGTTTCTCTACTTCCAGCAAGCTGAGATCGCCCGGCACAGCTTCGCCGATCGCGGGGAGCGCACCGCCTTTTTCGCGCGGATCGACCTGCTGGTAAATATACTCACTCTGGCCGCTCAGTTGTTCGTGACGGGCCGGGTTCTGCGGGCGCTCGGCGTGGGCCTCACGCTGGCAACGCTGCCGGCCCTGAGTCTCCTTGGCTTCGGCGCGCTCGCTCTGGCGCCGACCATCATGGTTCTTGTGGGCTATCAGGTGCTTCGCCGCGCGGGGAATTTCGCCTTCGCGCGCCCGACGCGCGAAGTTCTGTTCACAGTCGTCCCGCGTGAAGATAAGTACAAAGCGAAGAGCTTCATCGACACCGTCATCTATCGAGCCGGCGATCAAGCGGGCGCCTGGTCTTATGCCGGGTTGGGCTTTCTGGGCCTCGGAATGACAGGAATCGCAGTCGTGGCGGTGCCGATATCCGCGGTTTGGTTGCTCAATAGTTTTTGGCTGGGCCGGAAGCAGGAAAGGCTGGCTCGCGAGGAGGGTAAATAGTCAATAGTCAACAGCCAATAGTGAATCGTCGGCCATTCACTTTTCACGTTTTCTGAAAAATTTTGCATCGCCCTGAACAATGAAAGTCTCACCTCGGCTGAGGGGTGTAGGGCGAGGGCCGCGGACGTTCCATGAGCCCGGTTCGACTCATGGTACCTGCCCACCTGTCTGCGTGCGGACACCTGCCCGCGCCCTGGCAGGCGGGCGCACAGGCAGGTCGGCCGCGGCCCGGAGT
>JACQUW010000379.1 GCA_016210115.1 Deltaproteobacteria bacterium | reverse complement strand
GGGTCGAGGAGATCAAGAAGAGCGGCATTAATCAGATCGCGATTATCCCCTATAGCGCCCCAGGCGGAAGCCGGGCCGAGACCATCAAAGGATTTGCGAAAGCGATTCAGTAACCGCGACAAACCGATTGCAGCTCTTTCATTTTGATTCTTCGCGCTCTTGGTCACCCGGGTGCGTTCGTTTAAATCACCGCCATCCCAATTCAGATCTGGCTCGTCGGAGCAAGGTAAAATCCACAACGTCGGACGGAGAGATTTCTTGTTCAAACTTCCCGGAGAGCCGGGCCAGCTCCATACTGAGTCGGATTCCTTTCTCGTTCACTTCGCCGTCCGAGCTGTAGGCTTTCAAAGCCAGATCATAGGTTCCAGCGGCCACGGCGGGCTCGAGCTTAAACCAGTTTCGAATGACCTCAACGGTTCCTTCTCTTTCGTCTCGAACGTATCGGATGCCTTTAAGCCCGGCGCGGAGAAGCCTGCGAATCTGGTCGGGCTGCTCGGATATTTTCTTTTTGGTGGCGCCTATGCCCGCAAGCGGGAGCTCGAGAACGTCTGCGGCGTTGACCAGGAGATTGAGTCCGGCCTTCCTTCCGTTGATCACGCCTTGAGGGCCGAGGGTCGCTCCGTGGATCTCTCCCACGACCAGTCCCTGGAAACGGTTTGATTCGTCGCCCATGGCTCGAAAGGTCACGTCCTGGTTGGGATTCAAACCCGCGGCTTTCAGAAGCTCCACAGTGATATAGTGCTGGGGCTGCCCGACGGCGTTTACGGCCACAATCTTTCCTTTAAGATCGTTCACCGACTTTATGCCTTTGGCTCCCATAAGAAATTCCATCGGCTTCGAGCTAAAACAAGCAAGGGCTTGAACCGGAGCTCCGCGCATCGCCGCCAAAATAGTTCCCCCGAGAGTCGTTGTATAATCGATGCTGCCGGCTAACAGACCGGAGACAGCAGGGCCGGATAGAATCTTCACCAGATCCACCTGGAGATCTTCTTGGCCGAAAAAGCCGCGTTTCTCCGCGACTACCAGGGGAAGGAACGTCATCGAGGGACTCGGGTACGCAATCGTAATTCTTTCAGCAGCGGCCCACCTCGGAATTCCGCCACTCAGCAAGAAAACAAAAGCACAGATGGAAAAATAGAACGTGTAAGATTTTTCTGTTCCCCTAATTTTTGCCATCCAAGTCTCCTCCCAAGATGTACTCTAAAGGCCCTGGCCCGTTTACCTGCCGGCGCAAGGGCGTGAACCGTGGCTTTGACAAATGTTCCCGGGAATTTATCAGGGGCCGGGCTTATGCTACCCCCATGGCTGCCGGTGTCAAGAACGAGTCGTCCGGTTTAGTCCTTGCGCGCGCCTCTTACCGCGGAAAAGAATACCGACAGCAGTGTGAATAAGTTGACGATCTGAACCGTGTGGCTGAAAGAGCCGATGAAAATTTCCCGGGAAGCGCTCCAACTCTCCGGCGATTCGATTTGAGCCGGAGTTGAGCCGAGAGCCGTGAGTCCGTAAGTGAACAAGGTTGTGGAGAGCCCTACGCCCATCGCGCCGCCGGTCCGGGCTGCCGTGACCGTCATTCCGGAAGCGGTTCCGACCTTATCGATTGGAACCGAGCCCAGTATCGCGCTCTGGTTCGGTGAGTTGAAGATCGCCCAGCCGAGGCCGGAAAGCACCAGGGGAAGGATGATGCGGGGAACCGAAGAGTTCAAGCTCAGTGAGGCAATGAAAAATTGACTCAGCACAATCAATCCGGAGCCGACCGTGCAGAGCAGACGCGAGCCCAACCGATCGGAAAGCCAGCCGGCGATGGGGGCCACCATGATGATCACAGCGGAGTTTGCAATGATGATCCAGCCCATTTTGAACGGCGAGAAGCCCATGACGTTCTGCAGATAGAAGGGCATCAGAAAATTGATCGCCGACTGTGTCGAGCTGATCACGAACAGGCTCAGAATCGCCGCGCTGAACAGACGGTTGCGGAAAAGGGAGAAGCTCAAGATCGGCGACCTGGCCCGAAGCTCCGCGAAAATGAAAAGCTCAAGCGCCACACCCGAGAGCGCCAACGTCCCCAGAACGGTCGGATGGCTCCAGTCCAGGTGAGGGAGTTGGTTCATCGTATAGATAAAGAGACTGTTGGTTAGAAGCAGCAGCAGAGCTCCCGTAAAATCGATCGACACTGCTTTCTGATCCTTGCGGCTTTCCTCCATGACTCTCCAGGCCAGGTAGGAGCCCCAAATGCCTGCGGGAACATTGACGTAGAAGATCCAGCGCCAGCCGATAGTGTCGATCAGAAAACCGCCAAGAGTCGGACCGGTCAGAAAGCCAATGTGGAAAGCCATCGAGACGAAGCCGAGCGCTCTACCCCGTTGGGTCGAAGGCAAAAGGGCGGAGACGATGGCTCTGCCGTTGGCGACGATCATCGACCCGCCGATCGCTTCCACGGCTCTAAAGAGGATGAGTTGCGCCGGCGAACGGGAAATACCGCACAAGGCCGAGCCGAGGATAAAGAGCAGAAAACCGCCGGTGTAGATTCGGCGGCGACCGAACAGGTCGCCTAAACGCCCCACCGTGATCACGAGGCCGATTAAGATCAGGTCGTAGATCAATAAGACCCATTGAATGGTCGTCAGGTTCGTCTGAAACGAATGAGTCAGCGTGGGCAGCGCGACCACAAGCGCCCTCTGATCGAGTCCAACGATGAACTGGCCGACGCAAACATTGAGCAGGATCAGCGTGAGGTTTTTGCTTTTTTGGCGCGGTCTCTCGAGCTGTTGTTCCATGCAGAATTTGGTTGAGCCTTTGATTTTATACCACACAAAAGCGAAAGAGACCTTAAGGGGGTGGAAAAGAGAGTCTGCCTATGCTCTTCAAAACAAACGCGCCGCCGCGAAGATACTTAACATCGAGAAGGCTAAAGCGAGCTTGGCGGCAACACCTAGCGCCAATCCGATTGTCGCGCCGATCCCCGCGCGGGTTGCGGCCTGGAGTCCGCGCCGGGCGGAAAGTTCTCCAATGACCGCGCCCAGGAAAGGTCCAATCAAGACTCCCACGAAACCAAAGAACAGCCCAAAGAGTGCGCCGAGGCCGGCGCCAATGATCGCGCGGTTCGATGCGCCGGATCTCTTGGCTCCAAACGCCGTTGCAGAAAACTCAACGACATAGGTGAGAAGCGCCAGCACGCCAAGAATCACGAGCGTGCGCCAGCCCACATACATGAAATCATCAATCCAGGCGGCAAGCCAGAGACCCGCAAACAGCAAAGGTGCCCCGGGGAGGGCGGGAACGACCAAACCTAGCAGCCCGGCTAAAACCAAGACTATCGCGAGAGACCAAACAAGAAGCGTTTCCATCCAGTCATCAGGCATCCTGCCTGTCAAAGATGAGCCGGCGCAACCGGCTTTGAATCGTAGCTAGTCTTTGTTCGGTTCATGAGAGGCTTTCGTCTTGTCGGGATAAGGACAAAGCGAATTGATAACGCACTCAGGGCAGCGGGGCTTTTTGGCCAGACAAACGCGCCGGCCGTGATATTGAAGAAGATGACAAAACCGGACTCTTAGTTTTTCTGGAACCAAAGGGATCAGGTCAAATTCGATTTTGTCCGCGTCCGTATTCGATGTAAGCCCGAGCCTTTGTGACAGGCGCATAACGTGGGTATCGACTCCGATCGTCTGCTTGCCGAAGGCATTGCCGAGGACGATATTTGCCGTCTTGCGACCAACCCCCGGTAACGCAAGAAGGTCATCGAGGTTCTCCGGCACTTTTCTCTGAAAGCGGGCGACGATTTCCTTGCAGCAATTCTGGACTGAACGGGCTTTGTTGCGATAAAAATTGATCCTGCGCAGATCCTCTTCGAGCTTCGAAAGCGAAGCACGTGCGTAATCTTCCGCGGATCGATATTTCTTAAATACGTCCGCCGTGATTTGATTGACGAGGTCGTCCCGGGCCTGGGCCGCCAGAATAAGGGCAACAAGAAGTTCCAAGGGGTTCGAGAAATTGAGATCGAGCTTTGCATCCGGATGAGCGCGGTTCAGCTTCTCGATAATTTTACCGAGACGTCTTTTCCTGTCTTCCGGAGGCGCGCTCTTTACCGTCGAAGTTCTGGCCATTTGTTCACGAGCAGAGTATGATACTGGTGGTAGATCCCAAATGTCAAAGGGAGGTGTGATCCGTGGACATAAAAGAGCTGAGAAAGATGACTCTGCCCAAGCTTCGCGAGCACGCGAAACAGGTGTCGGACCTGCAGGGCATCGTCGGCATGAAAAAGGAAGAGCTTATCGAACTCATTGCCAAGGCAGAGGGCGTCGCTTACGCAGCTCCGGCCAAGGATGTGAGCACGATAAAAGACGCGAAACAAGAGATTCAAGAGCTAAGAAAAAAACGGGATGAGCTTCTGGCGTCATCGAAGGATCATGCGGAGTTGGAGAAATTGCGGAAAAGGATCAAAACCCTTAAACGGCTGACCCGCAAGATTGCGGAAAAAGGGACCGCGAAAGCCACGCAAACCCCGCCTCCAGCAACCTAATCCATGAAAGGAAATCCTTCCATTCACGGCCGCGGCTCGAACTACAACCCTAAAAACCGCTTCGAGAGGATCGAGCGCGTTCCCGAGCCGCCTGAGCCGGATGAGATTTCCTCTCCAAAGACACAATTTTTGCCGGACACCTCAAGGTCGATCATCGCGTATAACGACAGCCCCGACGTCGGCTTCGCTGCCAGTATCAATCCATATCGCGGCTGCGAGCATGGATGCGTGTACTGTTATGCCCGCCCCACTCACGAGTACCTGGGTTTCTCAGCCGGGCTGGATTTCGAAACCAAGATCATGGTGAAAGAGCGCGCGCCGGAGTTGCTGCGAAATGAGCTGTCCGGCCGCGCTTGGAATCCTCAAGTTCTGGCGATGAGCGGAGTCACCGACTGTTATCAGCCGATCGAATCAAAGCTTCGCCTCACGCGCCGCTGCCTGGAGGTTCTATTGGAATTCCGTAATCCTGTAGTGATCGTAACCAAGAACCACTTGGTCACTCGGGACATTGATCTCCTTTCCGAGCTGGCGCGTTATCAGTGCGCGGCAGTGATCACCTCTTTGACTACACTGGATGCGCAACTGGCCTCTCTGATGGAGCCGCGCGCCTCTCGCCCTGCCCGCCGGCTGGCGGCGATTTCCGCCTTATCGGACGCCGGCATTCCGATTGGGTTTATGCAGGCGCCCATGATCCCGGGGCTAACCGATTCTGAAGCCCCGGCTATAGCGAAAGCCGCCGCGCGAGCCGGAGCAACTTTCGGGAGCTATGTTCCTTTGCGGCTTCCCTACGCGGTCAAGTCGCTCTTCGAGAAGTGGCTCGAGGAGCACTACCCCGAAAGGAAAAAGAAGGTGCTGGGCCGGATCCGGGCAATCCGGGGCGGAGGACTGAACGATCCAAACTTCCATAGCCGAATGCGAGGCGAGGGAATCTTCGCTGAGCAGATGGAAAGGCTTTTTCGCCTGGGATGCAAGAAGGCTGGCATCGAGAACAGGAGGCCTCAGCTCAGCACCGACCATTTCCGCCGGCCTGTGAGCTGCCAGCTTGACCTGTTTTAGGTTGTCTTCAGCTTTTCCTCGTCTCGAACCTCTCCTTGAAAATTCGGCGCCGTCGTTAATTCTCTGGCGCTACGCGTAGTTCGGAAGGGCTCGCAGCCCCGGCTTGACAAGTCCTTAAGCATTAAATATTTTAAGTACAAAATTTTTATGTCTTAGGGAGTGCAAGATGAGGCTTCTCTTTCTCGTTCCTCCGATGGGAAATTGGGCGCCCTGGGGTGATCGCCACCTGGCCTGCAACTCGCTCTACACCCAAGTTGCGGCCTTTATCCGACCGAAAAACAGTGCCGATGTGGAGGCGCTGGATTGTCGCGCTCTCGGTTTCGGGATCGATGAGATGATGGAGGAGGTTGCGAGAAGACGACCGGATGTGGTTTTTTTCGGCAGCGTCATCCCTGCGGCTGGCGGGGCCGCCCAGCTCAATCGCTTTCATGACGCCATGAAGCGGATAAAGGGCATCGCGCCGCAGACCACCACCGTGGCCGGCGGGTTGATGTATACCGCGATATCCAGAGAAGTCATGCAAGAAAATCCTCAGCTCGACTTCGTCATCGTGGGAGATTGCGAGTACACCTTATGGGAACTCCTGGAGGAGCTCAAAAGGCCGTCGCCGAATTTTTGCGAGATCAAAGGACTTGCGTATCGAGAAGGCAGCGAGGTCATCCTCAACCCGCGTAGGCCGCTCATTGCGAACCTTAACGAACTCCCCATGCCTGCCTATGACCTCTTCCCTATGGACCGTTACACCGGCTATTCCGTAATCCCCAATTACAACGAGGCCGTAACCTCACGTGGCTGTGAAGGGGCGTGTCATTTTTGCTACGAGTGGTGGCTGGTCGACCCCCGCAACCCGCGCGATTTCACCCATCATCGCAGCCGCGGTGGAAAGGAAGTTGCCGACGAGATGGAGCTTTTGAACCGCAGCTATGGAGTCAAGGCCCTGACCTTCATGGATGATGACTTCAACTCCGACCGGCAAAAGATGGTCGATCTCGCAGAGGAACTCGAGAACAGAAAATTGGACCTTGGTTGGTTCATTCTGGGACGAGCCCAGAACTTCATTCGCGATGCCGATCTCGTCCCTCGCCTGCGGAAGGTCGGTATGTACCAGGTTCTGATCGGGATCGATGGAGGCACCGACGAAGAAATCGCCGAAGCACGCAAGGGGCCGATGAAGGTCGGGGTTAAGGATTTAAAGGAATTGGTCCGCTATTTGCGCCAGAACGACATCTCTACGATCGCAACTTATCTGAATGGGTTTTGGGAGGATGACGAGACCAAGATCCGCCAGCGCTACAGGGCCGTCGATGAGATTGATCCCGACATTGTGATGATCCAGCTCCTGAATCCGATCCCCGGCTCCCCCATCTGGAAGCGCGCGGTCAAAGAAGACCTCGTTGAGATTAAAGACCTCAGCCTCTATGATCTTGAGCATTGCGTGATGCCGACCAAGTATCTCTCACGCCATGATTTAGGGAAACTCACCAGTTGGGCTTTCGAGTCATTCTATGCTAAGCCCGGCAGAATCGATCGGATTCTCAACGGCTATAGCTCGCCCTACGTGCGCATGAAGTTTCTCTCATTCAAAGAGAACGCCGCCAAGTATGAAAAAGGAGCCGCGGAGGACGCGGTCGCCATTTAAGACCGTTTCACCCGCGATGGATCTCACGCGAGCTCGGCCGCTGGAACGCAAGGTGGTTCTGATTACCGGCGCCAGCCGGGGTATTGGCGCCGCGGCAGCGAAGCGGATTGCTCGAGCAGGAGGGGTCGTGGTGGTTAACTACCACAATAGCCATGAGCAAGCCCAGGCCGTTCTTCGAGAGGTGGAGGAGGAAGGCGGAAAGGGGATGCTCTTTCGGGCTGACGTGACACAAAGAAATCAGGTCGAGGAAATGGCGCGAGCGGTGCGAGAAAGCTTCGGCGCTGTCGATATCCTGGTCAACAATGCGTACTTCCCTTTCGAGGTCAATTTCCTTCACGAGATCTCCTGGGAAGGTGTGGAAGAAGCTATAAGCAAAGAGCTGGCAGCTTTTTACAATTGCACGCGTGCTTTTGTCCCCGCCATGATGGAAAAAAAGAAAGGGAAAATCATCGTAATCAGCACGCGTCTCGCTCAACAGCCTTTACCACGGATGGGCGCCTACGCGGCGGCAAAGTCAGCCCTGGAGACCATGGCCGACACTATGGCTCTCGAGCTTGGACCCAATGGAATTGCGGTGAACGTGGTGACCCCGGCTTTTACGCTGACCGACGCTTCGGCCATGATGCCTGATGAGTTTAGGGAAAGAGTGCGCAAATCGAGACCGCTACAGAAACATCTATATCCCGAAGATGTGGCGGGAACCATCGCCTTTCTTGCGAGCGACGAGGCGGATATGATGACCGGAACTCACATCCTCATCACCGGTGGCAGCCACCTCCAGCTCTGAAGCGACAAGTCAAAAATGAAAATTGCAAAATGCAAAATTTCTGCGGGTCTTATCCAAGACTCCGCGGTTTCCCCAAATCCGCTCGTTTTGCACTTTGCTATTTGCACTTTGCCTTTTCTTAGTTACTGATGCTCTCACTGGATCAAATTGTTGAAAGGCTGACAGAGATCGTCGGCGCGCGTTTTGTCTCCACCAATCCCATTGACAAGATCAATTATCAGCACACGCTGGCTTACGGAGCCTATAAAGCCCTCCCTGATGTCATTGTGCGGGTCGAGTCCGACCACGAGGGGCGCCACGTCGTTCCCGAGATTTTGAGATTCGCCAACGAGCATAAGATTCCGATTGTCGCCAAAGGGGGCGTGGGCATGGGGATCAGCTCCCCCCTGCGCGGAGGCATTCTTCTGGACATGCTCGGCATGGACAAAATCATTGAAGTGAACCCGACCCTCCACTATGCGATCGCTGAGGGCGGTGCCAGCGTCTATTCGATTCACTACGCGCTCAGGAGGCACGGGCTGATGCTTCCCAATTACGGGACCTACGGGTCGGCCGTGGTCATCGGGGCCATGGTCTCCAAGGGCGGGATCGGGTACGGGATGACGCGCTATGGTTGGATTGCTGATTTAGTCATTGGGCTGGAGGTGGTTCTAGCCGATGGCTCGATCGTCCGCCTGGGCGCCCTGGCCAACCAGGAGACCGAGTTCGGCCCGTTTCAGAAGTGGGTTCACATCCCGGATCTGCTCGGGCTTTTCACGCTTTCAGCAGGCTCTCTGGGGATCATCAGCAAAGTCTGCCTGCGCGCGATTGAGGGCAGGCGCGAGTGGCTGCACGACTATTGCTACACTTTTCGCCGCGACCAGCTTGAAAACGTGCAGCGCGCCATGCTTCAGCTTGTCAAAGGCGAAATCGTTTACGATATCCATTTTACCGACCGCTGGCAGTACTACTGGCCGATGGAAGAGGGGCTATACAACAAAGCCGCAATTCCCGACGATGCATGGTTTTTTTTAAAGACCATCATTTGGGCGCGAGAGCAGGACGAGCTGAGCTACAAGGAAAAACGGATGAGGTCCATTTATCAGCAGCAAGGAGGTCACGAGGTAGAAGAGATCGTCCAAAAGGCCATGGGGGAAAAGCCCCAGCAGCATGGACTCCACGGATGGCCCGATTATCATATCATGGGGCCTGACGGCTGGTGCAGTGCCATCGTTCGGCACGCTGGAATGTTCGCCGTCACATCGAAGATGTATCCCATAAGCTTCTTGAAAGAGATGTACGATCTGGACGAGGCGGCCAAGAGGGAATGCGGCCTTTGGAATCCCGAGCACTCGCCGCAACACGACAGCTACGTTACTCGCGATCTGGCTGTCAAAGAGGAGTACTTTGTCTTTTACAATCCTTACGACGATGATGATCTGGCGAGACTCAGGCGCTGGATGGGCAAGGTCCAGGAGTTCAGCAACCGGCGGGGTGTGGTATGGACTGCCCCGACGCTCAGCACCAAGGGAAGCTATCCCTATGAGCGCCTGGGCAATGCCTATGACTGGGTCAAGCAGATCAAACAGCTCCTAGATCCGAATAATATATTGAACCCGGGAGCGCTTTCTTAAAAGCGACCATGACCGTCGGATCTCAAATCTTCTCGCTGTTGGGCAACCCGGTCTTACCTTTAGATAGAAGGAGAGTGTAGATGGCGCCTGGAAAAAAAGAAAACTACTTCGGCAGGAACCTCTCACCGCAACAGGCGGAAAAGGTGGTGGCAGATTTAAGAGAGGTGATGCTGGGCCTTGTGGAGCGCTGGGTCTTCCAAGGACGGTTTCACAGAGAGCTGGCGCGCGGGACTCTCCCCATCGAGGCAATCAGGGTCTTCTGGCAGAATTGGTATGGGTTTGTGGCCGAGATCAACAACCTCCATGGCTGTGCCTACCAGCGCCACCTTCCCTTCTTTAAGCGCCATCCCGAACTCCAGGGTCATTTTGCCAATCACGTCGCGGATGAGCTGATCCATCCCAAGCCCCCCGGCCATATTCGAATTGTGCTTGAACAGGGAAGGATCTTCGGTCTCAAAGACGAAGAGATGATCGACTATGAGATGCTGCCGGAATGCCGGGCTTTTCTCGAATACTTTCGGGGTCTCCTCTATGAGGGAACGATGGCCGAATGGTGGACTTCTTTCTGTCTCGAGGAAGGCGTGGGGCACTGGGCGCGGTTCTTTGGCGATGCGTTGCGCCAGGCCTATGCCATGACGGATGACCAGGTTCTCTATTTTACCGTGCATTCTGAGGCTGATTTAGAGGTGCATGAAGAAAACATCATCGGCCATGGGGATTTGGACTGGATGGTGCTGAGGAAGATCCTGGAGAATGGGCGGGGCGATACACGGCCTGGCTTTAGCCTGGAGTATTGTCTCCGCACAGCGACCGCCTACTTTGCCTGGTTTTTTGAAGGCGTTTACCAGTTCATCAAAAAAGAAGGGCTTTACGCTTAAAATTCTATGAACCCACCGAGCGATCCGAAACAAGAGCTTTCTCCCAGGCCATTGATGCGCCTGCTCGGAGATTTCGCCAACAGTCTTATCCTTGACGCCGCCATTGAGTACGATTTCTTCACTTTAATCGAGCGCGGTTTTCAAACCTACGCGGAAATTGCCCGGGAAGCCGGGACTGAAACGCGGGCGACCCGCATCGTTCTTGACAGTCTGATCAGCCTCTCACTCGTACAGAAGCGGCAGGGACGTTACGTGCTTACAGATGTCAGCGAGACTTTCCTGGTCCGCAATAAGCCCTCGTATATGGGAGACTTCCGCCATGTAGCACTCGCGCTATGGGGCGGCATGGCGCAGCTCAAACAAACGCTCAAAACCGGAAGGCCCATGGGGCGGATGGATACTGGAGGCGAGCTGGAAGTCTGGGAAAAGCTCATTCTCGGCATCATCCCGATCGCGCAGCCTGTGGCCGAGAGCCTGTGCGAGCTCCTGCAAATCGAAACAAGACGAAAAGGGCTCGATGTGCTGGATATTGCCGGAGGCTCAAGCATTTTCGGCGTGACCATTCTGGCGCGCGATCCCTCAGCCCAGGTGACGCAGCTTGATTGGCCCAACGTAAATCAGGTCGCGAAAAAGTTCAGTCGCGAACGGGGGCTGGAAGGCAAGATTCGTTTTGTCGATGGAGAATTTCGCTCTACGTCTTTAGAGCAAAACCGCTATGATTTGATTATCACCAGCAACTTTTGCCGGTTTGAGTCGCCAGACGGAAATCGAGAGCTTTTCGGCAAGGTTTATTCCGCCCTGAAGCCTGGTGGCATCTTTGCCATTAATGACTTCGTTCCCAATGAAGAGCGAACCGATCCGCCCTTCGTGCTCCGCTTCTCCGTTTATACCCTAACCCACACTCCGGAAGGGGAGTGTTGGACGTTCTCCCAATACTCGTCATGGCTCAAGGCGGCAGGATTTGCGGCGATTAGAACTCATGCGGCTATTCCCAACACCCTGCCCGGAACCACTTTGATTCTGGCAGAGAAGCAAAAGATCGCCTGACCGGTAACATTTCAAATTAGGATCTCGAAACGATCTCAGACAAGGCCCATTGCTCGACCGGACGGGTTCCGCAACGTTCGTTCAAGTGAATAATCCCGCCTGAGACCCGCACTGCAGCCTGTTTCTGGTTCTAGAAAAGAGGCTGCTCTAATGATAAAGTGATTGGGTGGATACCGATAATCCGTTTTCCCTTCTTGAAATCCTCGAGTTGCCTCTCTAACCCCCTCTCGGGATACTCTCATGAAATACCTCGCGATTTGCGAAGACGACCTGCTTTTCCAGTTCATGCGCAAGGTGGCTACGAGACGCGGGGAGGTGCTTTTTCTGGTCCAGGCTGCCGAGGTGACCAGAAGAATCAGGCGGCATGGAGGCAGCAGCCAGTGGGGAGATCTTGAAGCAGAGGAAACCTATGCGAAGTGCCACATAGAGCAGATCAGTCAGGCTATTCTCTTTATCAGAGAAGCGGGACTGCGCGGCCGGGTCTACTCGCTTTTGAGACGGCTCAATAAGAAGCTTCCGATTCTTTCTCTCTCTTCTGAGAAAGAGGCCAAGGGAGACCAAAAAGATCCATTGCTGCGCCATCTTACGCTTGAAAACATGTTTGAGGAATTTTGCGCCCCACAGCTTCTTGACGCGTTTAACCGACAAAAGGTGGAGAGAATCCGTTCTCTGTTTCGTGAAAAGGACAAGATCAATATTCTGCTGCAGCATGACCCCGACCCTGACGGGATCGGCAGCGCCCTGGCCTTGCGTGAGCTACTAGGGCGAAACAAAACCACGACGCCCATAGTGACATTCGGCGAGGTCACACGACCCGAGAATCTTGCAATGATCCGGCTCCTGGATATTCAGATCGACAGGATCACTTACGAAGATTTGCACCAGGGCGGATCCAAGCTGGCTCTGGTGGACGTTCAACCTCCCTATTTCGACCCACCTTTAGGAAAAGTCGATTTGGTCGTTGACCATCATCCCAGGCGAGATCCTTTTTCGGCGCGTTTTACAGATCTCAGGACCAGTTATGGCGCGACCTCGACGATTTTCACCGAGTATCTCAGAGCTACCGGGATGGAACCTTCTCAGCGCCTGGCAACCGCCCTTCTTTACGGGATTAAAAGCGATACGCTATTTTTGGAGCGCGGGAGTGATATTGCAGACCTGGAGGCCTTCACATTTCTATACCCGTTCGCCAGCAGGGCTTTAGTGACTCGGATGGAAAGACCCTCTTTGCCGCGGGAAGATCTGGCGGCTCTGGGGCGCGCCCTGAGCCGGATCGAACTTAATAACGGCGTGGCCGTAATCCACATGGGAGAGGTCAAGCGGGAGGATGTGATTCCGCAAATGGCGGAATTCTGTCTCCAGATTGAGGGAGTGGAATGGGGAGTCGTTTCGGGGTTATCTGGCGACCGGGTGGTTATTTCGGTTCGTAATGTCGGCTACGTCAAGAGCGCAGGTGATATCCTGAAGCGTCTCTTTGACGAGATCGGCAGCGCCGGAGGCCATCGGGCAATGGCAAAAGCAGTCATCCCTCTTGAACGCTTTAAGGAACAGTTTGGCGAGGTGAGTGAAAAAGTGATCCGTGAAGCGATGGTCCCCCTCATCACCCAGAGAGTAGAAGAACCCGAGTCTGCCTGAACAGGGAGTAGCGTTAATTGACTTAAAATGTTCGATTTGCTACAGAGGTCTTTTGGAGAGGAGGAGATTCAATGACCTATGTGATTGCTGAGCCCTGCATCAACGTAAAAGATACGGCTTGCGTTGATGTCTGTCCTGTGGATTGCATTCACCCCACAAAGAACGAGGCCGAGGAATTCGAAAGGGAAAATAAGCTCTATATCGATCCCGATGAATGCATCGATTGCGGGGCTTGCGAGCCGGTTTGCCCGGTAGAGGCCATTTTTGAGGAGGCGGCGGTGCCGGATAAGTGGAAACACTTTACTCAGATAGACGCCAATTGGTTCAAGCAGAGGAAAGGCTGAGTGCCGGGAGGACAACTCAACCTTGAATCCACTAGCCTGTAAAGAGAGTTTTCCCTTCCTTCATCACATTCATTCCCTGGCCGATTGGTTTCCGCAGCGGTAGCAGCCAATCGGCCACAGCCTTCTCGTGCTTTTTGGATGCGCCTGGACACGTCATCTCTGGATAGTCCGGTTTTCGCGAAGCTAGCTGGCGCGCCCGTGTGCCCAAAATCGGGCTCTGGTGAGTTTTACCGCTTCACCGCATCGCGTGCGCCGTTTCTCGACGCCTTTTGTCTCTGGTTGCTTACCCCCTCTCGTTGAAATAAGGTAAGCGTAGGGGAAGCCCCTGTGCTTGGCCGGAAACGTTTATCGGGAAGGAGAGCGCTGGGATGGTTTTGGTTCTCAAGAATGAGCAGATTCAGGGCCTGGTTCCAATGAATGAAGAGATTGAGGTCATTGAGAAAGCCTTCTATGAATTAGGCGAAGGCGTGGCTATGAACGCTCCCCGCGCCCGGCTCAGAGTTCCCTGGAAAGAAGAAGGCGGTCAATACTACTTCAACAATATCATGGGACTTGTGCCCGGAATGAAATCCATGGCGCTCCGCATCGACTCGAGCTTCTCAACTGAGGTCCAGGTCGCCGGCTCGAAGCGGAGGGTTTATCCGGGTGATTTCGTCGGGCTTGTCTTCTTGTTTGACATGGATAGTTGCGCGCTTTTGGCGATGATGGACGATCACGTCCTTTCGGTCATGCGCGTGGGCGCAACCAGCGGCGTCGCCACCAAATACCTGGCCCGTCACGACGCACAGACGATGGGACTCCTGGGCTCCGGGGAACAGGCTCGCACCCAATTGACCGCAGCCCTGACTGTGCGGCCGCTGAAAAGGGTCAAGGTCTATAGCCCGACGAAAGAAAATCGCGAGCGATTCGCGCGGGAGATGAGCGCAGAAACCGCCGTTGAAATTGTGCCGGTACAATCGGCAGAAGAGGCGGTCCGCGGGTGCGATATCGTCACCGCCGCCACGAACACGGTCGAGCCCGTGATCAAGGGCCGTTGGATCGAGGATGGGACGCATATCAACAGCATTGTTGGCGGCGATGGTTTTCTTCCGCGGCGCGAACTGGACGACGAAGCGATCCAGAGAGCCGGCTTGATCATCGTGGGCTCCAAGGTGCAAATTCTTCTCGACAGGCAGGCGGAATTCGCCGGCCCCTTAGAAAAAGGGATCGTCAGGTCGGAGGATCTCCACGAGCTGGGTGAGCTTTTGACAGGCAAATGTCGCGGCCGCAAAGACGAAAAGGAAATTACCTTTTTCAAGAACAACACCGGCATGGGAATTCAGTTCGCGGCGACGGCGCGCACGGTTTATGAAAAGGCGCGGGAGAAAGGCATTGGCACCGAGCTTCCCCTGGACCTTTTCATGACCCGCAGGGGCGATAAACTCTTTTCACCGTAAGCCGGATCTAGTGGAACAAGTGTGGTGCTTAGGTTTTTCGCCTTCGGAACCACGCGTTTCGACAGAGAGCGCCGTAAGCCTTGACTGTTCCTATTTCTGAGCCATGATGAGAGCCTCAAAATGTAATTTCCCCGAGCGGGAGGTGAATCGATGAGAGAATGGGAAAAAATCTTTCCCGAAGAGGAGAGAAAAATCTACGAGAAGGCCGGCTACAAAGGGAAACAGGCGTTCGGACGAAATCCGGCCCTGCTCATTATCGATGTGATTTTGGGCTTCACAGGCACCCGGCCGATGGAGGTCACGGAAGCAATCGAGGAATTTCCTACAAGCTGCGGCAAAGTCGCCTGGGAGGCGCTCCCAAAAATTCAGAAATTGCTCCATGCCTGCCGCGACGCGGAAATTCCCGTGGTCTATTCTACCAGCGATCCGGATTTTAAGGCCGCGTTCGGCAACGCGACCAAGCGTAATGTCGACGCGAGCGATACCACGGATCTGGTGACTCAATTTCCCGAGATGATCAAGCCCGTGGAGGGGGAATTCATCGTTCGTAAAGCGCGGGCCAGCGCCTTTTTTGGCACGCACCTGATCACTTATCTGGTGCGGAAGGGCGTAGACTCTTTGCTTGTCACAGGCACCAGCACCTGCGGTTGCGTGCGCGGCACCGTGCTGGACGGCTACTCCTATGGTTACCCGGTCTTTTTGGTCGAGGAGTGCGTATTTGACCGCTCCCGAACTTCTCATCTGGTCAATCTCTTCGAGATGAACAGCAAATACGCAAGCGTTATCACTCTTTCGGAAGCCCTGGGCTACGTAGAGACGTTGCAATCAAAAACAGGGAAGAAGATTGCGGCGGGATAAGCTGCCCAGGGAAAGAACGGAGCCGCCGGAATAAACGCTCTACACGCAACCGGAGGTAAGCCATGGCAACCGAAGGACCCTTTCCGAAAAGTGAGTACCGGAGCCGCTACGAGCGGGCCAACGTGCTGATGGATCGGGACGGGCTCGATGCTCTGATCGTTTCCGCAAAAGATAACTACTGGTATTTTACCGGCCTGATCAGCTATCAGTTCGACCACCTGATGCGACCACAAATCTGTTTTCTACCTAAAGGCGGGAAACCGCTGGTTCTGGTATATGGAAACGAGAAAGCAAAAGCCGGGAATCTTCCCTGGATCGGCGAGGTGCGAAGCTACGTCGATGTGCCGTTTCCGCAAGAGATGATCGCCGGCTGCTTGAAGGAGATGGGGCTCGCTGAAGCGAGATTGGCTTTTGAGCTGGGAGACGATCAGCGCCTGGGGATTCCGGCAAGCTATCTTTCGCGACTCACGGAGATTTTGCCCAAAGCAAAGATCCAGGATGGCTCCGCGGCGCTCCGCGAGCTGAGGATCATCAAAAGCGAGTTGGAAATAGCTTTCATGCGCAAGGCTTGCGCGGTTTCGATGAAGGCTTATGACCGCTGTCTGGCGCAACTTCGTCCCGGCGTAACCCGAAGAGAAGTGGCCGAGCGGCTCTACAT
>JACQUW010000378.1 GCA_016210115.1 Deltaproteobacteria bacterium | reverse complement strand
GCGCCCATTGCAGCCTCCTGGCCTGAGGAGCTGAGTTGGACTTCTCCGGAAAGCATCGTCTGAATGATAGTCGGGCTGGTAGCGATATAAAGGAGTTCAACATCCAATTGTTGCTTGTCGAAAAGGCCTTTGTCTTTTCCCACCCATAAAGGCACGAGCCCGGGACCAAAAGAGCTGTAGGGGACCTTGAGTTTATTCCTGACGGTAGTCTGGCCGAATGTCGGCCCGGCGAAAAGAAGAAGAAAAAAGAAAAGGCAGAAAGTTTTTGACACGGGCGCGCTCATGAAATCCCCCTGGAATTGACGGCCGGACTTTGGTGAGGCTGGAAGTTACCGCTTCGCGTCCGCATTGTAAAGCGGAAAGGAATCGAGGACCTGGCGTGAAGATTTATCACTTATATAAACTGTCGATATAGCCGCTCTGCTTCAGTTCTCTTACAAATCGAGTATCGATAAAGCGGGATGGATCTGCGCTGGCGGCTTCCGGTTTCGTCTCGGCGAGGATGTTTAGGCCCATACGAATAGCGTCCAGACTCGGCTCCGGCACGCGGGGCAGGCTCTTTTGTAGAACGCGATAGCCTTCTTCCAGGCCCTCAGGCTCCTTTTCCTTCGTGTATTTGGCGATGACCTGCAACGTAGATGGCTTATCTTTGTGAATTGCGGCGATTGCCTCGACGTAGGCTTTAATGAACCGTCGAGCCAAATCCGGCTGGCTATCAAGCCACGATTTCCTCGCCGTCACGGATGCCGAGTAAAAAGGAAACCCTATCGCTTCCGGATCGAGCAGCTCGCGGAAACCGAGCTTGCGCGCGCGCAACGTTATCGGAGGCGAAAGAAGAGCTCCCTCAATGACTCCCGCCTGCATGGCCGCAGGAGCCTTAGGAATTCCGCCCGTGGGCACAAGGCGCACATCTTTTTTGGGATTGAGTCCGTACTTCTGCAACAGAAAACGCATGGCAAAGTCTGTGCTGGACCCGGCGCGGCTTATCCCTAATCGCCGCCCTTTTAGCTGCTCGACTTTCGTGATCTCCGGAATCGTAAAGAGAAAAAACGAGGGCCGGTCGACACCGGTTGCGATGATGACGATATCTCCGCCGGCAAGATTGGCGCCCATTGCAGCCTCCTGGCCTGAGGAACTGAGTTGGACTTCTCCTGAAAGCATCGTCTGAATGATGGTCGGACTGGTCGCGATATAAAGTAGCTCAACATCCAATTGTTGCCTAGCGAAGAGCCCTTTATCCTTTGCCATCCACAAAGGCACAAGCCCCGGACCAAAAGAGCTGTACGGAACCTTCAGCTTACTCCTGACGGTGGTCTGGCCGAATCCGGGTCCGGCGAGGACAACGAGAGAAAAGAAGAGGCAGAAACAGAGGAAAGAGACCCCGCCGTTTTTAATCTGCAAATCTCTTGGCAGTCGAAAGTACAATCTCGGTGCGCTCATGAATTTCTCCTTAGATCGAACGCCAGATCTCTGGTGAGCGAGAACTTACCGCTTGGTATGCGGATTGTAAAGCGCGAAGGCAAAATCGATCTCAAAGCCGTTCCTCCTACATCGGCAGAGTTTCTGATACAGGTAGAGAAGGTGATTGTATATTTTTGGGCGGTTTGAGATAAGGGAGAGCCAACTCAGAGGAATTGTGCGAAGCCGGGAGGAGGATTGCATGAGCACAAACGCTGGACCGATTAATCTTTTCGAATTCGAGGCCTTGAGCAAGGAGCGCCTGCCCAAAGAGGAATACGACTACATCGCCGGCGGCGCAACCGATGAGATCAGCGTGGAGCGGAACCGCCGGGCCTTTGAGTCGTGGGCCTTGCGCCCAAGGGTGCTAAGAAACGTGAGCGCTCTTGATCTCTCTACCACCGTGGTTGGAACCCGGGTAAATTTTCCGGTCCTGCTGGCCCCCTGCGGGGGGCACAAAAAGGCGCATCCCGAGGGGGAGTTCGCAAGCTACCGGGCGGCGACGGCCTGCGGGACCATCCTGGCAGTGAGCGCCAATGCCAGCGCTGACTTTCAGGAATTGACCAAGGCGGCGCCGGGTCATCTGTGGCTGCAGATGTATCCGTTCCGGGACCCGGAAATGACCAAGAGCTGGCTCCAGGGGGCGAAAGAGCTTGGCTATGAAGCCGTGTGTATTACCTTGGACTCCCAGTGGCCGCCCAAGCGGGAGCGCAACATCCGGAACAACTATAAGCAAATGCGAGGCGCCAACTACCCAAAGTTGGGTCCGGGGGAGAGTCGGGGCCCGGGGGGAGGAAATCCTGCAGCCACCTGGAAGGATCTGGAGTGGATCAAATCAGCGACCGACCTTCCGGTCGTTGCGAAAGGAATCATGACGGGGGAGGATGTTGAGCTGTGTGCAGAGGCTGGAGCCGACGCCGTTATCGTCTCCAATCACGGCGGCCGGCACCTCGACAACACCCTGGCGACAATCGAGGTTCTTCCCGAGGCTGTGGCTGCGGCTAACGGAAAAATAGAGGTTCTGCTCGATGGAGGAATTCGACGCGGCGCCGACGTCGTGAAAGCTCTGGCATTGGGAGCCAAAGCCGTGTTCATTGGACGGCCGCTTTTTTGGGGTCTGGCCGTGGCCGGCGAGCAAGGGGTTACGCGCGTGCTGGAGATTCTCCGTGAAGAGATCGAAATCACAATGGCCAAGTGTGGAAGAGCCACCGTTGCCAGCCTCGATCCCACCGTGGTGGTCAAAGCGCCACCCTTGTAAAAGGGGAGAGCCTTTGGAATGGATGCCCGATAGGCCGGTTACAGTTGCTCTTTGATCGGCATCGTGAAGAACTCGAGGAACTTTTCGCTCCAGGGACGCGCTTTCCAAGCCTCGTACGTCAATTTTTTGGAATGTTTCAGATCTTCGTGAAAAGCTTTTTCGAGTTGTCCAGCGATCCCGGCATCGTACACGATTAAGTTGAGCTCCTCGTTCAGAGCGAAAGAGCGATTATCGAGATTCGTGCTTCCCACCGTCGCCCAGATGCCGTCCACAATCATGGTTTTAGAATGCATGAGAGCCGGTTGGTATTCGTAAATTTCAATCCCCCCCAGCAACAGAGGTTCAAACCCGCTGCGACTCGCCCAGTAAACGAGTTTGTGATCGATTTTGCCCGGAGTGAGCGCGACTACCCTCACGCCTCTTTTCACGGCGCTGAGCATGGCCTCCTGCATTCGCTCGTCAGGCAAAAAATAGGGATTCGAGATGTGGATGCTTTTTCGGGCCGAGTTAATGGAGAGGAGGAACAGCATGTAGGACTGAAAGCTGCCTCCGAAAGGCGAGCTCTTGACGATCTGCGCGTAAACGGTTCCGCGCGGTTCTAGAGATGGAAAATAATCATCGCCGCCCAGGACGTTGCCTGTTGTTTCGCGCCAGCTCTCTACAAAAGCGGCTTGCAGGCGTTGGACAATCGGTCCCTCGAGTCTGGCATCCGTGTCTCGCCAGTGATCCTCGGTTCGCCCGTTGCCCGTCCAGGCCTGGCTAACCCCGTGGCCGCCCGTAAAACCGATCTTGCCATCGATCACGAGGATGCGCCGGTGATTGCGGTAATTATAGCGCAACAGCTCCCATGGCGTAATGAATTGAAACAACTTAATGCGTCGAAACCACTCCAATTGGCAGCCTGATTCCCTCCATAGCTCGGGGATGTCTTCCGGCATTTTGCTTCCGCCGTGGGAGTCGATCAACATTTTGACGCGCACTCCGGCGCGGCAACGCTCCGCAAAGGCGTTAGCCAGCTCGTAAGCAATGTCGCCGTCCTGATAGAGATATTGGGCGTACGTGATGCTTTTTTGCGCGCTCCGGATCGCCTTAAGCATCGCAGGAAATGTCTGCTCGCCATTGGACAAGATTTCGATTCGATTGCCGCCCAAGATCGGCGCATCCGTATGAGCCGCTATCGTAGGATAGAACGAGGGCTCACCGAGGAGAACATCCGGAATTTCCTTTATGGAGGTGACAACCGCGCAGCCGAAAAGGAAGAGGAGAGCGAGTGGAAACCATTTTACTGGTTTCATGCGATAAATATTAACAAGCAAAATCGATCATGCAAACAGTCGTTAGTGCCGCCACTGACGAGGTCAGTATAGAAACGTGAGCGAGACGGCCATTTTTTGGTATCGTCCCGATCGAAACTTAGTCCCTACCCCTGGACGGGGTCAATGCTCAATGCATGTTCAGCCCGCCGTCCACATTAATCGTCTGGCCGGTAATGAAATCGCTGTCTTCTGAGGAGAGAAAAATCACGGTCCCGACAAGGTCCTGGGGGTATTGATCCCGCTGAAATGAGCGCCTGCGCCTGCGGTCGGTAAGCTGTTCCGGCGTCAGCGCCTGTTGCGACCCGGAGAGTGTTAAACCCGGAGTGATCGCGTTCACCGCGATGTTATCGAGGCCGAGCTCGCGCGCCAGCGCCCGAGTGAAACCGATGACTCCCCCCTTCGAGGTGACATAGTGAAGGTAAAAGGGCGTGCCGCCGAGCGCCGTTCCGGAGGAGATATTGATGATTTTGCCCTTTCCCTGTTTTTTCATCGCGGGATAGACCGCTTTGGCGCAGAGGAAGAGACCCTTCAGATTAACCGCCATTACCCTGTCCCATTCCTCTTCAGGAATCTCTGAAAAGGGTTTTTTCTTGATCGCCGAGTAAAGCGCCGCGTTGTTAACCAGGACATCGATGCGACCGTACTTTTGCAGGGTGGCCTCAGCCATCGCGCGGGTTTTATCAAACGAGGTCACATCGACTGGGACGGCTAAAGCTTCGCCGCCCTCCTGTTGGATTTCGGCAGCGACTTTTTTCGCCTCATCTTCCTGAATGTCGGCGACCACGACCCTGGCTCCCTCTTTAGCGACACCCATCGAGTAGGCGCGGCCAATGCCGACCCCGCCTCCGGTAACGATTACAACTTTGTCCTTCAGTCTCATGTCTGTCCTCCCTCAGGCTGCTGAAAAAGACTCATTTGCTTCGTTGCACTCAATCGCCTCGCTACAACGTACTCGCTAAGTACGCCTCCGCTCGCCGATTTTTCGCGCGCCTCGCCTCTGAGATCTTTTTGAGCAGCCTGCAAACACAGTTTTTCAGCACTGGCCTAAATCTCAAGCCGGTAAAAACGCTTGGGGTTTTCGTAAAGGATGAGTCGCTTTTGTTCGTCGGTAATGTCCGTTCGTTTTAGGAATTCCGGAATGTCGCGCTTGAACATGTCAGGCAGCCGTTCGTGCGGGTAGTCTGACGGCCACATAACGCAACCCGGGTTGAATCGCCGAAGAACGTGGGGCAGGGTTTTTTCCTCCACCTCGCAGGTGGTCCAAATCTGACCGGAGCGAATATATTCGCTGGGTGTTTTTGTTAACGCCGGCGCCTGGCGGCGGTGCGGTTTTTCGAACTCCTCATCCATCCGGTCCATCATATAGGGAATCCAGCCGGAGCCGGCTTCGAGAAAGGCCACGCGCAGGTTTGGAAAGCGCTCAAAGAGCCCTTCAAAGATCATGTGAGTGAATTGGATCAAGATCGCAAAGGGGTGCTCGAGGGTGTGCACCTGGATGAACTTATCGAAGAAATCGAACCCCATCCCGCGGCTTGGCGCCCCGTGGACGGCAAGAGGCACATCCAATCGTTCCGCCTCCTGAAAGATCGGATCGAAATCAGGATGGCCATAGCCTTTGTGCAGAACCGTCACCGCCGGCAGAAGCCCGCCGACAAGTCCCAGCTCTTTTTTCGCCCGCCGCAGCTCGGCCGCTGCTTCCACTGGTTCCTGTACGGGCAGGAGGGCGACTGCTTGAAGCCGCTGGCTCTGACGCACGAATTTCTCAGAGATCCAACTGTTATAGGCGCGAGCCACGGCGCAGGCCCATTCCGTATCCTGAGATAAACCCAGCGCGAGACCCGCTGTGGGATAGAGGACGGTCATCTGAATCCCAAGCTCATCGAGAAACTCAAGCCATCGGGAGGCCGGCGTCTCGTGGTCTTTGCCGGGGACACTCGAGCCGCGGTGCCAGCCGTCGAGCGATGGAAAGAAACTATAGGTCTCAAATCGAGGCATCCCGCGGTAGCGCCCCTCAAGGAAATCATGAAGTTCAGAATCCTTCTCAAAAACGTGACCGTCAGCGTCTATGACGGGATACGGTAAAGTGCGCAAATCCATGAGATCGCCTCTTTCGGATATTTTTCCATCCTGCGACTCAGGGGATCGAGGAATCCGCAAGCCGCAAGCTTTTCTTCTCCTGGAGCCAGTAGACCATGACGCCGATCACGATTCCACAGAGGCTCACTGCCTTTGTAACGTCGTTCGCAGACCATATGCTCAAGCAGCAGAGCGCGACGGGAGGAAGGCTAAGGAGTATTGTCCCGGGAGCGCCGAACGGAACGCGATAAGGACGCGGCATACGGGGCTCGCGAAAACGGAGCCAGACAAGCGCCGCGAATTCGAGGATGAGCGCCGCGGCGTAAAGGAACATGTCGACCTGGATAAGATCCTGAAAAGAAAAAGGGATGAGCATTGAGATTCCCAGGCTATTCACGAGAATGGCGATCCAGGGAGTCGAGTAGCGGGGATGAAGCGCAGCCAGCGACGCGGGCAGCGTTCCGAGCCTGGCCATAGCGTAAGGGACACGGGAGGAGGTGCAGAGAAGCGCGTTGGCCATCCCGACGGCGCTCACCAGGCCCGCTAGGGTAAGCCATGTCCCCAACCAGCCGCCGCCTATTTGAACCGCCACGTGAGGAAAGTAGCCATCCTTCCAATTGCCCCAGTTTCTGTCCGCGCTGACCCCGACGGCGACCGGGAGCAGATAGGCGACCAATACCAGGAGGACCGCTGTCACCATGGCTCGTGGATAAGTTTTTTCTGGTCGCTTGACCTCGCCGGCGCAGCAGCCTGCGTTATCCCAGCCGCAAGTGTTCCAGAGGATCACGCTCAGAAGCAACGGCCAATCCGGGTTGACGCGGCCGGTCAGCCAGATGGACGGCTCCATCATCGGCGCTCCTAAAGATACCAGAGCGACAAACGGCGCCAGAACGAGAAAGGTGAAGATGACCGAGCCGGCGCCGACGAGCTGCGCGCCTCTAATATTGAGCCAGGTAACGCCGGCCATGACGGCGACACCCGTAAGCCAGCGTTCGATGGAGCTCACTTCGCCAATGACATAAATGAGGTAATCTACGAACATGACAGGATAGAGCGCATTGTCAGCGAAGCTGCAAAGCCAGCTCAACCATCCCTCCTGAAATCCCCAAAAGCGTCCGAAGGCGCGCTGCACCCAGACGACATAGCCGCCGTCTTCCGGTATGGCGGCGGAGAGCTCTGCAGTCATCAAGGCGGTCGGAAAGCTCCATAGCCACGGCACAACTAAGAGCGCCGTCAACGCCAGCACGGGTCCGCCGGCGTTGACGGCGTCTTCAAGACCGTAAGCACCCCCTGCAACGCAGAAGAAAGTGAGCGCAACGAGTTTATGAAATCCCAGGCTGCGTCGTGGGCTTATATCGAGCGCTGAGTGGAGCATGCAAGGTTAATTGAATACGAATTTCAAAGACGGCAATCGACGTAGGGTAGCGTTTCAATTTCGGATTGCGAAGCGCGATTAGCCGCTTTCATGGTCAACGGTGATTCGAAGCAGTTCATCAATAGTCCCTACACCGGTGCCCCTTCGGTCCGAGCTTTAGCACGCCTCTTTTGTACAGCCGGAAAGAAAAGTGATAGACTAACTGCATCGCCAAAATCTGCGGATTGTCCCGCAGCCTGGCATTGGCGGCGCTCATGCGAAAGATGGTATCGCTCTATCCTCGCTATCGCAACAGCCTTAAGAGCCTGGAAGAAGTTTGGGAATTCGATCTTTCACAGCTTAGCCGGCTGAGGCGCTTCTTCTACAGGCAGATCAGGCTTGGCTATATTGTGGCGCACGGCATGCGAGCGGACCTCGTCAAGCTCCACGCGGCGGCGCTCTCCTTCAGGATGCTTCTCGCCATTGCTCCGTTACTGGCCGTGACCTTTTCGGTGTTGAAAGCCTTTGGGGTTCATAACCGACTGGAGCCGGCCCTGGAGAAGTATCTTGCCCCCTTTGGTCCTCACGGCGGTGAGGTTACGAGACATCTAGTCCAGTTCGTGGACAACATTCATGCCGGAGCTTTGGGAATCGTCGGCTTGGCCACGCTTTTCATGACGGTCCTGGGTCTGATGGGAGACATTGAGCAGGCTTTCAACCGGATCTGGAGAGTCGAAAAGCCAAGAAGGTTCGCGCGCAAATTCAGCGACTACTTGAGTGTTCTTCTGGTGGGCCCGGTTCTGGTTTTTTCCGCGCTTGGAATTACGGCCACGCTGCAGAGCGCTGATGTGGTCCGGTGGCTGGTCGGAATCGAGCCCTTCGGCACGATTATCCTTGCGGCACTCAAGCTCATTCCGTATCTGACCATTTGGGGCGCGTTAAGTTTTTTGTATGTCTTTATTCCCAACACTCAGGTCAAGATTCGTTCCGCGCTCCTTGGCGGATTTGTGGCGGGTATCCTATGGCAGACTTTAGGGTTGGGGTTCGCGGTGTTCGTGGCAGCTTCGACGCAGTATTATACGATCTACTCGAGCTTCGCGATTCTTCTTCTGTTCTTTCTCTGGATCTACCTCGGATGGGGTATCGCTTTATTTGGAGCCGAGGTCGCCTATGCTCATCAGCATTTAGAGGATTACCGGAAAGAGAAAGGGATAGAAATCTTTAGTTCCGCGCTGAGTGAGATGACGGGGCTCAAGATCATGACGCTTGTGGGGCAAAATTTTTCCTTCGGGAAAGAACCCTGGAGCCGTGAAGAGTTGGGAAAAAGGCTTCATCTCTCTGATCGCTTGATCGGAGGACTATTGCGAATTCTCATTCAAAACCAGCTCCTGATCGAGACCTCCAAGGGCGAGACCTACGTTCCGGCACGGGATCTGGAGAAGATAACTGTGAAACAGATCCTGGATGCGATAAGACACCATGGAGGATCCGCGCCAGCAGCGCCCGAAGGAGAAGAGGACCGCCGCATTGTCGAGATTTTTAGGGATATCGATCATTCCATTCTCACCGCTGTGGAAGGAAAGAGCTTAAAACAGCTGGTTCTCGCTCCGGAGCCCCCGCCGCCAGGCTAAAGCGATCACGGGGCTTTCTTCTGCCGCTCACAAATCCGAAGGCTTCAAGGTGAAAAGGGCGAATCAAATTCACGACGCCCATCGCTGTGGCCCAGGATAACGGATGGCGAAAGATTCAGAATGCCGCTTCGTCTCAGGTTCTTCGCCTGTTTGGGCATCTCGCGGAAAGTGATCCGGCGTAGAAAATTCGAGAAGGCTGTGGCAGGGGAAAAGCAGATTTGCTAGCATAGCGTCCGCTTCAGGAGCTAAAGTGGATCTCGCCGTCAGCATATTCGCTCAGGTTCTCATGGATGGGATCGTCCTGGGCTTTATGTATGCGCTGATTGCGCTGGGATACACCATGGTTTACGGGGTGCTGGAGTTTATCAACTTTGCCCATAGCGAGATCTTTGTCATCGGCGCTTTCATCGGAGTCGAAATATTGTTGTTGCTGGAATCCGCGGGCACCCTGGCCGGCCTGCAACCGGCATTGGCGATTCTCGTGATCATCCTTGCGGGGATGGCGGTCAGCGGACTGGTGGCCATGGTGCTGGAGCGAGTGGCTTACCGGCCTTTGCGCGGGGCGCCGCGCCTTGTGCCCCTGATCTCGGCTATCGGCGCCTCTTTCTTTCTCCAAGACGTTATCCGGCTGATCGAAAGCCTCTGGCGTAACACGTTCTATCTGAGCTACCCGAGCCTGGACGTTTTGGAGAGGAGCATAAAGCTCGGAATAAACGTCGAAGTGCCGATGAAATCACTGCTTGTTATTTTCACGGCTCTGATCATGCTGTTGGGTCTTCATTTATTCGTCAATCGGACCAAGGTGGGAACGGCGATTCGCGCCGTGGCTCAGGATCCGGAAACCGCTTCGCTGATGGGAATTCCGGTCAATCGGATTATCGCGCTTACTTTCTTTGTCGGAGGAGCTATGGGTGGGGCGGCCGGAGTTTTGTTCGGGCTCCATTACAGTCTGGTCAATCCCTACAGCGGATTTATTCCGGGCCTCAAGGCCTTTACCGCCGCTGTTCTCGGCGGCATCGGGAACATCGCCGGCGCGGTGCTCGGAGGAATGGTTCTCGGACTGGTGGAGGCCTTTGCGGCCTCGTATCTGTCGCTCCTAACGAATGGGGCGTTTGGCGCGGAATACAAGGATGTCTTCGCGTTCGTTATCCTGATCCTCATCCTGAGCTTTCGTCCGAAAGGAATCATGGGGGAAGCGGTGCGGGAAGAGGGAGCATGAAGGCGTGGATCGTCGCGCTCGGGCTTGCCGGCTACATTTGTCTTACCGGTCTGCTCGCGATCTATTTCCCGCGGTCTGTGACAGCATTTCTTCTTTTCGAGGCCTCGCTTCTGCTTATTTATTATGCTCCGCTCGCGGCCAAACCGAAGCTTTTTTTCGCGGCGCTCGTTCTGGTGTTCGCGCTCCCGGCGCTGGGCGCCACGAACGGCTATTATCTCGAGGTGGCGATTCAGGTGGGAATGTTTGTGGCGCTGGCACTGGGCCTCAATATCGTTGTGGGTTTGGCCGGCCTTCTCAACCTGGGGTTTGTCGCGTTTTACGCCATCGGCGCCTATCTCTGGGCCATCTTCGGCTCAACCCAGGCCAATCAATTCATCGGAGGCGGAATTTTTCCGCTGGGTCCCTCCTGGTTCTACGTTTTCTTGATTCTTAGCGTTTTTGTAGGGGCCGGCACCGGAATCGTTTTGGGCCTTCCGGTGCTTCGGGTTCGGGGCGACTACCTGGCCATTGTCACTCTCGGGTTTGCCGAAGTCGTTCGCGCCCTTGTTAATAACCTGGACAAGCCCATAAACTTGACCAACGGCCCGCGGGGCATCACGCCCATTCAAAGGCCGCCACTTTTTTTTAGCCCTGTGCTCGAGTGGTTGGGTCTCGGAGCAGACCCCGTGGTCCTCTACCCGCTCTATTTTTACTTCCTCATTCTCCTTCTCGTTATCCTGATTATCTTCGTCACCCAAAGAATGGAGTCCTCGCCGGTCGGGAGAGCGTGGAAAGCGATCCGAGAGGACGAGCTCGCCGCAGCCGCGATGGGTATTCCGGTCGTGCGGATGAAGCTTCTTGCCTTTGCTGTGGGAGCGTCTTTTGCCTCGGCGGCCGGTGTTTTCTTCGGCGCCAAGCAACTCTTTATCAATCCGGAAAGTTTCACATTTATGGAATCGATCGGCGTTTTGGCCATGGTCATCCTCGGCGGCGCGGGTTCGATTCCGGGAGCCATTCTGGGAGCCAGTGTTATCACGATACTCAATCTTCAGGTGCTCAAGGGTTTCTCCATCTGGCTCAACTCCCTGCGTCAATCCGGAGTTGTTTTTTCTCTCCCTTTTCTGGGAAGCTATGACTTGAGCCAGCTTCCGGCTCAGTTTGAACCGGCGAAATATGAGCGCATGGTTTTTGGCATGATTCTGATACTGATGATGATCTTCAGGCCACAGGGAATTATTCCTCCGGGCCGGAACGGGAACAGGTCCGGTGGCGCTGCTTGAGATTAAAGGTGTTGCCAAAAGGTTCGGCGGGCTCCAGGCTCTGGGCGGGGTGGACCTCACCGTGGAACAAGGGATGATCGCTTCCCTCATCGGCCCCAACGGCGCAGGCAAGACAACGCTCTTTCATTTATTGACCGGCATTTATCGTCCCGATAACGGAGAAATTCGCTTTCGCGACTTTTCGCTCGTCGGCCTTTCTCCGGACCAGATCTGCGCTGTCGGGATCAGCCGCACTTTTCAGAACATCAGGCTTTTCTCCCGCATGACCGTCCTTGAGAATGTATTGGTGGGAATGCACCAGCGCCTGCCTTCCGGGCTAGTGGAGATTTTCTTTCGCTCCCGGCGCTTTCACCTGGCCGAAAAAATGGCGGGCTCAAAGGCACTGGAAATCTTGGAGCTGGTGGGCCTCCAAGGAAAAGAGTACGAGTGGGCGCATCAGCTTTCGTATGGGGATCAAAGACGGCTCGAGATCGCCCGGGCTCTCGCTTCGGAACCCAAGCTTCTGCTCCTTGACGAGCCCACGGCCGGCATGAATGTCTCTGAATCCCGGTCGCTGACGCTGCTGCTCCGGAAGTTGTTGGGCGAGTTCGTGCAGGCCATTCTTTTGATCGAGCACAACATGCGCGTGGTTATGGGCATTTCGGATCGGGTCACCGTTCTGGATTACGGTCAGAAGATCGCCGAAGGCCAGCCGGAGGCAGTGCGCAGCAATCCGCGGGTGATCGAAGCTTATCTGGGGCGGAGCCAGTGGACTTGATGCTTGAAGTTCGCGACCTTCATGTTTACTACGGCGCGATTCATGCGTTGAAAGGGGTGTTTTTTTCCGTAGCCAGAGGTGAAATGGTTACGCTTCTCGGCGCGAACGGCGCCGGTAAGACGACGACTCTGAAAACTATCTCCGGGCTGATCCGCCCTCGCAGCGGAAGCATCGAATTGCTCGGGCAACATCTGGAAAAAGTCGAGCCGCACGAGATCGTGCGGTTGGGAGTCGCCCATGTTCCTGAAGGCCGAAAAATTTTTGCCCGCCTGACGGTGCTCGAAAATCTGAAAACCGGAGCCTACACCCGGCGGTTGAGCGCCATCAGTCAGGATCTCGAAATGGTCTTTACCCTTTTTCCCCGTTTAAGAGAGCGGATGCGGCAGGTCGCGGGGACCCTTTCGGGCGGCGAGCAACAGATGCTGGCCATCGGGCGCGGACTGATGGCGCGTCCTAAACTCCTGATACTGGATGAGCCTTCGATGGGTCTCGCGCCCGTGATCGTCGAACAGATCTTCGACCGAATTCGGGCTGTCAATCAAGAAGGCGTGACGGTTCTTCTGGTGGAGCAAAATGCGGCGATGGCTTTGGCCATTTCCCACCGCGGCTATGTGCTGGAAACCGGAATGGTGATCATGAAAGGAAAAGCCGCCGACCTGGCAACCAACGATCAGGTGCGCCAGGCGTATCTCGGTGGATGAGCGCGCGAGCACCTGCCGCGACAATTTGCCGGCGGGTCACAAGATTGACGCTTCCCGGTCGGATTTTTGATTCAAGCAGTTTATGGAAATTGAAGGAAGCCTCATAGAGCAAATCTCGCAGATTGTCGGCGCAGACCGTGTTTTGATCGATGCTGCGCGGTTGGATGAAGTTTCATGGGATGCGTTAAGCGATGGGAGGCTGCACCCACTGAGACGACCTCAGGCCGCGCTCCCGCTCTGCGTGGTTTTGCCGGCCGCGACAGCCGAGGTGCGGGAGATCGTCATTCGGGCGAATGCCGCAAAAGTGCCTGTGGTTCCTTTCGGAGGCGGGTCCGGACTGATGGGCGGAGCTGTCTCTCTCAGCCCGGGGATCGTTCTGGATCTCAGGCGCATGGATCGCGTCCTGGAGGTTGATTCCGAAGCGCGGCTTGCGAGAGTCCAAGCGGGGATAGTTCTCGAAGCGCTGCAAAACAGATTGAACGAAAGCCGTCTCATTCTCGGCCATGATCCGTGGACGCTTCCCGTTGCTACAGTGGGCGGCGCGATATCGACCAACAGCCTGGGCTATCGCGGGGGCAAGTACGGTTCTATGGGCGATCAGGTGCTGGGGCTGGAAGTGGTCCTTCCCAACGGCGAGATCCTGCGCACCCGCTCCGTAGAGAAATCATCCACGGGAATCAGCCTGAAGCATCTCTTTATCGGCGGAGAGGGTTGTTTCGGCATTGTCACGGAAGCGACGCTGAGGGTCTTTCCCGCTCCGGAGAAGCGATCTCTTTGCGGCTTCAGTTTCGCTTCATTTGAGCAGGGATTTCGAGCCGTAGAAAAAATATGGTCTTGTGGGCTCAGTCCGGCGCTTCTCGACTTCGGCGATGGTGTCGATAATTACCCGGAAAGGGCCTTGCTCTACCTAGGGTTCGAAGGAGTGGCAAAGATCGTAGAAGCCGAGGAGGCTCTCGCGCTGGCCATCTGCGGGGAAGCAGGCGGGGACGCCCTCGACCATCATGCGGCGGAAAATTTCTGGCGCGAACGGCATGTCATCGCCTATCATTTCATGCAAAACCGGCGGCACCGGCGAGAGCGCAGCGCAGAGACGGGGCGGAGGGATTGGATTCACGTGGCGTTGCCGGCATCACGGGTTTTGGCCTTCAGAAAAGAGGCGATCGACATTCTGTCCCGGCGCGGGGTGTGCCTGCAGGAGAGTGGTCTGTGGACCCAGCCGGAGCTCTTTTCCATGCGTCTCGCTGTCGAGAACGCAGATGGAGATCAGGGCCAGTGGCTGCTCGAGGAGGCCGTGGATGAACTTCTGCGCTTGGTGCAAAAGATGGGCGGCTCGATGGAGTACTGCCACGGGGTCGGCGTCAAGCTCGCCGCGCTCATGGCCGGAGAGCATGGCTACGGGCTTGAAGTGATGCGGCAAATAAAGCGGGTGCTGGACCCCGGCAATATCATGAATCCGGGGAAACTTGGGTTGTAGGGCCGCTTAGAAAGCTGCTGAAAACCCTCCGTTATCTTCGAGTGCTCAGGCCGAACGGAGGAGCGTTTGAAGTCAATGGAGATTTTCCGTTCGCGCTGAGGCCCTCGAACCGCCAGAGCCATTTTTTCAGCAGTGGTCAGGACAAGAGAGTGATAACAAGGCCACAGAGCGCATCGGACCGTTTTCTTGCCAAGGGCTGTGGAAAACAGTATCTTTCGTCTAAGATGTGTATCGCAATCAGATGTCTTTGTGCTGCGGCCATTTTGCTGTTGGCTTTTGTGGGGTGCACCACGGCGCCGTACACAGGCAGAAGGCAGCTTATGCTGGTCTCCGAAGGCCAGGAGATGAGTCTCGGAGACGAAGCGTATCGTCATGAGCTCCGGACCAGCGTTTTGCTAAACAACCCGGAGGCGTTACGAATTGTCCGTAAAGTCGGGGAAAAGATAGCCGGTGTCGCGAACAAGCCCGATTACAGGTGGGAGTTTCGCGTTATCGACGATCCGGAAATGGCCAATGCTTTTTGCGTGCCTGGCGGCAAGGTTGGGGTCTACACCGGCATTTTTCCCATTGCCCGGGACGAGGCCGGACTTGCGGTAATCATTGGGCATGAAGTGGCCCACGCCCTTGCGCGTCATGCGGCGGAAAGAATGAGCCAGAGTATGCTGGTACAACTCGGCGGAGTCGGCCTTTCCGCAGCCCTGGGCAGCAATCCGCAGATGGCCAATCAGGTTCTCCAGGCGTACGGACTCGGTGCGGGGTTGGGGGTTATCCTTCCTTTCAGCCGGTCGCAAGAATCGGAGGCGGATCGCATCGGCTTAACGTTGATGGCCAAAGCCGGGTACGATCCCAGAGTTGCCCTCGAGGTTTGGGAGCGGATGGAAAAGCATGCCTCTGCCAAAGAGCGTGGCAAACCTCCGGAATTTCTCTCCACGCACCCCGGGTATGAGACTCGCACGCAGAGAATTCGCGAGTTCATTCCTGAGGCCCTCGCTTACTACCGCGGGGAAAACAAATCGCTGGAGCTTCTTCCATCGCCTCAGGCGCTGGATTCCCCGACGGCCAGGGCCGAGCGGGAACTGGTCAAACGAATCCAGGGAGTAAATCAACAGGCTCAGGATCGCACGGGAGAGCGGGCTGTGGTTGAGACGTTGGGCTATAGCTTTCGCATCGCTCCTTCCCTGGTGTACCAGGAACGGCAGCAACTCCGCTTGACCTATGGAGAATATGCCTCCTTGCGCGCGCTTTCCTCCTTTGGGCAGGGATCTTTCAGGCGGGCGCTGGCTGACTACCAGGCAGGTATGCCCTGGTCCGAACTTGCGCGGAGCAACAGGGCCGAGCTTATCGATCTCATCGCATGGATGGGAGATCTGCGACGCAGGGTCGCCATGGTTCACGGGCAACTCCGTAATCAGCTTCGATCTGGTTTACCCTAGTGTAATGCATCCAACGCTTCTCGACATTAGCAGGATGCTGATAAAGGGATTTATGACGCCCTACACTAGCGCCGAGAGAGGAGCAGTGTGTTCAAAACAGTCCGGCTAACGATTCTTGCCTTTTTTTTCTCCATTTCTCTGACGACCGCAACAGGCCATGCGGCAAAGCTTTACGTTGTCTATGCTTCGATCGGCGGAACTCAGGCCGTTGGATGGATCGCCAAGGAAGCCGCTATTTTTTCAAAGCATGGTCTGGACGTGGATCTTCTCTTCACCGGAGGGGGGAGGGCGGTCACATCCCTTTTAGGCGGGGATACTCCGATTGTGACGGTCGGGGGCCCATCAGCGATTTCGGCCCGGCTGGGGGGTGGCGACGTCATCATCACCGCCCATATCTTCGACACGATTCTTTACTCTTTAATGGTTTCCCCGGAGGTCCAGACGCTGGCTGATCTCAAAGGTAAGAAACTCGGCGCCAGCCGCTTTGGATCAGCGACGGATTTTGCCCTGCGCTATGTCTTAAAAAAGTACGGGTTTGATCCTGTCAGGGATTTTACGATTTTCCAGATTGGTGGACAGGCGGAGACTCTTGCCGCGCTCCGGGCCGGGTCGATTCAGGGTGGAGTCATTGCCTCGCCTGCGACTGCGGAGGCGAGACGGCTGGGGATGCGGGAACTCATCAATATGGCAACGTTGGGAGTGGAGTATCCCCAGACGACGGTCGTTACGACCGAGCGCTTCCTGCGCGACAATCGGGATACTGTCTTGCGCTTCACAAGAGCTTACGTGGAGGGAATGCGCCGCTTCGTTGACGACCGGGAGTTCTCCATCGGGGTGATCGGGAAATATACAAAGATTGAAAGCCGCGCGACTCTCGAAGCTACGTACGACGACTATGCTCCTTACGTCAAGAAGGTTCCAGCGCCCGTCGCCGGATCGATAAAAACGGTCCTGGAACAGCTTTCGGCTACGGATCCCAGGGCTAAAGCCGGGCGACCGCGAGATTTTATAGACTCCAGTGTCGTCGCTGAACTGGAACGAGAGGGGTTTTTCCAGCGGATCTGGCGTTAGCTAACTGCGCCGCGCAACGCGCGAGGTTCTAATTGCACTGCAGCCGGCTTTGACAAGATGGGAAAATATGGATAAGTTACGCAGGTGGGGTTTGAAGTGGGAAATTGGCAGCACAAAAGCGCAAGAGAGATTTTATTTGAGAAATGCACCCTCCAGGGTGCATTTCTTTTTTTGGCGATTGGAGACAGAAATTGCGTGAAAGGATCGAGATTCTAACCACGCTTCAAAGCGTGGACCGGGAGATTAGGAACAAGAGCAACGCTAAAACGGTTCTTCTGGACGAGATCCAGAAAACAGAAGGTGAAATCCAGACCAAAAGGGCCGAGATCGAGTTGTTCAGAGGCAATTGGGCCGAAAAAGACAGGCTCCGGCAGGGAAAGGAGAAGTTGTTACAGGAGGAAGGCAGAAAGACCACGGATAAAAGGATGCGGATGACCCGCATCAAAAATATCAAGGAGCTCCAGGCCTTGCAGCGTGAAATCGATCAGATGAAGCAGAGCAATTCTCAACTGGAAGAAGAACTCATCAAGCTCATGGAAGAGACAGAGATGTCCTTCGCCTCACTTCAGGAGAAGGAACAGGAACTAGCCAGGTTAGAGCAGGAATGGACGGAAAAGCGAGCGGAGATCCACTCCCAGCTCACGGGAATTGAAGGAGAGCTAGCTGAAGCAGCGGCGACCCGACGGCAGGTTGCGGCGAAGCTCGATGAAAATCTTATCGAGCGGTACGAGCTCATCTTTTCTCGGCGGGGTGGTACTGCTGTTGTGGAGGTGTCGGAGGGAATCTGCCAGGGATGTCATATGAACATTCCATACCAGCTTTTAAACGAGATCCTTAAAAGCGATAAACTGATCTTTTGTCCCAGTTGCCACCGAATTCTTTACTTACCGGAAACCGCTTCGACCGAAAAACAGCTTTGACTTGTATGGCCGCCCATCCCCAGAAGGAGTGGCTCCTCATGGTAGATGGAGCGGCTCGCGGGAATCCAGGAGAGGCGGGGTGTGGCGCTGTTATTTTCGATGAAGCTGGAGAGGTAAGAAAAGAACTATGCCGTTACCTTGGGCGCGCCACGAATAATGTCGCCGAGTATGAGGCATTAATTATGGGTCTTGAGGCCGTCCTGCGGTTGGGTGGGACCAGAATTCTAATTCAGAGCGATTCAGAGTTGATGGTGCGCCAGTTGAATGGGCTTTACCGAGTCAAGGACGAGAAGCTGGTTCGCCTCTATCGGAAGGCCGTCGCTCTGTTGAAACGATTCGAGAGCTCCCGTATCCTGCATGTAGTCCGGGAACACAACCGCATTGCTGACCGGTTGGCCAATCAGGCCATTGACGCGGCGGCCAGGGGCCAAAAGGCTCAGGGCTTCGGGTGTTTTAAAAGATCAGGCTAAAGTGGATTAAGCGATCGCTCCCCGCCCCCTGCTGAAAAGTACGGGGCATGGGGGAGGAAAGTCCGGACTCCATAGGACAGGGTGGCCGCTAACAGCGGCCCCGAGTGATCGGGGGAACGTGCCACAGAAAACATACCGCCCTGTGAAATGACCTTCCTGTGCGTGCCGGCCAGCCAGCGGGCCTGATTTTTCAGGCCGGCATCGACGTCCCGCCGGGTCTTATTTCACGGGGTAAGGGTGAAAAGGCGAGGTAAGAGCTCACCGGTCTATCAGTAATGATAGATGCCAGGCAAACCCCACCCGGAGCAAGACCAAATAGGAGGGTTAGACGGTCCGTCCTC
>JACQUW010000373.1 GCA_016210115.1 Deltaproteobacteria bacterium | reverse complement strand
GGGCAAGAACCGATATCTGGGAATTTCTCGTGCCATGTTTTTCAGCGTGGTCGCAGGTCAAATCCCAAACCTCTCGGGCAGCCGTCAATAGATCGAGGGGAACCTGGGAGGAGGGAATCTTGTAAGCATGCGATCGATGCTTGTTCAAAACCCTGAGCATCGGCTGCCGGTTTACCGCAAATCCAGCGAAAGGCCCCGTGCCTGCCGCCACGCGGGCAGATTGCAAATACCCCTCGCCGGACATGAGAGCGGTAACCGCGGCGGCGTATGCCCTTCCCCCTTCCGAATCATAAGGAAGCCCAAGGGACATAAGCAGGGCGCCCAAATTTGCATACCCCAGACCCAGCTCGCGAAACGCATGGGCATTAGCCGTGATATCACGCGTCGGATAGGAGGCGTTATCGACGAGGATGTCCTGGGCCAGAATCATGATATCGACCGTATGGCGGAACGCCTCCACGTCAAATACTCCGTCATCGCGCAGAAATTTAAGCAAATTCAAAGAGGCCAGGTTACAAGCCGAGTCGTCCAGGTGCATGTACTCCGAGCAGGGATTGGAAGCGTTGATCCGACCCGTGTTGGAGCACGTGTGCCAGTCGTTGATGGTCGTGTCAAACTGCATTCCCGGATCGCCGCAAAAGTAAGTCCCCTCTGCCACCATGCGCAGGAGCTCCCGCGCTTTGTAAGTTTCGCAAACTCCTCCGTTGGTCACAAAATGGGTCTTCCACTCCCGGTCTTCGAGCACCGCTTCCATAAATTCATCGGGTACACGGACCGAATTGTTGGCATTTTGGAAGAACACGCTACCGTAAGCTGGACCATCGAGGCTGGAATCATATCCGGCCTCGATCAGAGCCCACGCTTTCTTTTCTTCCTCCACTTTGCACTTAATGAACTCTACAATATCCGGATGATCCGCGTTCAAGATGACCATTTTCGCCGCGCGACGAGTTTTCCCCCCCGACTTAATCACGCCAGCCGAGGCATCGGCCGCCTTCATAAAGGAAACGGGACCAGAGGCGGTGCCGCCACCCGCAAGTTGCTCCTTCGAGGAACGGATCCTGGAGAGGTTCACTCCAGAGCCGGAGCCTCCTTTGAAGATAATGCCTTCTTTGCGGTACCAGTCGAGGATCGACTCCATAGTATCATCCACCGAGAGAATGAAACACGCGGAGCATTGAGGCTTTTCCTCGATGCCGCAGTTAAACCAGACGGGACTATTGAAGCAAGCTTTCTGGTGCAGGAGAATATGCGTCAGTTCGTCGGCGAACGCCTCGCCGTCTTCTTGAGCGGCGAAATAGCCGTCCCTCTGGCCCCATACCGTTACGGTATTCACTACCCGACTGATCAGCTGCCGCACGCTATGTTCTCTTTTTGGACTTCCAAGAGGGCCCCTGAAGTATTTGGAGACAACCACATTGGTCGCCATCAAAGACCAAGCTTTAGGGATTTCCACGCCGGGCTGTTCGAAAACCACAGCGCCTTTTTCATTGACTATCGTAGCGGTCCGGATCTCCCACTCGATCTCTTCATAAGGGTTGCCCTCCGGCTGAGTGAAACAGCGGTCCACTTTGAGGCCACAGCCCGGAACTGGCTCAATCTGTTTCTCTTCTTTTTTCTTGCTAGCCGTGATAGCCATGGCTTGCCCTGCTCCTTTCTAAGTCGGCAGATTTACAGAGGTTTAACAATAAAACGTTGTCCCGCTTACGTAACCAGCCCACAATAGAGTCGATCCTCATGAAGGGAGGGAAATTGCAATACTGGCCAGTGAAACTTTAACCCTTCATTTTGTGTCACAATGGATTATCACCCACTATATATGGTATTGTCAAGGAAAAATTTTTTCCCGCCGGCTATCTGGAACCTTCAAAATCGCAGCAAGACCAAATCTGGTCGCGCGTCTCAAGCCAAAAAAACTCAAAACTACATTCTGAAAAAAATCCGACACTCATTTTGTTTTTTGGTTTATAATGATGTCCATGGCTAAGGAAAATGAGGCCGTTTTAGAACGAATCGGAACTCTCCTGGAGAAATCCTTGAAGCGGCTGGACCCAGCCTGCAGGCTTGCCGAATATGGCGTCTGGCCGATATGGAACGATCTGGTGGGCTCGACGATCGCTCGCAACGCTCAACCGGACAAAATCCGCCACGGCACACTCTTCGTACGGGTCACAAGCCCTATTTGGTTGCAGCAACTGCAGTATATGAAAGAGGTGATCTCGGAAAAGCTCAACCAAAAGCTGGGCAATGACGTAGTTAAAAATATCTTTTTTTTCATTGGCAAATTGGAGACAGATTCCCGGGATGCTCCGCAGGACGCGCCTAAGGAAATTCGTGAACCGCTTCATTCCGCTTCCAAAGCGGCTTTGATGAATGACGAGCAACTCAGCAGTCTTAAAGACCCGGATATACGCCTCGCTTTTGAGAAACTCTTCGCGCGGATTACCAAGGGTTGAGGTTCTGCTGAAAAGCCGTTTCAGCGGGAATTTCCCTCTAAGATGGTTTTCAGTTCCGGGCTATACTCTTTGCCTTTAGCGTAAACAATCAGAGGAGGCATAATTTTCAGTTCACTCTTGGCCCCCTTGACTCCTTCCACCAGCAGCAGAGTCGCCGCGCTCTCCGCGTAGGAGTGGACGATCCTGAGCCTTTTGGGCTCCATGCCTTCCGCTCGCATCCCATTGAAAAGATCCGACAGGCGTGACGCGGGATAGACCAGGTCCATTTTTTCCCCGGGTGGCAAAAGATAGAAACCGGCGCGGATGAAATCTCTGAGGCATCCCCGAATCTCGTGGCGCGCCAGACTTTTCTCACGATCGGGGTTGATGCGGCCGCTGGCAATGCGCCGGTAGGGCGGATTGGCAACGACGAGATCAAAGCTCCGGGGAGGAAAAAGCTGCTCAATCCGGCAAACGTCGCCCCGTATGATTCTCACTCTCGGCTCGAGCCGATTCAACCTCACATTCCTCTCGGCCCTTTCCACCATCGAATCCTGAAGCTCGAGCCCGGTCACAAGGACAGAAGGATTACATGAGGCGAGAATCAGCGGTATCACTCCGTTGCCGGTCCCTAAATCGACTATCTTCTCATGACCGGCGAGCTTTACAAAATGGGACAGCAGGACCGCATCCAGCGAGAAGCGGTATCCGTCCCTTCTCTGCATAATAGCGAGCCGGCCTTGAAAAAGCGTATCCAGAGTTTCCGGGCGCGAAGCATATGACCTTCTTTTCATGGCCTTGCAAATCCACCGCAATTTCTTATATAGCCTAATTCTCTGGATTCGTCTTCCGACAACAATGATTTCCCTGCTAGCTCAAATCGGCCGCTTTACTCTGCGCCAGCTCTCCGAGATGGGAAGGATGTTCCTTTTTTTGGTATCGGCTCTTACCCTCGCATTTCGCCGGCCCGCGAAGCTTGGCCTCATCGTGCAACATGTCAAGACCGTCGGAGTGGATTCTCTGTCAGTGGTGCTTCTTTCCGGTTTTTTTACCGGAATGGTCATGGGGTTCCAAGGCTATTATAGCCTGAGAAAATTCAACGCCGAGAGCTGGCTCGGCTCCGCTACCGCTCTGGGCCTTCTGCGTGAGCTCGGCCCGGTGCTTGCGGCATTTATGGTGACGGGGAGAACAGGCTCGGCCATGGCCGCCGAGCTTGGGACGATGCGCGCCACCGAACAGATCGACGCATTGAATTCAATGGCCATCAACCCGGTCAAGTATCTGGTTACGCCACGGATTGTTGGCGGGCTGATCGCCATGCCGCTCCTTACGGCTGTTTTCGATGTAGTGGGAATCTATGGCGCTTACCTCGTCGGCGTCGGCCTCCTCGGCGTCAGTTCCGGCAGTTTTTTTTCCGGAATGGAGAGCAGCGTGGTGTTCCACGATGTTTATAGTGGATTCATGAAATCCTTGAGCTTCGGCCTTATTATTACGTGGGTCTGCTGCTACAAGGGGTTTCATGCGCCCCCGATGGCGACCGGGGTCAGCCAGGCCACCACGGAGTCTGTTGTGCTTAGTTTCGTGCTCATCCTGGTATGGGATTATTTTTTGACCTCGATCATGCTTTAGAGAAATGATACGTGTCGTTGACCTTCACAAGAGTTTTGGAAAGCAATCGGTCCTGAAAGGGGTGAACCTGGAGATTGCGGCGGGAAAGATTACCACGATTGTCGGAACCAGCGGGTGCGGCAAGACGGTTCTTATGAAACATTTAAATGCTCTTCTTCTTCCGGACCGCGGACAGGTCCTGGTGGAAGGGGTCGACATCACCAAGCTCCGCCAGAAACCTCTGTATGAGATGCGTGGCCGCTTCGGCGTGTTGTTTCAAGGGGCCGCCCTGCTCGATTCGATGACGATTCTGGACAACGTTGCGTTCCCGCTGAGGGAGAAAACCAGGACGCCGGAAGCGGAAATTCGCAAGAAAGCCGAAGAGCGCCTGGAGCAGGTGGGCCTTGAAGGAATGGGGTACAAATATCCCGGCGAATTGAGCGGCGGCATGAGAAAGCGCGCTGGATTGGCGCGGGCCTTGGTTATGGATCCCGACATCGTCCTTTTCGACGAGCCCACGACCGGATTGGATCCCATACTCGGCGCGGGAATTCATCAACTCATCGCTCGCATGCAGCAAACCTTCAAGTTCACAGGGGTCGTGATCAGCCACACGATCCCGCAGGTGTTTGGAATCTCAGACTACGTCGCGCTGCTGGCCAATGGCGTGATTGAAGAGTTCAACGTCACGGATGCCTTTGTGAACTCTCAAAATCCGCTTGTCCGGCAGTTTATAAAAGGGGAAACCGAAGGCCCCATTCAAGTGTTGTAGGAGGCTCTAGTCCAGTGAACCAGACGCGCACGGAGATCACGGTGGGCATCTTTGTTGTCGTGGGAATCGTTTGTCTTGGCTACCTGGCGGTCCGGCTGGGAAAAGTGGAGCTTTTCGGCAACAAAGGCTATCGGGTCTATGCCGATTTTGCCTCGGTGGCAGGGCTCAAAATCGGAGATCCCGTAGAAATCGCCGGAGTCAAGATCGGTAAGGTTGAAACACTGTCGCTGGCCGAAGATAAGGCCAGGGTCGGATTAACCGTCGATGACTCTGTCAAGCTCCAGGAAGACGCGATTGCATCAGTGAGATCCAGAGGATTAATTGGCGATAAGTTTATCCTGATCACGCTTGGAGCGTCCGATAAGGTTCTCCAGCCGGGAGGTCGGATACGTGAAACGGAATCCCCTCCGGATCTTCCTGATCTCTTGGGAAAACTCGTCGGCGGCGAGCTGATATCGGGTGGTGAAAAGAAATGAGCGGCAGGCCAGAATTCTTGTTTTGGGCGTTTGCGGCTTTTCTTCTGCTGTTTTTCCCTTATCAAACGGACGCAGGAGTTCCAACCGACAAGATCCGCGAGACGGTGGATAAAACCATAGCTATCCTCAGAAATCCACGCCTGAAGCCGCAGGATAAGACGAAGGAGCGACGGCAACTCCTCCGTCAGGCCATTTATCCGAGATTCGATTTTGCCGAGATGGCCAAACGCTCGCTGGGCGCCAACTGGCGGCGCCGCACGCCCCAGGAGCAGCGTGAGTTTGTGGCGATTTTTACCGACCTTCTGGAAAACTCCTATGTCACCAGCATCGAGTCTTATTCCGGCGAGAAATACACCTACACCAAAGAGTCCGTGAGCAAAGAGTATGCTGAAGTGGACTCCAAGTTTAACAACAAGCAAGGCGAGGAAATTTCAATTATCTATAAGCTTTACCTGGTTAACGGCGACTGGAAAGTTTACGACGTGGTCGTGGAGAATATCAGCCTCGTGAACAATTACCGCTCCCAGTTCAATCGCGTTATCGCCAACTCCTCTTATGAGGAGCTGGTGCGCCGGCTGAAGCAAAAGCAAACCGAATTGGCACGAGGAGCGAGACTAGAGTAGGTCGCATGGGCACGCCGTTGCCGGCGCTGCGGAACGGCCGTGGGCGTGCGAATCCCTGTGACCTCAACCGAGACGGACCTCCGGAAAACGCGTCATTAAAATCTTGTTTCCCTTCAACCTCTCAGTCATCGGGGGCGGCATTTTGGGGCTTGCCACAGCGATGGAGTTCGCGCGGCGAGTTCCGGGAATCAGGCTGCTGGTTTTGGAGAAAGAACGGGGAGTTGCGGCGCATCAGACCGGACACAATAGCGGTGTCATCCATTCCGGTATCTACTATAAGCCCGGATCGCTAAAAGCACAGACCTGCGTCTCCGGGAGAACAGCGCTGCTTCAATTCTGCGAGGAAAACAGCATCCGGTACGACCTCTGCGGAAAAGTTATCGTGGCAACCGGAGAGGAGGAACTGCCCCGGCTCGAGGAGCTATTCAGGCGCGGAAAGGCCAACGGCGTTGAGGGTCTGGAAATAATCGGCCCTGAACGGCTGAGAGAGATCGAGCCTCACGCCCATGGGATAAGAGCGCTCTATGCCCCCACTTCGGGAATTATCGACTTCACTCAGGTTGCCGAAGTCTACGCGCAAAAGATTCGCGACATGGGCGGCGAAATTTTGACCTCAGCTCAGCTCAAACGCATCATTCCCGAGAGTGGCGGCATCACTCTCGAAACCACTGCAGGAGAGTTCCGGACACGGCACTTGATCAATTGCGCCGGTCTATTTGCCGACCGCATCGCGCGGATGGAAACAGGCGCCGGCCCCTCAAAGGCGCGCGAGCAATTGCGGATCGTTCCCTTTCGTGGAGAATACTACAAGCTCGCTCCGGAAAAGCAGTTTCTCGTGAGGGCGCTTGTCTATCCTGTGCCTGATCCGCGATTTCCTTTTCTCGGAGTCCACTTTACGAGGAAAATTCACGGCGAGGTCGAAGCCGGTCCGAACGCCGTTCTCGCTTTCGCCCGAGAAGGCTATGAGAAGACGGACGTAAATGTTCGGGATCTGTGGGAAATTTTTTCTTATCGCGGCTTTCTCTCGATCGCGCGGAAGTACTGGAAAACGGGGCTCGGAGAGTTTTATCGATCTATTAGCAAGGCGGCTTTCGTCAAAGCGCTACAGAAGCTAATCCCGGAGATCAGGTCCGATGACCTCATGCCGGGCGGAGCGGGAGTGCGAGCGCAAGCCATTTCGCCCGCGGGACAGCTCGTCGACGATTTTGTGATCGCAGAAAGCGCGCGCGCCATCCACGTGCTCAATGCGCCTTCTCCGGGCGCCACGGCGTCTCTCGCCATCGGTAAGAGAATCGTTGATATCGCCTCAAAGGCGTTTTCCCTCGCCTGAACCCCCGCTACTTTTTTTCTATGAGCTTTCGCCACAGCCTGGCGTAATCGTCAAATTTTTCCGCCAGAGAGAGATCGGCGGCCCGGATATTCAACCCTTTAGTGAGTCTCGGAGGATCAGGTTCCACATCGGATCGCGTCGGGATCCGCTTGGAAATTTTTAAAAGCGTTTGCCCTTCCCGGGACAAGGCGAAGTTGAAAAAGAGTTTGGCCGCGCTTGGATGGACGGCATCGGAAAGAATCGCCATAGGGTAGATCTTGCTAAGGATTGGATCTGGAGCGATCCAGTCCACGGGAGCCCCTGTTGTCTTCAGCCCTTCGATGGCATGCCCATAGGCGACGACTGCGATCGCGAATTCCCCCGCGGCCAACAGTTGGGCCAGAAGGTTCTGGCCCCTGATGATGTGCGGTTTTTGCTCGATGAGCCGTTCCATGAAGCTTACACATTTTTCGTCCCCCATGATCCTGCACTGATTCGCAAACCATTCTTCATCCGAATCGTCCATCCCCAATCTTCCCTTCCATTTCGGATCAAGGAGATCCTGATAAGTCCGGGGTAAATCTTTGGAAGAAACCAAGCGGGTGTTGTAAGCCATGACGCTTGTGCTCTGGTAAAAGGCGACCCAGTAGCCCTGCGGGTCTTTAAATTGCTCCGGGATCGCAAGGGCTTGGGGACATTGATAGGATAGGGTTAAGCCTTTTTTCTTAAGATAAAACGATTGGAACCCGCCCATCGTGACTACGTCTGCAAAAGTCTTGCCGGCATTCTTATCACTGATAATTTTGTTAAGAATTTTATTGCTTACGGCCCTATAGATCTCCGTTTTGACAAACGGATACCTCTTTTCAAACTCCTTGAGGTATCTTTGTGCCTGATCGACTGTCATCGTTGTGTACCATACGAGCTTCCCTTCCTTTTTTGCCCCTTCGATCAATTTCGGCGGCGCCGTTTCTTGTGACCGCGCGATTCCGGTTGCGAAACCAACCAGCCAGACAAGAGCCGCAATCTCCACAAATCTCTTCATCCTCTCCTCCTTCTGAAGCGAGCTCTCATGGGCGAAAAAGGCAGTTCGCTTCCTAACGGAGGGACTTTAGTAATGTTGACTCTTTCCTGTCAAGGAAATTTTCGTATTTGCCGTAATCCCTCAGTTACGACGGGTAAACCTTAGTAGGGAGTTTTTCATCGCGTAAGATTTTGGGCTGGACAAATGCTCGCATCTTTGGTACGGTAGAATGGCCGTATCGTAGAGCACGC
>JACQUW010000375.1 GCA_016210115.1 Deltaproteobacteria bacterium | reverse complement strand
GTTTACGACGACCTCGATCCTGAACTGCGCGAGGCGTGCGAGGACGTGGTGCTCAATCGCCGCCCCGACGCCGCCGAGCGTCTGCTCGATCTTGCCGGGCGATTTCGCGGGCAGAACCGCGAGGGCAAGGAGGCCGATCTTGCCTGGCGCGAATGGCCAGTGGAAAAACGCCTTTCCCATGCACTGGTTCACGGTATCACCGATTACATCGCCGCCGATACGGAAGAAGCGCGCACGGCTGCCGCGCGGGCGCTCGACGTGATCGAAGGGCCGCTGATGACCGGAATGAACGTCGTCGGTGATTTATTCGGCTCGGGAAAAATGTTCCTGCCGCAGGTAGTCAAATCGGCGAGGGTGATGAAGCAGGCAGTCGCCTATTTGATGCCGTTCATGGAGAAGGAAAAACAGGAGCGCGGCGAGGTCGAAAAGAGTTCCAATGGTAAGATTGTGCTCGCCACAGTAAAGGGCGACGTTCACGATATCGGTAAGAACATCGTCGGCGTGGTCCTCGGTTGCAACAATTATGAGATCATCGATCTCGGCGTTATGGTTCCGGCAGACAAGATCATCGAGACGGCGCTCGAAGAGCAGGCGGACATTATCGGGCTGAGCGGTCTCATTACTCCTTCACTGGAAGAGATGGTCCATGTGGCCAGTGAGATGGAGCGGCGCGGTCTGGATTTGTCCCTCCTGATCGGCGGCGCGACCACGAGTAAAAAACACACCGCCGTGAAGATCGCTCCGGCGTACCGTCATGAAACCATTCATGTTCTGGACGCCTCCCGGGCTGTCCCGGTGGTGGGAAACCTCATCAATCCCGAAACCCGAAAGGCCCTGGATGCACAGAACCGCGCCGAGCAAAGGGCGATTCGCGACCAGTATGAGGGAAAAACAGGGATTGACCTGCTGAGTTACGAGGAGGCGATTCGCCGCCGCATTCAGCTCGAGTGGAACGAATCGAGCGTGTGCGTGCCGGCATTTACCGGCCGCAGAGTATTAGTTGATTTTTCTCTTGCCGAGCTGATTCCTTATATCGATTGGTCGCCCTTTTTCCACACCTGGGAGATGCGTGGCCGCTACCCTGACCTGCTCAAGGATCCGATTCGAGGTCCGGCGGCCAGGGAGCTTTTCGCGAACGCTCAGGAGCTTCTGAGAGAGGTCGTTGAGAAAAAACTGCTGATTGCCCATGCCGTATACGGCTTCTATCCGGCCAATAGCGTGGGTGATGACATTGTCCTGTACGCCGATGCGTCCGGCGCGCGGGAGCTTACGCGGCTCCACACCCTGCGCCAGCAGAAACAGAGCCCCCGCGGCAAACCTCAGCTCGCGCTTGCGGACTTCGTCGCGCCGCGCGAGAGCGGTCTGATCGATTACATCGGGGCCTTTGCTCTCACGGCCGGCCATGGCACGGATGAATTGGCCCGGCGCTTCGAAAAGAGTCACGATCAATACAACGCAATCATGGTGAAAGCTCTGGCGGACCGGCTGGCGGAGGCATTCGCCGAATGTCTTCACAAAAGGGTGCGAACCGAATGGGGCTACGGCAAAGATGAGAACCTGAGCTACGTGGAATTGATCTCCGAGCTTTATCGAGGGATCCGCCCGGCGCCAGGTTACCCGGCCTGTCCGGATCATACGGAGAAGGCCATTCTATTTGATCTCCTGGAGGCCCGCCAGGCGACAGGCATGACTTTGACCGAGAGCTTCGCCATGCTTCCGGCCGCTTCTGTCTGCGGGCTCTATTTTTCTCACAAGGAATCCCGCTATTTTGCGGTCAGCGCCATCGGAAGAGATCAGGTGGAATCTTACGCCGCCCGGAAAGGAATGGATGTGTCGCAAGTCGAGCGCTGGCTCTCGCCGATTCTGGGATACGATCCTTCCCGCGCCGTGCGCAATTTCCAAGTTGTTGTGACATAAATCACAGCGGTGGCCGACCTATGATCGGGCACCTACCTGTTGTGTTTGGAAGAGATATCAGTATCCTCTACGGCTATATGCGGCATGACAACTCAGACCTAATCGGTGCCGGCGCCTGACCGGCATCAACACCTATCAGCATTAAGAAAGGATTCAATGTTTCATTATGGAGAGTCCCCACAGATTGCCGGCGACTGTTGTTCCCGAGCGCTATGAGATCCGGCTCACCCCTGATCTGAGCGATCTTTCCTTTCATGGCGAAGAGAGAGTTTACGTAACGGTTCGGGAGCCGGTCAGCGAAATCGTCCTGAACGCACGCGATCTTGTGATTCGTGAAGTCTCCGTCGTTGGTCAAAGCGGCGAGAAATGGGAAGCCAAACCGCGGCTGGATGAAAAAAAAGAGCGGCTGATCGCATTGTTTCCTGAAAGTCTGAGACCGGGCCCGTGGCAGCTTCTTATCGCGTTTTCAGGGATTCTGAACCCAAAGCTGGAAGGATTCTATCACAGCGCCTATGAGATTCAGGGGCAGAAAAAGATTCTTGCCGCCACGCAGTTTGAAGCTACGCACGCCCGGCAGGCCTTTCCCTGCTGGGACGAACCGGCGCTTAAAGCGGTTTTCCAGGTGACCCTGGTAGTCGATGAGGGCCTAACGGCAATCTCCAACACCGCTATCTTGCGGGAGAGCGCGATTCCGGCTCGCCAAAAGAAGGAAATCGTTTTTCACGAAACCATTAGAATGTCTTCTTATCTGGTCGCCTTCATCGTAGGTGAATTTGAATCCAGCGATCCCGTGCACGTTGACGGCACTCCGGTGCGCGTATGGGCGGTGCCCGGTAAGCGTCACCTGGCGAATTTTGCGCGAGAGATCGGGGCCTTCTCGCTCTCCTATTTTGCCCGATACTATGACCTGCCTTACCCCGGAGATAAGCTGGATCTGATCGCCATACCGGACTTTGCCTCAGGCGCCATGGAAAACCTCGGCGCCATCACCTTCCGCGAAACGGCGCTGTTGGTCGATGACGAGTCCGCCACGCACGCGGAACGGGAGCGCGTAGCGGACGTGGTTTCCCATGAGAACGCGCATATGTGGTTCGGCGATCTCGTCACGATGCGCTGGTGGAACGGTCTCTGGTTAAACGAGGCGTTTGCGACTTTCATGGAGATTATGTCGGTCGACGCCTGGAAGCCGGCGTGGCGGCGATGGGAAAGTTTTTCGCTGTCCCGGGCCGCCGCAACGCTCGTGGATGGTCTTAAGAGCACACGGCCCGTGGAGTACGCGGTGGAAAAACCCGAAGAGGCGGCCGCCATGTTCGACGTGCTCACCTACGAGAAGGGAGCTTCGGTGCTTCGTATGCTCGAACAATATCTCGGTCCGGAAATCTTTCGGGACGGCATTCGCCTCTACCTCCGTAAACATCAATACGGCAACGCTGAAACCACGGATCTGTGGGATGCGATCGAGGAGTCATCGGGCCAGCCCGTGCGGGCTCTCATGGATTCCTGGATCTTTCAGGCCGGCTATCCTCTGGTTACCGCTCGCGTGGAGAAGGAAAGCCTTTACGTTTCGCAGCAGATCTTTCGCTACCTTCAGGACGGAGACGCTCCCGACCGCCTCTGGCACATCCCCGTCCAAATCCGGGCCCGCACACGTAGCGGGCTGGAGAGCCGGACGCTTCTTCTCACAGAAAAAGAGGCGCGCGTAGATCTGTCTGAGCCGCCCGGCTGGGTTGTCGTCAATGCGGGCGGTCATGGCTTTTATCGGGTGCGCTACGCGCCGGATCTGTTGCGCCGTTTGCTCAGCGAGGCTGTGGATGATCTCTCAGCTGCTGAGAAGTTCCATCTGATCAACGACGTGTGGGCCACGACGTTGGCTGGTCTCGTCCCGCTCGGCGAATACCTTGATCTTTTGACCGCCTTTCGCAATGAAACCGACCGTAACGTATGGTCTGCGATTATCGGGTCGTTGCATTACCTCCAGCGCGTTATGGAACCGGCGCAGTGGCCGGCGCTCCAAAGCTTGGTTCGAGAGCTTGTCGGGCCGGCGGCAGCCCGGCTGGGATGGAACCCTCGAGAGGGAGAGCCGGAGCGCACTCGACAACTGCGAGGGGAATTGTTCGCGGTCTTGGGAACGCTGGGCGAGGACAGGACCGTACAGGCCGAGGCCCGGCGTCTCTACGAGAATTACAAACGCGGCACGACCTCCGTGGATCAGAACGTGATTCCCGCGCTGATCGCGATCGTCGCTCACACGGGTGGCGCGCGCGAATATCAGGAATTCTTTGGAAATTTCAAGAACGCGAGGACGCCGCAGGAGGAGCAACGATATCTTTTCGCACTCGCTGATTTCCGGCCGCCGGACCTGAAGGAGCGCACCCTGGCTCTGGCTCTCAATGGAAATGTGCGCAGCCAAAATGCTCCTTACCTGATGCGAGCGCTGCTCTGGAACCCTGAAGGGCGGGAGCGCGCCTGGCGCTTTATGAAGGAGCACTGGGAAGAGATGTTGCAGCGCTATCCGGACAATTCCATCGCGCGCATGTGCGAAGGAATCACCGCCCTGGCCACGCCCCAGCTCGAAGCGGATGTCAGTAATTTCTTCGCTTCCCATCCCGTTAAGCAAGCGGGCAAGATCATTGAGCAACATCTGGAAAAACTGCGCATCGCCGTGGCATGCAAGGTGAGATGGCGCGACGCGTTCACCACGGACCACACAATGTCGCAAACGCGAATGTCGGGATAGCAGGGGGAGGCAAAAAATGAGAGTCATTGATGCGGATGGCCATATCAACGACTACGCCGGTGGCGAGGAGATTGCCCGATTCATGCCGCAGGGCAATCGAAGCTCCGTGATATTCCCTCCCCTCGACCATCTTCACTTTCAGTATCTCAGGAAGAGTCGTCGGGAGATAGGCAATCCGGGAGTGACGGAATGGCTGGAGTTCTTGGACCAAAGCGGAATCGAATGGACCGTGGTCTATCCAAGCGCCGGTTTGGCCGTGGGCCGCTTTATCTCCGTAGACTGGGCGATCGCAGCCTGCCAGGCCTACAATAATTGGCTTCACGAAAAATTCCTCAATAAGAGCCCGCGGATCAAAGGAATGGCTCTGATCCCCATTCAGGACGTCGAAAGCGCCGTGGAGGAACTCCGCCGCAGTGTGAAGCAACTCGGCCTGTGCGGCGCCATGCTTCCTTCAAACGGAGAAGGCATCAAGTCCCATCTGGGAGAGAAGAGTTACTGGCCCATTTACGAGGAAGCTGAGAGGCTCGGCTGCTGCCTGGCGGTTCACGGTGGATGCCACCATCACATGGGCATGGACGGCTTCAGCACCTACTACCCTATCCATGCCTTGGGGCACCCCTTCGGCATCATGGTGCAACTCGCCGCGATGCTGGCGCATGGCATCTTCGATCGGTTCCCGAAGCTGCGTATCGCTTTCCTCGAAGGCGGGGCCACTTGGGTTCCGTTTTTTATGGACAGGCTCGACCGGTCTTACAACGATTCCCATCTTCAAGTCGATCGTGACGGAGATCTGTTGATTGGGCCCAGAGCCGGCGAGAAGGCGAGCGAATACTTCAAGAGGCACATTCAAGAGGGCCGGATCTTCGTCGGTTTTGATTGCGACGACAGCGGCCTCGGCTTCGCCGTTCAGAAGGCGGGCCCGGAGCCTTTCCTCTTTGCCAGCGATTTCCCGCACGAGATCTTCAGCGCCGAAATCTGCCGGCATGAGCTGGACGAGCTTTTGGCTCGAGAGGACCTCACGGCAAAGGACAAAGAGGCGGTAGTGGGAGGAAACGCCGAAAGGCTCTATAGGATCGCTACCTGACGCTCACACGAAATCAGCTAATCCCCAAAGCTGTGCAGCCGTCCGGAACCGCCGGAGCCACTCGAGTCCCGAACATAAACAATACAGCTGCGAGTGGCAGCTACTCTCATTGTTTGGGCGACTCTACGCCATCGCTAAACGGTAAATACACCAGCACCACCGATGGCGGCGACGTTTTTTGGGCACGAGCTACCGCAATTAGCGCAACAGGTTTGATCTGCTTTGTTTGCGCAACAAGAGCATACAGCGCAACAGTACGTGTCACATGAGACTTCCTGGTCGGCAAAGCGCCGTGTCAGAGCCGGGTAAATCTCACCCATCATGTCTGGGCTGTGCCCACGGGTTATATAACACCTGCTTGACTTGTAGAGCGACTTGTCTGCGGAGAATGTTGGCATATTCATATTCTTGCTCTCCTTCACTACGTTACGATTCAACGGTCGTCATGAGAGATGGCGGTTGCTCTCACCAAGGCCAAATGCAACGCTCGCAAGGTTCGTCGCACACCCGCCAATCACAGACCCACACCCATCCAACGGGTCCGGCCTCATAGTGTCCAGCCGCGCAGTGCGAGCGGCAGCAGGAATCCCAGCAGCCCCATGCGTTGAGTCCCCCGCCAATGCCACCAATGCCGCCAATGCGAGGTTGTAGAGCTGGGTAAATCTCACCCATCATGTCCGAGGTGTGCCCACGGGTTATATAACGCCTGCTTGACTTGTAGAGCGATTTGTCTGCGGAGAATGTTGGCATATTCATATTTTTGCTCTCCTTTCATTACGTTCCGATTCAACGGTCATGATAGGGGGACCAAGTTGCTTACCAGGAACGGAAACTGTTCCGTCACACCCACGCGATATGACCTTGGGTGAGCGAGGAGTCGCGATCCGCCTTCCCGGGTCAGATCAACTTCAACAAGACTGTTCCCATTCTCGGAACACTTCCGGTTCGCAACGCACGTGAGGTTCACCCGGCGGGACCCCCAGCTCTTCGCTCCCTGGCGGGCCTTCTACGACGCTACATTCGTATCCCCACAAGAAACAAGTACGCGTCCCATTGACACAAGGTCCGCACTGGCGTCGTACGCGAGAACGAAACTGAGGTTGGACAACTGCGACACCGTCCGCAGAGATACCAAAAGAGTCGGTGAAGTAACTTGCGGACGATCGGTAGATGCTTGCTTCTGCGCTAAACCCAGGCATTGGCATGGTACACCTCCTATGATTACGGAATTACCAGTTATAGTACGGCGACATCTTGGTCACCAGGAACGGAAACTCTTCAGTCGCATCCACGCGTACGAAGAACTTCTCCGTGAAATCGGTGTTGCGGTTGGTGTAGGAGAAGATAACCTCCACTATCTTCCGCGCGCCGCTCAAGGGCGAAGGGCGCGTCTCCACCCCGGTCAGCGAAAAGTCCTTCGCGAATTCCTCGGCCGCCGTCCCGTACATGCCGGAGTAGCGCGTGGCCAGATAATTCAAAATACGGTGCTCGTCCGTCGCCCCGGCGTTGTCCGTCATCTGCATGATCCGGTCGAACACGGCCTCAGCCGCGGCGCGAAATTTCTTTGGATCGGCCTTTTCAGGCTTTGGAATGGCTTTGAGTAAAGAATCGCGGTCGAAGGAATAGATCTGATCGAAGATCACGATGGGCACCATGAGTCCGTTGCAGAACTCCGGCGAGGCAATGGGTCCGCGCACGCCAATGACCACATCGATGTCCATCGGACTTGGTTGAGGGCGAATGGCTTCCACCAGCCGGTCGAAATCCGCGGGGTCTCTCGGCTGTAGCAGGTACGTTTCCAGCCCCTGAATTCTCAGCACCCAACACAGCTGGCGCGTCAAGTAACGATTCTCGCGCTTAGACAGCGCACTATGAAAAGCCTGTTGATCGGTTTGCCCCGCGGTCTCCGCGCGTCCGATCGCCTGGGCGAATTCCTTTTCTACCGAAAGCCGTGGAAAACGAGCTTCAATTTGACCCGGCGCGTAAACAAAGGACATCGGCATGGAAGCTGCCGTGCCGGCGCAATTCGGGCAAGGCACCTCTTTGGCCGGCGGGGCTGTTGGGACCTCACTCTGGGATGGCGTGATCACAGGGACGCCGGGCGTGGTCGCTATTTGGCTTGTTGATGGCTCTTTCATGTCATTGGGTTCCATGGTTCTCCTCCGTTTCGAGACAAATTCGTGGACGGTTTACTTGGCGCGTCCGGTGAAGACAAACCAACGGTTGAGCATGGCTGCACGCCGTTCACAGCCGCCGCAGGGCTTGATTCCGAAAGTATGAGTTACATGCTTGATGACATCGCCGAGACCAACTTCGTCATCACCAATAAATCCTGGGAGGCGCACTCGATATGGGCGAGATTCGTTTGAGCGCTGATCGTTTTTGCTGGTGTTTTTCTTGCGCACGATTGGTTACCTCCTCATCGCCTGGTATGCCGCCCACGCATCCAGCAAAGGTGGAACGACTGTGGCTCGCCGTGCGGTATAAGCTTGGGTTGCGGCCAATCTTACCTCAGCCGCCGTTGCCCGCGGGAATTCCGACCACAGCAGCGCAATGGCGCCCGTCACAAAAGGCGCCGCGGCGCTCGTTCCCGCAAGCGTGAGCGGCTTGCCCTCCGCGCCGAGGCTCGTGATCCTATCGCCGGGCGCGCCTAGTCCCCGCCGGCCTATTGAATTTCCCAGGTTCGAGTCGCCCATGGGTTTGCCTTCAAGATCATAAGCTACCACCGGTATTACCCACGGGTGGCGGGTAATGGTGGTGCTGCCCAGGGTTGCCTGATTGCCAGCCGCCGCAATCACGATCACCCCGCGCTTGACGGCCTGATCGAGAGCATCTTCTAACGCGCGCTCGCTTTTGAGAGAGGGTTGGGCGAGGGCGGCGCTTACGTTCAGCACGCGAGCACCTGCGCCAATACAGTCGAGGATCGCCTGCGCAAGTTCCGCGGGCGTTGCACTCGGCATTTCGCCGTTGGTCGCCGCCGTTTCGGCAAAGATGGGGCGTACCAGGAGCGTGCACCCCGGACAAACAGCCGGAGCCGAGGAGCTACGCTTCGCGCACAAGATACCGGCCACGAAAGTCCCGTGGAGGCAAGCGGTGCTAGTGGCCAGAGTACAAGAGCTACTCATATTTCCAGGGACCTCGCGGATATGTTCACTCGTAAGGTCTGGATGATTCAGCGCCACCGGTCCATCAATAAGCCCGATCTTCTGCTCGGGGCGGCCGCTGGTGCGCTCCATCAACGGCGGCAGTCTGACCAAATTCAACGGCTCCACAGGGTTCCGCTAAACAAGAAGCAGCCTGACTATAGGCAGCTTGCTTCAGGTATCATGGTACACTCACGGCCAACTTCTTGGCCCGAAAAGACTTGCTCGACTTAGAAATCGAATGTCAACGGAAAACAGACTGGTGGGGATCGCCCTGGCTTAACTACGCGCGGGACCACACGACCCAACTGAGTGATGAGAGGGAACGCCAATCCCAAGGAGACTTTGTAAAAGTCCATAATCTCCTCTTTTGTCCGCTGCAGGGAACAGCGAAAACAAACCTGAATTGTGCGTCATCAAATGGTGTGTATATCAATGGAGACGATATCCTCTATAGTTGAGCTTGTCAACGAGCTGTACTGTTCAGTTGATGCGATCCAGTCGGTTCTCGATTGAAATCCCGCGCTTGAAAAGGGGGGAGTGAGAGGAATTCTTTGTCTGTGATGTTTGAAAAAGGGGGATACAGGGGGATTTGTCTGCTGGCAAGTCCGTGTTCAGATAACTAATGATGCGGGATATTGCTGAAGGGACTACGCTTTGGATTTGCCTTGACTATTTTCCGGCGCTGCTGCTAAATGGGCTATCTCCGCGCAAGAGAAGGACGCCTCAGAACTTTTGATCAGCCGAAAAATCGCCATCGTCTTCATCCTCACTTTTTTTTCCAAGCTCAGCTATGGATTGATTCTGCCGACCCTTTCCATCTACGCCTCTTCGCTGGGCGCGACGCATTCGTCTGTCGGGATGATCATCGCTGCCTATGCCCTCGTGCAGCTTTTCACGCAGGCGCCGGTGGGACGGCTTTCCGATCGATTCGGCGCCAAGTACTTCGTCACTGGAGGCTTCATTGGACTTGCGCTCTCCGGCTGGCTCCAGAGCGTGGCGACTCGTCCGGAGCACCTTCTCTTTCTCCAGGCTTTCGCGGGACTCGCAACGGGCTGTCTCTGGCCTTCGCTTCTGGCGCTTCTGGCCGAGGATGCTCCGCCCGCGCAAAGAGGGAAACTGATGGGAATCTTTAACACGATCTTTTTCATCGGCGTCGGGCTGGGGCCTTTACTGGGTGGGCATATCGCTACGGTTTTCGGCGCCACGATTCCCTTCAAGATATGGGCTGTGGTCTCTGCCCTGAGCGGAATCTTTTACCTTGCGATGAGCAAAAACCTGGTCAGCCGCGAAAAACGAATCGGCGCGGAGATGGTCCGCCGGCCTGAGACCATGACAGGACTCGTCAAGCCGGGTTTCTGGCCATCGTTTGCCGCAGGTTTGCTCATCCGGGTGAGAAGCGGGGTTTGCTCCAGCTTCAACCATTCAATACTGCCGCTTTACGTGGTCGCGCTGTTTGACGCGTCGCCCAAAATGATCGGAAGCTTGATGTTCAGCCACGGCGTGATGATCGCCTTTTTTAATCTTCCGGGAGGGTTGATCAGCGACAAGTTCGGCCGCAGGTTGCCCGCGCTGATCGGCTGCGGAGTCGCCACCGCCGGCGTGATCTGGTATTCGTTTCCGACCGGCTTGTGGTCTCTTATCGCCGCGGTTGGTCTCGCCGGAGCGGGGACCGCATTCACCCAGCCCGCGGTTGCCGCATTGACCGCCGACGTGTGCAATCCCAAGCGGCGGGCAGAGGCTTTCGCGTACCTGCTAACCTGTCACAACGTCGGCACGGTGATGGGAGCGTTGGCCTTCGGCTTTGTCGCTGAATTCGTGGGCCTCTCAGAGGCCGTTGTAATCTGGGGAGCCACAAGCCTGGTGCTATCGTTTTCGAGTTTTGCGATCCAGGAAAACCGCTCTGCCGAGCCCGTTACGATTCAGCATTCCTTACAAAAAAGCGCGCTGTGAGATTCGCTCCCAGAAAGCGATCACAAAGAGCGATTCCTACCTTTTTAGTCACTGGTGAAACATGGTGTTCGATTTGCGTATCTTACCTCCACAACTCCCGGCAATCTAACGCCCCGCTTTCAGGGGCACGAGCGTTAGCGAGTGTCCGCCCGCAAGCTTGTCCGTTTTCTTACCTTCTCTATCCTCCGCTCAAGCTCATCCACGCACTCGTTTAGAAATTGGCGCAGGCATCCGGTGGAACAGAAATAGAGGTCGGCTTGCCCACCACGTGCATCCTCTACGATGTCCAACGACCCCTCAGTCCCCGCGTCGGGGCCAGTTCCGCCATTATGCGCACCGTGCCAGATGAGCCGCAGGAAACCCTCAAGGTCGTCCGACATCGAGCCAGCGCGTGTTTTTCGATTGGTCATCAGCACAGCGCTCAGGTTCACGATGGCCATTGAATGGGGTTCAAGCACTTTTTCGGTCCTGCACACAGGGCACGATGCTTCCTTAGGGAAGAAGATGCTTCGTTCCTTGGCTACCGGAAATTTCAATTTGGTCTTCATCGTTTCGCTTTCTGCCCTAACATTGCGGATCACGCGACCCGCGCTTCTTTTATCCAGGTGGCGCGAGATCAATCCACTCGCCATTCAGGCCGTCTTGGTTCACGGGCACATCTTTCACGGAAACACAACGACGAAGCTCAGCCGCGGCGCCGCGCCAGCGGCGACGTCGGCTGGAGCGCCTTGTTTGAACACTGGATTGGAACGACTCTTCAAGTCGTCTCAATCCTTATTGGTTATGTTGCGGCTCATTTAATTCGGACCCTGAGAACCTGAATGCCCGCCTCTCTAGCCGCGAGGCGTAGCTGCTCATCGTACGACGGCGTGAAAACAATGCCCCGCACTTTTTTGCCAGCCTTCTCAGCCAAGTTCTCACGAACGTAACCCATGTATCTGAGAATTTGGCCTACAACGGAATCGGAGCTGTGAACAGCCTTAAGGTCCAATACTACGAAGTCGTCATGTTCGTCCATGCAAATAAGGTCAGTTCTGCCAACACCAATGCCCAGGTTACATTGTTGCTGAATTGCCTGATCCGCGAGCCGTAAGCCTAGCTGCTTGAGAAGAAGCGCGCGCGGTTGTCCGGAGAAAGAAGGAAATGGGGCTCGACATTATCAAGATCAGCGAGTATGTCGCTCCGGAAGTTTTCAGGGCTGCGGTGGAGGAGGCGAACCGGCTGGATCTTCCGGTGACCTGCCACACTTTGGATGTTTTTTGGGCCGCCGAGAGCGGTGTGGCTGGAGTCGAACAGCATTGGGCTCCCGGAATGACTTCGATTTGCGACCCCAAGAAAAAATGGCAGGCGCATGAGGACAGGATGAGCGGCAAGTTCGACACCGCCGAGCTTGCCTATTACTACCAAGTAGAGAACTTCGATAGAATCATCGAAGTCATGGTGGCAAAGAAGATTGCCTGGTGTCCCACGATCGCCACGTGGTTTCGGCCGCTATCGCCGTCGGCCGGAAATTTTAAAGCGCGGGAATTATCGATCTTAAACAATCCCAAGGCGAAATACATTCCTCCCTCCGTGAAAGCATTCACATTGTGGCTCCATGATCATTATGAGCAGTATAGTCCCGAGAGGCTTGGGCGAATCAGGGAGGGATATGGCAAGATTGAGAAGTTCATGCGACGGTTTGTAAGAGCGGGCGGAATCCTGAAAGCCGGATCCGATCCGAACCACGGCATGCCCGCCGTATGTTTTCACGAAGAGATGAAGATGATGGTCGAGGCGGGCTTAAGCCCCATGCAGGCAATTCAGGCCGGCACCATCAATGTCGCCAAGGCTTACCGCAAAGATCGGGATTTTGGGACGATCGAAGAGGGGAAAGTCGCCGATCTCGTTGTTATTGACCGGGACCCATTGAAAGATATCTGGGCGACACAAAAAGTGGACACGGTTATCCTGAGAGATCGCTGCTATAGGCCAGGATCTTAAAACCCAGCGTTTGGGCATGGATGTCGCTGGGAGCGTCCAGGATCGCTCCGTGAACTCTGTCTGCCTGGAGCGCGATGAGCCTAGCGCTGTGGTCGCCGAGCCCAAGCGTGGTCACCTCTCCCCGGTCCGGGTTGAGGCCGTAGTAACGAGCAAATTCACGCGCGGTTTGGTCCGTCAACGATCCGGCCCGAGCGACGGCAATGGTTTTTCCTTTGAGGTCGGCGCCCGTTTTGATCTCGGGGCGCACGACCAGCGAGAGCGGAGTTTTAACCTGCATTGCGGCGATGATCCGAATGGGAAGCCCGGCAAAAAGTGAAATATTAGCAGAGCTCGTGTAATCAAGTTCTCTGTTTAAGAGCGCCGAGGGAATGACGGCTCCACCGGAAATTCTAACCAGATCTACTTGAAGGCCTTCCGCTTCATAGATTCCCTGATGCACCCCAACGAAAAGAGGAAGGAGACTCATGGCCGTGGCGGTGTACGAGATTTTGATTCTTTCCCCGCCGCGCTGCGCCCATGTCACTTGAGCAGGATCAAGAATACCTACGATCAGAGCGAGACCAAAAAGCGCGGAGATGAGACTTTTCAACATAGCTTTCCTTCTCTTGCTCGTTCGTTGAGCAGCCCGTTCACTTCGGCACATCTTCTAACCGAGTACCCCGGCCGGCTCTCAAGCTTTTTCGGGCCTGTTCGACGCGCTCAAGGAAACGAGGGTCGTTTTCGAGCTTGTAATCAAACCAATCGTCCTCTGACTCGAATCCGATTAGGACACCCGCAGGCTTTCCGTGCCGAGTGATGACAATCTCCTGCTTCTCGGCCTCACGCAGAAATCGTGAAAGATCATCCTTGATCTCAGACAAAGAGACTTCCTTTATTCGGGCTTTCCGAACTGCTCTAGCCATATTGCTGCCTCCGATTTGGGCACAATAGCCAAGACCTCAACGGACTCGGCCGATACGTCGTAGAATACTCGAATCTCGCCAACACGAAGTCGATATTGCGGTCGCGCCATGCCGCGCAACCGCTTGATCCGGCTCCTGCTCGTTTTCATGGGTTCGTGACGAAGATGCGTCTCAAGAGCATCGCGGACGGGCGATCGAAGATTGGCTTTCAACGCGCTGAAGTCTTCGATCGCCTCCGGGGCCAGAATGATCTCAAAGCGCATTCTGGCCAGATTATAGCCAAAATTTGTGCCGTTTCAAAGTTGAATGGCCCTAACGTTGAAGCTCAGGCGTCGCTCTTTAGCGATCGCTCTGAAGCGGATTGTTAAGCATCGTGCTCAAGCGTCCTGCGCAGGACAAACCAGAACCCCACAGATGCCACAACTCCGGTGAAAAGCAAACCAAGTAGAACGGTAAGGGCTGATACGATCCATTTGAGGTGGTCTTTAAACACAACTTTGTCAAAAACGTCGCCCTGAGCCGATACAATGCCCTGGAAACTTGCAAAAGCTAAAATTCCCACTACGCCTGCGAGTAGGAGACACGCGAGGATAGTAAATCCACAAAGAAGCTTTCCTTGGAGCCCCATTCATTGTTCGGTCGCCTCCGAATGAAAGGAAAAGGGAAAATCGTGCCGCACAGCCATTTAATTGCGTGGAGATCCAGTCTTTGATCTCGCGCTGTTTCGCCACGTTATGGACCCGCTCGTCTCCCTGAAGATTTTGCAGCATCGCCTCAAGGGCATGGAGGTCTGCCCCCTTCCGATATATTTCTTCGATGAACTCCTGGATTTCCTTGCCAAACAGGAAGATTGCAGTCTTTGTTTCCCGTAGGAATCGAGTCTCAGC
>JACQUW010000383.1 GCA_016210115.1 Deltaproteobacteria bacterium | reverse complement strand
GCTGTATGAGCGTAAGGAGATGGTTACCGGCGTCCCGACCGGATTCAAGGACGTGGACAAACTTACCGCAGGGCTTCAAGCTTCCGATCTCATTGTGGTAGCGGCAAGGCCGGGCATGGGCAAAACCGCCTTTTGCCTCAATATTGCCACCCATGCCGCCTTTGAAGGCGTAGGGGTCGCTATTTTTTCCCTGGAGATGGCAAAAGAACAGCTTGTTCTCAGGATGCTGTGCTCCGAGGCGCGTGTCGATAATTCAAAGCTTCGTTCGGGGTATCTCGGCGAACGCGATTTCCCAAAACTCGTGATGGCGGCGGGGAGATTGGCCGAGGCCCCGATCTATATCGACGATACTCCCGCGATATCGATCCTGGAGCTGCGCGCCAAGGCCAGGCGTCTGGTTCGAGATCGGGAGAAAAAGCTGGGGCTCGTCATCGTGGATTATCTGCAACTCATGCGCGGGATGGCGGCCGCGCCGAATCGAGAGCAGGAGATCTCCGAGATTTCCCGATCATTGAAAGCGCTTGCCAAAGAACTGAGTATTCCTGTGATCGCTATCTCGCAGCTCAACCGGCGCGTCGAAGATCGTGGCGACAAGCGGCCGATGATGGCTGATCTTAGGGAATCAGGGGCCATCGAGCAAGATGCGGACGTGATCCTCTTTATTTATCGGGAGGCGGCCTATAATCCGAAATCGGACGATAAGACCGCCGAGGTGAATGTTGCGAAACAGCGAAATGGGCCCACGGGCACGGCGCTTTTGACATTCTTAAACGAGTATACCCGCTTTGAGGACTATTCCGGGCGCGATGAGTATGACTTCGACGAAGCCCAAGGGGGGTAAGGATAAATGCAAACTGCAAAATGAAAAATTTTCATTTTGGAAATTTCATTTCGCTTTGTGCGCCGCCAGGCGGAAAATTCTCCTTACCTTCCCCGCCACGTCTTCGGCGCCCATAATATCGTTGATGATTGCCGCCCCATCCGCGCCGGCCTCCCACACCTCTTGAACGTTTTTCTCGGTGATCCCGCCAATCGCGACGATTGGGATGCTCACCGTCTTGCGAATTTTACGCAGCATCTCGAGGCCGCGGGGAGAATAGCCGGTTTGCTTCGTCGCCGTTCCGAAAAGCGGTCCGAAGCCGATATAATCCGCGCCGCCTTGCTCCGCGGCTCGAGCCTGCTCCAGGTCGTGGGTGGAAATGCCGATGAGCTTATCCCCCAGAAGCCTTCGAGCAACATCCAAAGGGAAATCATCCTGGCCCAAATGAACTCCGTCGGCGCCGGTGGCGAGCGCGATATCAACCCGGTCGTTTACAATCAAGAGGGCGCCCGCCTGGCGGGTGAGGACCCGCGCCTGGCATGCCAGTTCAAAGATTAGTCCCGATGTCATCGTTTTCCCGCGGATCTGAATCACCGACGCGCCGCCATCCAGCAGTCCGCGGATCAGAGAATCGGCCGGACGCCCTTTGCCCTGGCTCGGATCAACGATGCCATAAAGAGGGAAGAGAAGCGCCCGCGGCGGACGCCCGGGAGGAGATTCGTTGCCCATCAGCCTTTTTTAGGAGTAATGTGGAGCTCGAGGATCTTTTTTCTCAGCGTATTTCGATTGATCCCAAGAATTTGAGCCGCCCGAATCTGGTTGCCGCCTGTTTTCTTCAGCGTTAGCTCAATCAAAGGCCGCTCTACCCTTTCCACGACGAGCGAGTAGAGATTGTCGACATCGACTCCCTCGGTCCTGCGGAAATAATCCTCGAGCTTGTGATGGAGTAGTTCCTCCAAAGACAGGCCGTCGAGTTCCGGAACGGCAAGGCTCTCTTTTGGGTGAAGGGCGATATCTTTAGGGAAGAGAATGGGCCCGGGAGAAAGAACGGCTGCCCGAATCAAAGTGTTCTCAAGCTCCCGCACGTTTCCCGGCCAGGTGTGCTCTTCCAGGAGCCTCAGCGCGTCCGGAGAGACGCCGGAGATTTGAGCGCCCATATCTCGCCGAATCTTTTCGATAAAATGCGCCACCAACAGAGGGATATCTCCCTTTCGTTCCCTGAGAGGAGGCAAATAGATCGGAATGACTTTGAGCCGGAAGTAAAGATCCGCGCGAAACTTTTTTTCTCGTACGGCTCTCTCCAGGTCCTGATTGGTCGCTGCCAGTATGCGGACGTTGGCTTTCAGGATCTCCCTGCCACCCACACGGCTGAACTCTTTTTCCTGAAGCACCCGAAGCAGTTTGGTTTGCAGGACGAGCGGGATATCGCCGATTTCGTCCAGAAAAAGCGTTCCCTCTTCGGCGAGCTCGAATTTACCGATCCTCTTTTCCAAAGCGCCCGTAAATGAGCCCTTTTCATGACCGAAAAGCTCGCTTTCGAGCAGCTCTCGAGGAACAGCGGCGCTGTGAACCGCGATGAACGGCTTGTTCCAGCGGGGAGAGTTATAATGAATTGTTTTGGCAATCAACTCCTTTCCGGTGCCGCTTTCCCCCTGAATCAGAATCGTGGCGTCAGTGTTTACCACCTGCCCGACGGTCTTGAAGACCTTTTGCATCGCAGCGCTTTCGCCGACGATGTTGCCGGGTTCAAAGCTTTTTTTAACTTCGTGTTTTAGTTTACGAAACTCGTCGAGAAGCCTGCGACTCTCGGCGGCCCGTTGCACCAGGACAGCAATCTCATCCAAATCGAGTGGTTTGGTGACGTAATCAAAGGCGCCGTTCTTCATAGCCTGGACGGCGTTTTGCATGGTGGCGCGGCCGGTAATAATAATGATAGAGGAATCGACGCCCGACTCCTTCGCCTCCTTCATGAGCGTTAGGCCATCGACGTCCGGCAGATTAATATCGATGAGACATATGTCGAAATAGTTCTCGCGTAGATAAGCCTGGGCGAGGCGGCCGTTTTCCGCCGTCTGGACCCAATAGCCGTCTTGTTCCAACGCGCGCTTTAATATCAAGCGCTGCGACTCTTCATCATCCACGACGAGAATCTTTCCCTGGTTCATAGATAGAGCCCCGAATTATTCGATGTCAAAAGAGACCTTCCCGTGAGCCCGTCCGCTCGAAGTCAGCGGGCTTTTTCCGGCTACCCTGTCATCAACCCTCGACGGATGAATCATCCCGGGTGGGTTCCGCCACCAGCAGCAAAACTCTGAAAATCGTGCCTTTTCCTTCCTGGCTTTCCACACGGATTAGGCCGCCGTGTTCTCTGATGATCCGGTAGGAAATGGCCAGCCCAAGACCAGTGCCGTTGTTCTTGGTCGTGAAAAAGGGCGAAAAAATGTGGGGCAGGTTTGCCTCTTTGATGCCGGAGCCGTTGTCCTCGATATCCACTGAGATGAACTTCGCCTTTTTTCTGCCGGGCTCCCGGATGTGGAAGTCGGTTTCCAATCGGCTCGTGATTTTTAGGCAGCCCTGATTGCCCATGGCCTCGAGGGCATTTTTGACGAGGTTCAAAAAAACCTGGACAAGTTGCGATCGGTCGCCTTGAATGGCCGGCAGGCTCGGGTCAAAACTCTTCTTTAAAGTGATGTTGCGCTCCTCCAACGCCTGTTTTTCCAGGAGCAGAACATCATTCAGAAGCTCGTGAACGTTGAGAGGAACCAGATTGAGTCTGGCCGGGCGGGAGAGGTCCAGAAGCTGCTCGATCAGCTCGTTTACGCGCTCCACTTCCCGAATGATGATGTCCGTGTATTGGAGAAGCGAAGAATCCCGCATGACGGAGCGCCTAAGCAACTGCCCGGCGCCCTTTATTCCTCCCAGGGGATTCTTTATCTCATGGGCCAGCCCGGCTGCCAGCGTGCCAAGCGCGGCCAGACGGTCCGAGCGCCGCAAATCTTCTTCCAGCTCCTTTCGGTGGGTCAGGTCACGAACCAGAAGAAGGCTTCCCAGAGATCTTCCGCGCCGGTCGTGCAGCGGTGAGACCGAGAGATTCACGGGAACCCGCCGGCCCGATGCCGTAACAAAAGCCCCTTCTCCTCGAGTGCTGATCTGTTGCGGCGGATGGCTCTTATGGATCATCGTAATCAGCCACGGGTTTTTTCCGAAGAGCCGGCAAAAATGCTGGTTCAGTGCCTGAGACGCGGAAACATCGGTTAATGCCTCGGCGCTCTGGTTGAAAAAGGACACCATACCTTCACGATCCACGACGATGACGCCGTCTTCCAGGCTGGTGACGATATTTTCCCATGAGATATGCGCCTGGCGCTGAGAGTTTTCTTCGCGATCTTTCATGTGGCACAGGACAAAACAATCTCAAATCATAGCAAATAACCAGGTTGGTGAAAACATGCGCGGCGGCCCTTATCGACCGCGCGACCGCAGGGGCCATCGCTTAAGCGGCGATTACGCGACGGACGCGACGGTTAAGGGCTTGCGGGAAGGCTTCCGCTATGGTAAAAAATCAATACACTTTAGTCGTCAGCACTCAAAGTGGGCTTTGCCCACTTTTTTATTTTGGGGGTACCATGAGTACGAATGCGACTGTCACGCGAGTGTGGGAGATCGCGGGGCCCCTGGTTCAAGAAGAGGGAATGGAGATTCTGGAAATCGAGCTCAGGCATGAAGGAAGAAGCAATGGGAAGGTGCTCCGCTTCTTCCTGGATAAAGAGGGAGGCCCGAATCTTGACGACTTAACGCGCGTGAGCCGGCGTTTGAGTGATCTGCTCGATACGACGGATGCCCTGGAGGGATCTTACACGCTGGAGGTCTCTTCTCCCGGGGTTAACCGGATACTCAAAAAACCCGAACACTACGTTCGTTATGTTGGGAAAAGGGTTCGCGTGCGGACACGGGAGACGATCTGCGGGCGAAGATCATTTTTGGGCCTTCTCCAAGACGTACGAGAAGACGGCATTATCCTCATGCAGGAAGGATCGGAGTTTCGAATACCTTTGGCGGCAATTGAGAAGGCCAATTACGAACACGATTGGAGCGCCTAAATTATGCAGCAGGATCTAAATCGAGTCATAGAACAGGTGAGTAAGGAGAAGGGTATCGATAAGACCATTCTCATCAGTGCTCTGGAGAACGCCATGATTTCGGCGGCGAAAAAGACTTTCGGACACCAGCGCAAGATCGAGGCCCAATACAACCCCGATCTGGGTGAGGTGGAGCTTTTCGAAGCCAAGACAGTGGTGGAGGAGGTCGCGGATGCGGCCATCGAGGTGTCTCTTGAAGAAGCGCGGGCTTCCCTCGATCCGGAAGCGCAAATGGGGGACGAACTGCTTTGCAAGCTGGACAGCAGTTCTTTTGGCCGTATTGCTGCTCAGGCGGCGAAGCAAAACATTGTCCAGAGGGTCAGGGATGCGGAGCGGGAGATTATCTACAACGAATTCAAGGGTCGCGAAGGGCAACTGGTCAACGGCATCGTACAGCGTTTCGAGAAGAAAAACATCATTGTAAATCTGGGGCGGACCGACGCCATCCTTCCGGAGAAGGAACAAGTGCCTCGAGAACGCTACCGGCAAGGTGACCGGATTCGGGCATACATTGTGAGCGTGGAGATGACGAGCAGGGGACCGCAGATCGTGCTTTCCCGAACCCATCCGGGAATGCTTATCAAACTCTTTGCGCAAGAAGTCCCGGAGATCTACGAGGCCATTGTTGAAGTCAAGGGGGCGGCGCGGGAACCCGGTGGGCGGGCGAAAATCGCGGTGACCTCGAACGATCCGGATGTCGATCCGGTGGGAGCATGTGTTGGGATGAAGGGGACCCGAGTCCAGGCTGTGGTCCAGGAGCTAAGGGGAGAAAAGATCGACATCGTCCACTGGACTGCGGATCAGGCAGATTATGTCTGTCGCGCCCTGGCTCCGGCCAAGGTATCCAAGATTATCATCGATGATGAGGAGCATAGCATGGAGGTCATTGTTCCCGATGACCAGCTCTCCCTCGCCATTGGCAGGAAAGGTCAGAACGTCCGCCTGGCTTCCCGGCTAACGGGCTGGCGGATCGACGTCCGTAGCGAATCAGACGCGGAGGAGGAGACCCGCCGGGCCCGTATCTCTCTGGCGGCCATTCCCGGGGTCAGTGATATGGTTGCAGAACTGCTTTACCAGGACGGTTTCAAATCGGCGGAAGAGTTGGCGGAAGCGGACCTGGAAACGGTTCAGCAGGTTGAGGGCGTTGGCCGGGAGAAGGCCGAGACCATCTACAAAGCGGCTCGGGAATATGTAGCGGAAAAGAGAAAAAGAGAAGAAGAAGCGGCAAAGGCGTCGGGCGGGGTCGCTGATCAAGCGTCCCAGGCGGAACAGTCCGCCGAGTATGTAGAGTCAGGGGAAAAAGGAGCGTAGGTGAGCGGCTTTGAAAAGGAGGCATCAGCCGCAACGGACCTGTCTTGGCTGCGGTGCAAGAGACGAGAAGAGGTTATTAGTGCGTCTCGCCACACGAGGCGCCGGGGAATTGGCGATCGATCAGTCTGGCCGGGGGCGTGGTGGCTATGTTCATCCCGCAGAGGAGTGTTGGCAAGCTTTCCTGCGCAGGAAAAGCGTCTACCGGGCTTTTCACGTGGAAATCGGACGCGAGACTAGAGAAAGGGTAATTACGACGCTTCGAAAGCGGCTCAGGGAGTAACAGGAAATGGGAAAGACGAGAGTACACGCACTGGCTAAAGAACTCGGGGTTGAAACCCGCGAACTAATTCTCCAGCTTGAGAAGTTGGGAATCCGGGGAAAGAAATCTCAGAGTTCTCTGGAAGACGATGAGGTCAGTCGTCTCCGAACAGCAATGGCCGGGCCCGCGAGGCCACAGGTTGCTATCGGGGAAGAGAAAGTCGTCGGAGAGAGAGTGGTCACGTCCGAGGACCAGACAATGGGTGAGATTCAGGCCCGCGAACAAATCGTCGAGCGGCGAGTTCAGGCGAATGTGATCCGCCGCCGGACAAATCGGGTCGAGGTGATTTCACAAAAGCCGCTTCCGAAGGTCGAGCCGCCCCAGCCGGTGATTGAAGAACCGGTCGTCGAACAGCCGGTGATTGAAGAGGTCGCTCCACCCGAACCGGAGCCGGCGCCTCCTATCGAGATCGAAGTCGCTCCAGTGCCGGAACCTGCTCAAGAAATTGAAGCCGAGCGCGAGACTATCGGGGAAGCTCCGGCTGTCGAAGCGAAAGTAGAACAAGTTGTGCCCGCGCCTCCTCCCGCGATGGCGGAAGTGGCGCCGGAGCCTGCTCCGGTGCCTGTAGAGGCGAAGCCTGCTGTTGTTACCCAAGAGCCTGTTCGCGGACCCGCACGGATTTTAGGTCGCATCGACTTAAAACAAGCCGGCCGCGTGACACCGGCGCCGACTCCTGTGCCCCGGCGGCCGGGCCCTGCGGAGGCGGCAGGTGCGGCAGCCAAGAAACCGGTCCCGCAGGCGGGGGAGGCGGCCAAGCCCGGCGAGGTTAAGACTGACGGAGAAGCAGAAAAACCGGCACCGGCAAAGGGTGTCCGGCACAAAAAACGCGTCGTCAAAAAGCAAGAGATCCTGGAGCTTCGCGAGCGGGAAGTCCGCTCCGGACGTTTTCCGAAAAAGAAGAGGGCGCTACCGGGAAAAGAGCAGAAGAAGACGGAGATTACAGTTCCCAAGGCGAGCAAGCGGGTCATCAAGATAACCGAGGTGATCAGTGTCGGCGACCTCGCCAGAATGATGGGAGTAAAAGCGGGCGAGGTGATAAAGAAACTGATGGCGCTGGGAATGATGGCGACCATTAACCAGATACTCGATGCGGACACCGCCGCCCTGGTAGCGGCTGAGTTCGAGCATCAGGTGGAGAACGTGGCCTTTGACGCGGAAAGCGCTCTGGAGTTGGAGCATCACGTGGAGGAGTCCGACACGGCCGTCCAGCTCAGACCTCCTGTCGTCACCATCATGGGACATGTGGACCACGGGAAAACGTCGCTGCTGGACGCGATTCGGAGCACGAACGTCACCGCCCAGGAGGCCGGAGGGATCACTCAGCATATTGGGGCGTATCACGTTCCCGTGGCTGGGAGAAGCGTGACCTTTCTGGATACTCCCGGACATGAAGCGTTCACGGCGATGCGTGCCAGAGGCGCCGAGGTCACCGACATCGTCATCCTGGTTGTGGCGGCGGACGATGGCGTCATGCCTCAGACCGTAGAAGCAATCAACCATGCCCGGGCCGCCGAGGTGCCCATCATTGTCGCGATCAACAAGATCGACAGGCCCGATGCAAACCTCGAGAGGGTCAAGAAAGGTTTGGCCACTTACGGTCTTGTGTCGGAGGACTGGGGAGGGGATTCCATTTTTGTGCCCGTTTCAGCCAAAACCAAAGAGGGCATTCCGCAGCTTTTAGAGATGATCCTGTTGCAAGCCGATGTTCTCGAGCTGCGCGCCAATCCGGAAAAGCTGGCCAGAGGCACGATTGTCGAGGCGAAGTTGGACAGAGGGCGTGGACCTGTGGCGACTGTCCTGGTCCAGGAGGGGACGCTAAGAGTCGGCGATTCGTTTGTCTGCGGCGTTTTCCACGGAAGAGTGCGTGCGATGATCGACGATTTGGGGGGGAAAATCGACGAGGCGCCTCCGTCTTTGCCCGTCGAGATCCTGGGCCTTCAGGGAGTCCCGCAGGCCGGAGATTCGTTCGTTGCCGTCGCTGATGAGGCGAAGGCGAGGCAGGTGGCTGAGTATCGGCAAACAAAGCAAAGGGAGACGGAGCTGGTCAAGAGCTCCAAAGTCTCTCTTGAGGATCTCTACGACCAGATCAAATCCGGTGATGTCAGAGAGCTTAAAGTCGTTTTGAAAGCGGACGTGCACGGTTCCGTAGAGGCGCTGACCGAAGCGATGAATCGTCTTTCTTCGGAAGAGGTGAGACTCCGGGTTATCCACGGCTCCGTGGGCGGAATCACTGAAAGCGATGTTCTGTTGGCGGCGGCCTCCAACGCGATCGTGATTGGCTTCAACGTCCGGCCCGAAGCGAAGGCAGCCCATTTGGCGGCTCAAGAAGGCGTGGACGTTAGGCTCTATACGATCATCTATGAAGCCATCGCGGATATCAGAGCGGCTATGGAGGGCATGCTCGAACCCGTTTACCGGGAGCAGGTGCACGGTCGGGTGGATGTGCGCCAGATTTTCACTATCCACGGCGTTGGAACCGTGGCGGGGTGCTACGTGACTGAAGGAAAAATACAACGTTCCAGCTTGGTGCGGTTGCTCAGGGATCAGGTGGTGGTTCATGAGGGCAAGTTGGGAGGTTTGAAGCGCTTTAAGGATGATGTGCGCGAGGTAACCGCCGGTTATGAGTGCGGTCTTTCCCTGGAGGCATATCACGATGTCAAAGTTGGCGATAAGATCGAAGCTTACGAGCGAGTTCCGGTCATTCGCCGTATCACCCCATCCCACGGCGGGCGCGAAATGTCTCGAGCGAGCGCAGGAGAGAAGCGATAGGCAGAAGACACTCCCAGCCAAAGTCTTCCCCTTTGATCGTCGGGGTTCTGAAATTAAGTCTGATTCTCGCTGAGAACCACAGTCTAAAAGGGAAAAGAGGCGCCCTTCGGAGAATCCAGGCGAGGGTCTCCCATAAATTCAATATATCTGTCACGGAATTCGACGATCAGGATCTGTGGCAGAGCGCAGTTTTGGGTTTCGGAATGGTAGGCAGCAGCCGGCAAATCGTCGAGGGAACTCTTCACAAGGTTGTCGGTTTTGTTGAGGATCTTGGCCTTGCTCAAGTAGGCGACGCGGAAGTAGAATTGTTTTACTGCTGAGTCCGCTGAAAACCCTCCGTTCGCCTGAACGGTTTTATTCTCGGGATTACCGCCGAATCTGACTGCTGCTGGATCCAGCCCTTATGGACTACAGTCGTTCTGACCGCGTTGGAGATCTTCTCCTGGAGCTGATCTCTGAATTGCTTACTAAAGAAGTTGGCGATCCCCGGATTGGACCCGTTACTCTGACTGGCGTGGAGATAAGCAAGGACCTCAGACATGCGCGGGTGTATTTCAGTTGCCTCAATGGAGAAGAGGGGAGGGTTGAAGCGCTTTCAGGTCTGAAGAGCGCCACCGGTTTTATCCGCCGCAAGGTGGCCGGACGGCTGCAGCTCCGATTCGTGCCGACCCTTGAGTTTGTTTACGACGAGACTTCCGCTCGGGCTCAGCGGATCGAAGATCTCCTGAAGCGGGGTAAATCCGGCTAGTAACAGGCTGCGCGAAGCTTCATACGCTTCTTGACCCGGCGATTTTGCGCGCGGCCTTAACACAAACTTCCCCACTACTCCCGGTTAGAAGTTATGCGAAGCGGCATTTTGTTGATTGATAAGCCGGAGGGCCCTTCTTCCGCGCGCGTGGTTGAGAAAGTTAAGGCCCTGCTTGGCGCCAGGAAAGCCGGGCACCTCGGCACGCTGGATCCCTTCGCCTCCGGACTTCTTCCTCTCGGAATCAATGAGGGAACCAAAATCGCTGAAATCTTCCTCAACGCGGTCAAGAGTTATTCAGGGATCGCACAACTGGGCGTTGAAACAGATACACAGGATTCAACCGGAAAGATCCTGGAGGTGCGAGAGACGCGGCCTTTGGGCCAGAAAGACATCGATGACCTTCGAGAGGCCTTCATGGGGAGGATTAAACAGGTCCCTCCCATGTTTTCCGCTCTGAAGCGGCAAGGCGTGCGTCTATACCGTCTTGCCCGTCAGGGAAAAAGCGTTCCCCGGGCTCCACGCGAGATAAAAATCGAGCGGCTGAAGCTTTGGCCGCTAAGTCCCACAGAACTGGGATTCGAGGTTACCTGCTCTAAGGGGACCTACATACGCACGCTCGCGGCCGATATGGGGAGTTTTCTCGGATGCGGTGCGCATCTTAAGAGCCTGAGGCGCCTTTCTTGTGCCCATCTAACAATTGAGGATGCCATAACCTTGGGGGAGCTCGAAGCGCTTAAGAGAGAAAGAAAAGAGATCCCCCTCATTAGTTTGAGCCAGGCGTTAAGGCACCTGCGTGAGTTTCGCCTCGAAGATTCACTCTATTCGAGACTTAGAATGGGGCAGCAGGAAGCGCTCTCAGTTCTGGGCACGCCGCGGGAAGACGAAAAGATTCTTCGGTTGGTCAATAACAGGGGCGATCTGGTGGCTCTGGCTCGTTGGGGCCTTGGCGGGGAGGGAGCGAAGTGGCGCCTGCTGCGCATATTCTCGTGACAAACACGCAAGGGGCAGAGGGCATAGCGCTAAGCGACTTATTGTTATTATAGTTCGGCGCGATGCGCTTGGACGTGCAAAGGGGAAGATCGCAGTGGCAAGAGCTGATTCATGCTCTTTGCTCTATGCGCTTAGCTGGAGCTTTTATTACTCCACCGGATCGTTCAGCCGGGCCCGGAGCTCTTCCTGAAACGGGAACGTCCTCGGTTCATACGTGCAGAACGGCTCTTCGGCCAGGGGATCCCCGGTTACTGCGTAGGCGCGAGACCGGGAACCTCCGCACACGCCGACGAATTCACACAGCCCGCACCGCCCCTCGAACTTGGAGGTATCACGCAAGTCGTTGAAGAGCGGCGCCTCCCGGTAAATTTCGACCAGAGATTTTTCCCGTACGTTGCCGGCGCTGATCGGCATAAACCCGCTTGGAAAGACATCGCCCCGCCGGGAAACAAAAACAAAACCATTGCCCGCATTGATATGCATCGGAGTCCGGATGATGGCTTCCCGCGGTTTGATTCGATGTTGAGTCACAATATTGTTCAGAGCTTTCGTTAGGCGATAATATACGGGATCGAGCTGGAAGTAATCTTCAAGAGGCAGTCCCTTTTCATCGAGAATGGCTCGCTGGAGGACGACCCTCTTGTAATGATGGCCTTCCGTTGTCTTCGCGCTGGCAAACTTGGAGCAGTCGTAAAGGAAATGCATGACCGCTTCGTACTCGGCTGGCGAAATTTCATCCTCCGCTCTTCCGCGCCCCACCGGAACCAAAAAGAACAGGCTCCAGGTCATCGCTCCGTATTCTAACACGAGCCGAAAAATCTCCGGCAGGTCCTCCAGATTATAACGGGTTACCGTCGTGTTGAGCTGCAGTTTGAGGCCCAGCTTTCGGGCAATCCGCCAGCCCCGTGTCGTCAGCTCAAAAGAGCCCGGCACCTGCCGGAAACTGTCGTGCCGCTCAGCATTCGAGCCGTCGATGCTGAGCGAAATTGCCTTTGCTCCGTGGTTTTTGACCTTCAGCAGATTGGCCTCAGTCAATAAGGGAGTGCCGGAGGGAGACACGGCGATAATAAGCCCCAGTTTGTTGCCGTAGGCCAGCAGATCGAAAAGATCAACGCGTTTGAAAGGGTCTCCGCCAGTGAAGATAAGCAAAGGTCGCGGCCTGCCAAAACTCTCGATCTGCTCAAGGAGACGTTTGGCATCTTCAAAACTCAATGAGAGCGGGTCATCCTCCGGAATCGCTTCGGCCCGGCAATGCTTGCAAGCCAGATCGCAGGCGTGGGTCGTCTCCCAAATTATCATAAAGGGACGATCGCTGAGATTATAGGTGGGTTGGCGAATTAATTTATCCACTCGATTCCGCGCTCCTTGCCGGGGGATTCCTGAGCATAACGTCTAACTCATAGTTAAGCAAGATAGCCCGCCGGCTGGTTTTGGGAGCCGGCTCCGTTTTTTTATATGCCCGCAGCCGGAATAGCTCCACCCTCGTGTTTTAAAACATCTCTCAGGAACTTACCTCATTGACCGGGAAGAAAATAGGACCCACATACTAAATTAGATTGTTCCGTCGTGAGATGCTACGCAAAAGCGTGCATCTTTTGGTTGCGGCCGAAGGCCGCCTTAGGTAAGTATTTTGTTCGGGAAAGGAGGCTCGTATGAAGAATCGTTACGCGCTGCTATCTACGCTTTCGGTAGGTGCGGCCGTGTTGCTAGGCGCTTCGCTGGTTTGGGCTCAGACTGGAGGCAAGGAAACTTCCGGTTCCGGAGTGCAGCGTGAGGAAAGAGGGACTCAGACTCCGGGCGGCATGGAATCTTCAGGTCCAGCGCAGCGGGAACAGAGAGGGACGCAGACTCAGACCGGCATGGAGTCTCAGCGGGGTGCCGGTATGGAGAGGGGCCGCATGGCATCCAGTGAAGACATAAAGAAGGCCCAAGAAGCTTTGAAGGAAAAAGGGCATGATCCTGGACCGGTCGACGGTATCATGGGGCCGAGGACCCAGGCAGCGCTTAGGGCATTTCAGCAGGCTCAGGGCCTAAAAGCCAGCGGAACACTGGATAATGAGACCAAAAAGGCACTCGGCCTGGAAGAATCCCGCGGAACAGAGCCCAGAACAGAGCGCGGAAAAGAGCCTGGTCCTGCAAGAGAGCCAGGCCCCGGAGAATCGCCTGCAGCGCCGAAGGGCGGAAAAGAATAAAGAAACTCCGTTCCTTCCGCAAAGTCAGACGTTTAACCTCGCGCCGGTGGACGGCGAGTGGCGCTGGAAACTCACGGGTACACGGAAGATATGCTTCGGCCGTGTTCCGTGAGGGGAATTCCAGCGCCGCGCCCGATTTTCCTCAGACAGTCCAGCACGCTACTCTAACCCTCCGTGATGGCGACCGTTTCCCCGAGGAGCTGGGGGATCGGCGACTCATGCTGGGCAGCGGCCGAGAAGAATCCCAGAGCCGGCCTGGTCCCCATGATCCCACGGAATATGCCGAGGAAAATCGCGAAATGGCAGATATCCTGAATGCAGGCTTCCACTCCGGATATCTCGCCGGAAATTACCGGAGTAGTCTCCGCGATCGCTTTTTCGGTGACAATCAAAGGTGCCGAAAACAAGGCAACGACTACAAAAAACGAAACAATCTTTTTCCTGAGTATCATATGGCCTCCTTTCAGAATCCCTCCGAGCCTGCCGATTCATTCGGACCCGCGCACGTTATCAGCGCGCGCGACGACTTTATCAAAGTATCAAATTTAGACAACCGCACCAAACCTGTAAGGCTGCCGGAATGCGGTGGCTAGTGGCTAGTCTCCTTGTTGTAGATAACGGCAATCCAGAGAGGCTTCTCCCAACGGGGTGCTTCGGCCGTTAATGCCGACTTGCAACGTGCCGAGCTGAAGATCAGAGAAAACACAGGAGACTGAGGGCAGAAGCTTGAGCTAACTCATTCTTTATCTATATCCACAGCTGGATTACTTGCTACAGCGAAAGAGATTTCTGGTGAATATGAGGAGGAGAGACTGGCATTCAATTTATAAAGGCAACTACGACCCCCTTCCGGCAGCACCATGAGAAAAGAAAAGCGGAGGGAAGAATGACAGGGCAGGTTAAATAATCTATTTCCTTGCCGGCTTCACTATATCCCGAAGCTTAGATTTCAGCTCCGGCGGTATGGCCAAGAATTATCAGTCAGTTGCGCGATGATTAACCATTCCCCACTTACAAACTTTTCTTGCGAGGTCAGTTTCAATGATGCCCAGTTATTAAAAAAGCCTTCGATTTCCCTGCCTTCGATGGCCATCCTGACATCTGCAGTCCCTTTGTACCGATCAGGAGGTTTAAAGGCGACTCTAAAGTCGACCGGCTGGAATTCTACGACTTACGTTCTCGAAGAACATCCTCGACAACAGACTGATCTACAATGCTATCCCAAGGTGTCTGCAGTTTAATATACGCGAACGCGATGCACGCGGCCGTAGTAGAGGTGGATACAGAAACCGGACAGTACCGCGTGCTCAAATACGTTGTGGTCAGCGACAGCGGTACCATGATCAACCCCATGGTGGTAAACGGTCAGATCCATGGCATCGTTGCGCACGGTTTAGGGGCCGCCACCAACGAGGAATTCGTGTATGATCAGGACGGGCAGTTGTTAACACCGACTTTTCTGGAATATAGCTGTCCTCAAGCTTCGGACATGCCGGAACTCATAGTGGATCATCTCGTTACCCCGTCACCTTTTAGCGCCTATGGCGTGAAAGGCATGGGGGAAGGAAGCAACCCCGTTCCCGCTGTTATCGCCGGCGCCGTGGAAGATGCCCTGAAGCCGTTCGCCATTCGGATTCGTCAGTCTCGCATAACACCCGAGTATGTGCTCGGCCTTATCGAGAGCGCAGGAAGCCGGGGCGTGAATAAATGACAGTAATCTGTTTTTGGATGCGGGGGTTGGAATCCCCTCGTGAGATGTCTCGGACAGCCTTTTGGCGGGAGCCGGCTCCGTTTTTTCGAAAAATGAAAGCCGGTCCCGCGGTCACTCCCTTCAAAACTCTTCGCAGCGAAAGTGATTTCCTCCCCACCAGTCGATGCCGGCGGCGATGTAATCCCTTCCATCCAAGGACAATGGCACATCCGCGCGCTGGGGCGGCCGGCCTTGTACCTGGTCCATATCCAGCAGCACCTTCTCACCGATCAACGGGCCAATCACCCGTTTTGGAGCCGGAAGCTCCAGGACTCTTTCCTGGCTTCCAGTGCTTACCATCGCGTCAGCCTCCGGGACCGAGAAAAGAAAAGGCAACTCCTCGCCCGTCGGACCTCCGTATTCCGGAGTGACAAAGACAGCCTTGATGCCCGCCTTCTCACAGGCGCCGACGCTCAGCATGGCATCGATAAACCGGTTTCCTGAAACGTTCATCCGGGTAATAATTGCGGCGTTCGCGCCCATGAGCTTAGCCACCTGCGCGACCCGCAGGGCTCCGACTTCTTTTGCCATGTGAGTATTGGCTGCAATTCTATGAAGAATGACGCCGAGAAAATTCAACCGCTTCCCGTGCTCTCTGCATAACTCCATCACGACGGGCTGGTTTTGCCACTCCCAGGTATGCGGGTGATTATTTCTGCCCTTGCGCGTGGTCACCACAATAGCTCCGTCAAAGAACTCATTCGGGTGTACCAGCGTCGGCAACGACTCGATAATCGGAAGACCATAGAGACTGAAGTCCCGATTGGCGCCGCTGAGACAGCACAACACATAGACAACCTTGGGCAGCGATGGGTTCGCAGGTGCGAGCTCAAAAATCTCTTGTTCTGTTGAACTCAAACCCAGAGTCGTTTGCGCTAAACGCTGCGCCACAGTTAATTCGGCGTTCTGAATCGCGGCATCAGCATCGGTCTCAGATAGATTCTCAGCCAGATTCAGGACCAATGCCAGATTGTGCGTGAGTCCTAACGGAGAAAGGGCCGCGGCGGGCCCCCACATGTCCAGCATCGAGCTGTTCGGTGCGACCGTTCCCACCCTCAGCTTCGAAGGATAGTAAGCAGCGCTTACAACAGCGCTCCCTGCCAGCCTATGGGTTTTCCCTTTCCCGACCTGCTCCGCCGGCCCGAGAATGCCGGGGAAAACGCATCCCGGCCCGTTGGCCTTAACCCGCGGCTCAACCACATCCCGGATGGAGACGATACGAACCTCGTCTCCAGGGTGAGCAATTTCTACCGTGGCCTGGGCAATCCTCTTGTCCTGCTTCAGGAACTCTATAATCTCGTCCTTTTGAATCGAGAGCCTGCCGTCCTGATATGTGGTTTCGGGGCCGAACGACATCTCCCGCACCGGAAAACTGACTAATTCGAGGCGCATTCCAACCTCCTCTAAGCGAAAAGCAAGGTGACATTAGGCTTAAAGAGCGTAGGCTCAGAAACTTCCGTCTTCAGCGCTCCTAAAGCCGCGGAAACGATTTCCTTTCTGAGGTGCCGATCATCCTCATCAGAAAGACCCGGGTCCCCACAGGGATGAGGGATCTTAATGCCTTGGACCACCCGCGGAGCGTGCAACTGCTTGCATAACGCGTACATTGCGGAAACATAGGCGACCGGGAGACCAGCGTTCTCGAGCTCTTTTGTGATCACAGCGCCGCTGCGAGAGCAGCTCCCTCACGTCGAAGTCAGCACAACCGCCGAGACTCCGTTAGCCTTCATGTCTTTCGCCATCTCTGTGCCGATCCGCTGCATGACGCTCACCGACGCCTGGACGCCGGGAATCGAATAGATATACGGGTAAAGCTCGCCAATCATTCTTGCTTCCTCGAGCTCTCGTAAAGCATCCACAGGAACGGCATAATTCGGATTATTATTGATGAACCGAGTATCGTAACCTCCATGAATCGCCTCCCACTCCCCTTTGGCGAGACCGTCTGATCCTTCAATGGAATATTTTTTCCACTCGGTGTTGCGGTACCTCTTGAAACCGTCCGGGTTGCCATAGGGCGCCAGACCGGAAGTCGTCACCAGAGCAAGCTTGACGCGGGAAAAATCAGCAACGCCGGCGGCTGGATTTATGGGACTGAGCGTCCTTATGGGGATTTCAGTCGCGTAAGGCTGTCTGGCCACTTTTGCCAATAGCAAATCCACGGCACGTTGCACGCCTGTCTTGTCGGTCGTCGTGATCGTTCGAATCCCCCGGGGCAAATAACCCTCTTTAGCCGCAGGGCCAATGGTCTCATTTCGGCAGAGTTTCAGCGCCAAACGACCGATGGAAGAAAGGGCTTCCCTCATCCCGGTTACGCTCTGGGACGTGGGCAAAAGGAAAACCTTGGGATTCTTGTACTCTCGGTAGATTTCCACGCCCGGGTTCTCTTCGTACATCGCCGTAAGACAAGGAATACCCAGCTGGCTGGCCAGATGGTTGGCCAGCTCGACACAGGCAAACCCATAGCGACCATTGTCAAAAGCTGGACCCGCAATAACGAGATCGGCGGCCTCGCGTCTTACGGCTTCGACGATCTCCTGCAGCGACTCCTGCGAATGGTCATTAAAGTAGTTGTCGCCGCAAAATACCGTGCCCACGATTGTTGCCTCTTCACGGACTAAAGGTTCGAGCCCTTTTCCCGGTCCCATCGCTCCCCGGCAGAAACCCACAGACGCATCCGCCTTTTCTTCTCCACCCACTCCGGCGAAGAACTGATTAAGATAATGAATGATTTTTTTCTCTGGCATCTTTCTCTCCTCTCGGAAGCTCGAGACTTCCTTCGTTTTACTTAAAAACGTCGTCTAGAAATCCGATTCGATCCAGCTCTTTAAGAAAAGTCATATCCACGAAATCGCGCGGCCTGAATTTCCTGGCTTTTGGATTTCGCGTCCCGACAGCGTCCAAAATAGCCTGGATTCCCTCATCCGTGGGGTACGGCTTCTGGGGGAGGATCTTGAGCAAATAATCGTAGGTTTCAGCCAAGGACTCCGAATCCCTAAGACGCATCCACTTGTCAAGGACGTCCAGACTCTCTTGCTTGTTTTTGCGGATAAAGGCGAGAGCCTCGATAAAGCCTTTGACAAAGTTCAACACGGTCTGACGATTGTTCCGGGCGAATTCTACAGTCGTGTCCAGCGAATCATAGGCCCACGTAACTCCGGCCTCATGGAAACTGGCAATGAGGTTAAACCCGAGCTTCCTGGCGGCTATAGTCAAAGGAGGAGAAATCACGGTCGCATCCAAAGTTCCTGCCTTAAGCGCAGCAAAGCGAGTGCTTTGATCTCCTATCCCCAGCATGATCGCTTCCTTCTCCGGATGAATGCCTAGTTTCTGCAAAGCTACTCTCAACGCAATATCTGAGGTGGATCCCAACCGGCTTACTCCAAAGCGCTTTCCTCTTAGTTGATCGGTAGACGTGATCGATCGGGAAGATACGAGGATGTAAGGCAACGTATCGATGTACACACCGAGGGTCACCACGTCTGCACCGCCGATTTTCGCTTCGATGATGGAACTCGTTCCACCAACATGAAACCGGATTCCCCCGGCCAAAAGTGACTGGACGGCCAGAGGCCCTCCCTGGAAAGTAATGACTTCCGTATCCAAGCCATATTTTTTGAAAAGTCCTTTATCTTGAGCAACCCACAAGGGAAGAAAAGCTCCGCCCACACCCGCGCTCCCGATCCGGAGCATGCTGCCAAGGAGATCGGAAGAACCCAGAACCAGGACAACAAGCGCCGGAAAAACGATCCGCACGGTTTTCTGCAAATACGAATCGCAACCGGCTTTGGCATTACCCCTCTTCACGGTTTCACTCCAGTTTCAGTGGTTGGCGACGCAACTTCTCAATGGTAAAGATGATCTATGAATCCGCTTCGATCCAGCTCCAGGAGATAAGTCATATCTACGATATCCTGTGGCTTGAATTTCTTGGCCTTTGGATTCGTCTCGGCGGTGGCATCGAGCACGGCCTGTACTCCCTCCTCGTTGGCAAAGGGTTTGCTTTCCAGGATTCTCTGCAAAAAGCTAAGAGCCTCCTCCAACGCTTCTTGATCATTGAGGCGCATCCATTTGGCCAAGACGCGCATGCTTTCAGTCCTGTTCTTATGAACGAAAGCAATCCCTTCCAAAAAAGCCTTGAGGAAATTGACGACGGTTTCCCGATTGCCCCTGGCGAAATCCGTTGTCGTAACAATCGAATTATAAGCCCACTTGATCCCTGCGTCTTGGAAACTCGTTACGACATTAAAGCCCATCTTTCTAGCCGTAACCGTCAAAGGAGGCGTGATCACCGTGGCATCGACCGTCCCTGCCCTCAAGGCACCGAAGCGAGCCGATTGGTCCCCGACACCCAGAATCACTGCCTCCTTTTTGGGATCGACGCCCAGTTTTCTGAGCGCCATCCTTAGGCCGATGTCCGACACCGACCCCAACCTGCTCACCGCAAACCGCTTGCCTTTTAGGTGATCCGCCGATTGAATCTTTCCGGAGGCCACCAAAGTATAGGGGAGCGTGTTGACAAACACGGCGATAGCCGTGACATCAGCTCCCGCCATTCTCGCGTTGATTCCAGAGGAAAAGCCGCCGACGCTAAAGCGGATATCGCCGGCCACAAGCGACTGTATAAGAACGGGCTCTCCTTGGAACGTTATGACTTCGCAGTCCAGCTTCGATTTTTGAAAGAAACCTTTATCGCGCGCGATCCAAAGCGGGAGAAATGCCCCGCCTACGCCGGCGGCGCCAATTCGTATTCCTTCAGCCAAAGCACTAGAGAGAACGACGATCGTAAAGAATAGCGCTACAAAAACAACTCTCATTATTTTTGCCTGTGGAGACAGGTCCGTGCTTCTAGAATTGTTCCTATGTGAAACCGTTGCCGCAAGTCCTAGATTCATTGGTAAAGGCGATCGATAAATCCGCTTCGGTCCAACTCACGGAGGTAGCTCATATCATCAAACGCTTGCAGTGGGTCCTTCTTTGCCTTTGGATTCGCTTCCCTGATCAGATCCAAAAGAGCCTGCAACCCCTCGGGGTCCGTATAAGGTTTTCTCGAGATCGACTCCACGAGATAGTTGTAGCTCTCTTCCAACGCCTCCCGATCTTTGAGCCCCATCCATTTGCCGAGAACCGCCAGGCTATCCTCTTTGTGCTTCAGCACGTGAGCCATTCCTTCTAGAAAACTCTTGAGAAAACTCACTACAGTCTCGCGGTGTCTCTGGCCGAAATCGTTCGTAATAAGGATGGAATTGTAGGCCCAGCGGATCCCGCTTTTTTGGAAACTAAGAAGAGAGTGAAACCCTAATTTTCGTGCTGTGAGAGTCAAAGGGGGGGAGATCAGGGTGGCATCGGCAGTCCCCCCTTGTAAAGCGCCAAACCGGGCGCTCTGGTTACCAATCTGGAGAAGAACCGTCTCCTTCTCCGGGTCAATGCCGGATTTCCGCAAACCAATTTTGAGCGCTACGTGGTCCGCAGCCCCAAAGCGGCTAACCGCGATGCGCTTCCCTTTCAGCTGATCGGTCGCCTTGATCCTTCGTGTGGCGACAAGAGTGTAGGGCAAAGTGTTAACAAACGTGGCAACAGCCAGAACGTCGGCTCCCGCTAACCGGGCGTTAACCCCCGACGAGATCCCGCCTACCGTAAAATGGATATCGCCCGCAACAAGCGCTTGAACCGTCTGGGGACCGCCCTGGAAGGTAATTACTTCTGTGTCTAAACCATGCTTCCGGAAGAAACTTCGATCCTGAGCAACCCAGACAGGGAGATATAACCCCCCGAGACCGGAGCAGCCGATCCGTACCGGCTTAGCAAAGCCAGCCTCAGGCTTGCCTGCCAATAGAAGGAGAATCAGACCAATGACGCGTCTCACTTTTTTCACGGTCGCTTCCTCAGAAAATCCAGCAAACCGGCGGAGCTGATCTGCTGCTGCCGCGCGTTTAACATGGCTGAGCTGAAAGTTCGGGCAGCGTGGAACCTTAGTCCAAGTCTTAGGCAACCGTCAAGCACAAAAGCGCCGCGTTCTGCGTTCCCGGAGAGCCGGTCGGCGAAACAGCAGTGTTTCTATATAGCCCCGGGTTCCATCTTCTGCGATCCAAGTGGAACGGAGTCTTTTTCGCAAACGAAAAATCGAAAAGTTTTTCAGGGGCTGGAAATACGAGGCCACTGTGATGCCAGAGAAAATTGTTCACAAAGCTTTAAGATAGCTCAGGTGCTCAATCTCACTTCCGGGAGCCTCTTGACTTTTTTGAAAATGTCTCCTCGAACAGCTGTGTGTATCTCTGGAGATCATCCAATAGCTTGAGATCCATGGGTACCAACTTGAGATCCGTCGTGAGTCTCGGCGGATCACTTCCGACACCGACCCGAGCTGGAATAAACCCTCGCCTTGCCAGGAGACGCTGTCCCTCCTCCGACAAGGCAAAATCGATGTACAGCGTAGCGGTGTAAGGGTGGGGTGCATTTGCCATGAGCGCAATGGAATGAAAGTCTGTGATGACGGGATCCAAGCCTACCCAATCGACTGGGGCCCCGGCCCTTATACTACGCTGGGCAATGTGGGCATACTGGACTATGTTGATTGGAAATTCTCCAGCTGCAACGAGTTGGCTCAACAAAGAATGGCCGCCGCGCAGGTTGATACCTTGCCGGGCAAGCCGTTTCATGAAGTCCAAACCCTTCCTTTCGCCCAATACATTCAAAATATTTGCAAACCAGACGTATTCCCTTTCGTCCAAAGCCAGCTTGCCCTTCCATGCATCGTTCAGGAGATCCACCAATTTTCTCGGAACGCCTTGCCTGGGAACCAGGCGGCTGCTGTATTCCAACACGTAAGGACGGATGTTTTCTGCAGCCCAGTAACTATCGGGATCTTTGAAGCCTTTCGGCAATAAATCTCCTTCCATTGAAGGATACCGGCCGAGCAATCCCTCCTTTTTTACGAGATGAATCGTGGACCCGTTCATGTCCACCACATCAGCAAGATACCTCTTCGCCCGGGATTCTGTGGTGAGCCGTGTCAAGATTCTGTGCTGGCTGCTCCGGTAGGAATCGACTTCGGTGATGAAAGGATACTTTTTCTTAAAAGCATTAACTCGCTCCTGGGTCTCAGCGGCCTGGGTACTGGTGTAAACGACCAATTTCTTCTCTCTTTTCGCACCTTCAATTTGCTGCTGGAATCTCTGCTCCCTCCCTAATCGTTCCAACCCCCTCACAACCTCTTCCAAAGAAGCGCCGCCGGAGATTTCGAAGGTAGCCAGGACAAGGATCAAAGAAAATGGCAAAACAGCCAGGAGCATACGGATCGCGTTCATTCTCTAAACCCCGAGTAGATTGATCAAAGTAGAACTGCAGCGAATATCATCCAGTAACTGCGAGTTTGTCAAGGAGTTTCCTGCGCAGTGGCAGTATAGCCGTTTCCAGCCGCGCGGTTGATCACTTGGCTCGCTATTTCACTCGCCTTGCGGCTTCGGCCAAAGTTTTCCTTGACATGCTATTGCCGAGGTACTACGAGAGGGAACAAAGGCGTAGGAAGCGAGCCTCACCGGCGGCGGATTGTGATCGCTAGAAGGGAGTGTCATGAAGCCTAATCTCAAAAGGTCCATCATTGGGAGCGTGGCCATTCTCGTCCTCTTTTTTGCGGATGTCAGTTTCGGCAGAAGCTTTAGAGTCGCCAGCGGAGGGTTTTCTCCTGCCCATGCACCGCTTTGGGCGGCAGTCGATACCGGGATATTCAAAAAGTTCGGACTCGATGTCGAGTACCTTGCAATTACCGGCGGAACCCCCGCGGTGCAAGCCCTAATTGCGGGCGAGCTGCAGGTCATATTTTCAACCGGCGCGCTGGTTGTAAACGCCAACCTACAAGGGGCCGATCTGAAGATCATAGCGGGCGGGATCAATTTTTTTCCCAGCAAGCTTATCGGCCGGTCTGATATCAGGGCGCCCGGAGATCTCAAAGATAAATCGTTGGGGATCAGCCGTTTTGGCTCGGCTTCCGATTATGCTCTCAGGGCGGCGCTGGAAAAGCTCGGGGTAAATCCAAAGCAGGTTAGAATGATCCAGGTCGGAGCCAGCATGGCTCGGCTGGCTGCGTTAAAGGGAGGCAGCCTTCACGCAGCCTTGCTCAACGAGCCCGTCGCAACGATGGCAACCAAGAGTTTCGGGATGAATATGCTTATCGATCTTGCTGACGCCGGATTCCCGTTCCCATACAATTCTTTCATTGTCAAAAAAGCCTATCTCGAGGGACACCGGGGAGAGGTCACAAACTTTATGAGAGGCGTTGTAGAAGGGCTTCATCTCCTCAAAAGAGACAGATCCCTGGCAGCGAAGCTCATCCAAAAATATTACCGGTTGGATCCTCAGGAAGCCAATATTGCATATGATTATTACGTCGTCAGGCATGGAGAAGGTATTTTAAGCCTGCCTGATCGAAAAGGATTGGAATTTGTAATCTCCCAAATAGCGCAAGAAAACCCGAAGGCGAAGGGGCAAACTCCTGAAAGCCTTGGACTACTCGACACGAGCATTCTCGAGGAAATCAAACAAAGCGGTTTTGTCGAGAAGGTGCGGTAGCAGGCTAAAGAAGATAACGAAAGCCCAGATGAGGATTGACGGCTGGAAGTTACATCGAACGTCTTTCCTCGAGAGCGCGGCGCAAGGTCTGTGTGGCGGGCCAATCGATAGTTAAGTTCGTTGGATTGATGACGACGCTATAGTCGTCTCGGGCTCGCTCAAGCGCGACGTAGCCATCCAACACATCGTTGAGAACAAGCTCTGGCTCTCTTTCCAGAGGGTTGCCGTAACCACCGCCGCCGTTCGTGCTTACCCGAATCACATCGCCGGGTTTGAGAATAATTTCGTGACGTTTCTCAGAAGCCTCCTCGCCGTTTACCCAGATGTTTCCTATGCGGGTTGGTTGGCCGCCGAAGACGCCCCAAGGAGGGACTTTGCTTCGGAGGTTTCCCTTGGGGCCGCGCACAGGTACCATGGCCTCCTCCAGAACCCGATACTCGCGAGTACAGCCTAGGCCGCCACGAAACTTCCCCGGGCCGCCCGAATCGGAGCGTACTTCGAAGCGGGTGATGTACACTGGAAATTCCGTCTCGTGAATCTCGATAGGTCCCGGCCGGAATTGTCCCACTCCGAGCGTGCCATGAACGAGAGAAATTCCGTCACGGGAGCTTGTAGCTCCCAAAGCCGTATCCAGAAGCTCCATCAGTATCCAACTCTTTCCTGAACTTCCCGCCGTTCCCAAAATGCGCATGGCGGCGCCCCCACCCGCCGCTCCCACCGCTTTGTCAGAGCAGAATTTACCCAGAGCATTCAGCACAATATCCGAGGTAAGGTAGACTAAGGGAGCATACCGCGACACCGCGGTTCCAGGATGAGGGCAGACAACCGTGCCTTCTCGGAACCGCGTTTTTACGACGTCCACAAAACCATGATTGAAGGGGAGATTGGCGTCGGTGATGGCCATGAGCCCAAAGTAGCAGGTGTTCTTGATCAAAGCGGCTGTCGCGTTGGCAGGTCCCTTCCCCTGCGCCTCCGAGCGGCTGAAGTCAAAGAGAATTTTCTCACCTCGCTTGCTAACCTGCACGTGCACCCGGAGCGGGCGCTCAAGATCGAATCCGTCGTGGTCTAATGCAGCCTCGGCTTCATGCACGCCATCGGGCATCTCCCTGAGAGCAGCGCGTAGGCGGTTTGCGATGCGTTCCATGAGCTCATCCCAACCCGCGACAACTCTCTCCGTTCCAAACCGCTCGCACAGCTCTTTCAACCGGTGCGCTCCTACCTGGCAGGCTGCGACCTGGCCCCGGAGGTCGCCCAGAGTTTCCACCGGGGTGCGGCTGTTCGCGGCGAGGATTTTTTCGATATCGCGGCTGACTTTTCCGCGCGCATAGTACTTTACCGGCGGCATTACAAGGCCCTCTTCCCACAGGTCACGAGTGACGCTACGGGCCTTAGGTCCCCCGAGATCGGGCTTATGTGCGAGGGTTGCGGTGTACGCCACAAGGTGCCCATGCACAAAAACCGGCATGAGTGTTACCGTGTCGGAAAGATGGGTGACGTTTCCTGCATAGGGATGGTTGAAAAGGATTACGTCGCCGTCCTCCAACTCGTCGGCTTTGTAATACTCTTGGAGATGCTCGCCGATAGCGGAAAACGAGGCGAAGTGCAGAGGCAGCTTTTTTGAGGCTGCGACCGTGCGAAATTGCGCATCGAGAAGGCCGGCACTGCCGTCCTCGGACTCGCGTAATACCGTTGAATAGCCGCTATGAAAGAGCACCACTCGCATCTCCTCCACGATGCTCGAAACCTTCGAGTTAATGATCTCCAGGACAATAGGATCAACTTTCGCCCTCATACGATTCTCTTCGTTCCAAGAAACTTCATTTCTGAATAACAAACAGGAGGCGATAGTATTGGAAGAACTCGGCGTTGGCAAGAGAAGGATGTCTCTACAGAGATCCGTTGGCCCTGGCTCCAGAATTGTGTTTCTGGTATGGTTTGGCCGCTCTTATCAGAACTGCTGACCGGTTTACATCCTGAAGGAGGAGCAATGCTGGATTTTCTCAGACCGACTCACCCGTACGGATCTCACGTTTTGCGGCTGGTTGCGGAGGCGCAGCAGGGTGGGGGCGATCTCTTTGACATCGCGCGGCTCTGCCAAAATATCGAGCCGGACGACAGAAAAGGTTGGGAGCGCGCCTGGCTGAATTTGGCTGAAGCGACGGAAGCAGCCGCCCGGCGGGCTCTAGAGGCGGGTCACAAGCAGACGGCGATGCAGAATTTTTTTCATGCCAATCAGTATTATCGCATGTCGGATGTGCTTCTGACGGGCGCCGAAATGGCCAAGAAGACGCAGCGCTTCCTCAAATCGCAGGAAAACTTCCGCGCCGCGGCGCAAATCCACAAACCGCCTATCGAGTTAGTAACCGTGCGTTGCGGCAATGAAGAGTACGAGGGGTATTTCTGCCATCCTGAGAACCCACAGCCGGGGCCATGGCCGGCTGTGTTCTTTTTAGGAGGCGCCGACGCCTTTGCGGAGGAGATCTTTTTCAGCGGGCGCCAGGTCCTTGCCCGCGGGTGGGCATTGCTTCTGGTCGATACCCCCGGCCGGGGCTCATCGCACTACGTAAAAGGAATTCCGACGCGCCCGGACTATGAGGTTCCGTCCAGGGCCTGTATCGACTATCTTATCTCTCGCCCTGAGGTCGACCCGAAACGGATCGGTGTAATCGGGATCAGCATGGCCGGATACTATGCGCCGCGAGCCGCGGCGTTTGACTCTCGAATCAAGGCCCTGGTTTGCTGGTCAGGGTGCTACAGCCTGCTCGACGATCTCTATATTTTTTGCAAGCACCTTCAACCGACGGTGCAGCGGCTTCTTGGCGGCGTCTCGGATGCTGAGGCGCGAGAGCAGCTGAAGTCTTTCACGATGGAAGGCATCGCGCAACAGATTACCTGTCCGACCCTGATCACCCATGGCTCAGAGGATCGTCTCATGAGCGTGGAAGGAGCAAAGCGCCTGTTTGCCGAGCTTGGATCTGCCGACAAAACATTGAAGATTTATGATGATCCGAGCCAGGGCGGTACCATCCACTGCAGTCACGATTATTGGGCGCACAACTTGCCCTTCATGTTGGATTGGCTGGAGGAGCGACTGTGAAACCGGATTCCCCCCACCTTAGTCCTCCCCCGCAAGGGGGGAGGAAAGGAATAACGAAAGGCGAATATCGATTTGCTCTCGTTTGTTAACTTTAGCATTTCCACACTTTTCAGAGTCTTATTCCTTCCCCCCTTGCGGGGGAAGGCCAGGATGGGGGCGACGAG
>JACQUW010000382.1 GCA_016210115.1 Deltaproteobacteria bacterium | reverse complement strand
TGGACGGGATTTTTTCATCCCAGGAGAGCGCCGACACGACGTTCAAGCGTTATTCGGAAGAGGCCATTGTGGTGCCGCTGGTAAAATTCGGGCCCGATAATGCGGGACTTCGGCGGCTTGACCTGCCGGGCTTTCCCGACCTGGTGAAAAAGAAGGGGCTCAACGCTGAGATGGAGACGTTGGGCAAGTTCCTGACCAATTCTTATGATCTCGCGCGGATGTATGCGCTGCCACCCGGAACCCCGGCCGATCGGGCCGAGATTCTAAGGAAAGCCTTTCAAGATACGCTTAAAGACCCAAAGCTTCTGGAGGAAGCGACCAAAATAGGCTACGTGCCCGGGCCGCTTACGGCTTCGGAGATCGAAGAGCTGGTGGCCTCCATGATCAAAACCCCGAGCGCCGTTAAGGAGCTTTTCAGAAAGCATTTGCTATAACCGGAGAGAACAAGAGATGAATCGGGAAGAAGCGAATATCGTATTGGCTCAGTTGAAATCAGATGGCAGAGTCCGGCGTTGGTTTGGGCTCGGCGCCAGAGCCGAAGAATTGTTCGAGACGTTCAGCCGGATCAAAGAGCTCGGCGATTGGTGCAAAGAATTCGGCAAAGTGGCTCACAGTTTCGAAAAAAGCGCGGACTCTGTTGAGGACGGACTGGTAAAGAGCGCAAATTATTTGAGCGCAGCCTCATACTACCATATCGGGCTCTTGGGAACATTCGAGGACAACGAGGAGAGGATACAGGCTTACCGCTCCGTCGTTAGAGTTTATGACAAAGCGAGAAAAGACTTCAGGATACCCGCGGAACGGGTCGAATACCCATTCGGCGGCATCACCTTCTCGGCGTATTTCCGCCAGGCGCCGGGCGTCACAAAGCCTCCCTGCGTCATACTCATGAGAGGGCTCGACGCCTGCAGAGAAGTAGAGCTGCATACGATTTCGAGTTTTCTTCTGGAAAAGGGGCTCTCGACGCTTGCCATCGATACCGTCGGCCAGGGGGAAGCCAGGTTTCAAGGCTTCAAGTTAATCCCCGACGTCTCGGAATCTGTCGGAGCAGCTTTGGATTATTTGGAAGATCGCCCGGAAATTGATTCAAGGAAGATAGCGATCCTTGGGCAGAGCTTTGCAGGCTATCTCGCGGTGAGGACCGCATCACGGGAAAAGAGAATCAAGGCCTGTGTCTCTTTGGGAAGCTTTTATAGTCTCGAAGATTTCGAGATCCTTCATATGCTTAAACACAATTGCATGATGAACATGAAGGTCACGGAGGATGAGTGGCCGCAGACCAGGAAGCTCTATAGCCTTGAAGGCGTGATCGAGAAGATGACGTGTCCTTTTCTGGCAGTCAATGGATCGGAGGACGTGGTCATTCCACCTTCTCAAACCGTGAAGATGTACGAGCGGGCCCGCGGTCCTAAAGATTTGAAGATCTATGAAGGCGCGCCGCATTGCGTCTATTACGATAACAAGGCAGTGCTGTTCTACATAGCGGATTGGCTTCTACAGCAGTTCAAAAAAACGGCTTGAAAAAGCCCGAGGACACGGATTTTTCACTGGAATATCCATGATCTTGGCTGGATCACCCTTGGCGGTGAAAGCTGCCGCCCACTCTCCGAGCCCGCGCAATGGGCCAGTGCTTATTCTCACCGCCGGTAACCTGCCTGCCGGCAGGCAGGTCGGATGCGCGGGCTCTCCGAACCGGCAGCGGCTTTCATCTCGGCCGAGGTGCGTAAGGAAGAGGGCCGCGTCCTCGCTTCGCGAGAAATTGCAAATGGCAGATCTCAGATTTCAAATTTGTCATTTGAGATTTGCAATCTGCTATCCCGTAGGGCTTGGCCGCGGGCCGAAGCCTCACGCGCCGAGGCTGTAAACGAAACTCGCGAGGTGCTTTCGGGGGAACGCTGATGAACGTCGCCGCAAATCCCTTTTCTGATAGTCTGGTAATGGAGCCCAAGCCCCAAACCATCTGGGGAGTGCCTCACGCTACCTGGTTTTTCGCGATGGGCATAGGAGGGGCCCTGTTTATCAACCGGGCTCTTTTTGGCATGGATCTGGGGCGGGTCTTCGGGCTGATCGTCGCGGATGTGCTCAGCATGATCCTGATCAGCATCGCAGGTCTGGTTCTTATTTCCGATCTGGGCAAACCGCTGCGCGTTTTAAGAGCGCTGATGAATCCGCGGACCTCCTGGATCAGCATTGGCGCCATCTGCGATTTCGTTTTCTTAATCCTGGATGGTCTCTGGCTTATTGCTGATCTGGAGATTGGGGGGCAGCGACCTTTTTCGGATTTGCTCTGGGCTGGCAATTCGCCGCTGGGCATCATTTTCCAATGCGTTGCCGGGGCCGCGGCATTTGTCGTTATCATTTATCCGGGCCTCGTGTTGGCTTCTTCTCCCGCCATTCCTTTCTGGAACACAACCCTTATCCCACTCCAGTTCCTGATTTTTGCCTTTGCCAATGGCGTGGGCCTCGCGCTGATCTCTGCTTTATGGGTGGAAGTCCCGCAGTCGCTCCTGACGGTATGGGGGACGGCGGAGGTTCTGCTTTTCGCTTCTGCGTTGATTTTATTTTTCGCGCATCTCCTTAACGGGGTCTATAGCCAGACCGCGGCTCAGATCTCTGTCAGCCGGTTGCTGAACGGTGATCTGCGTCCGTTTTTTGTCTGGGGAACTCTCGTTTTGGGTCTTCTCCTCCCTCTCTGTCTCGGTCTTTATGGAACTCTCTGGGCCAACCCCGGACCGGGAGTGGTTCTACTTGCGCTCTCCGCCCTTATCAGCCTGCCCGGCAATTGGTTCTCAAAGTATGCCGTGATCAAAGCCGGCACCTATGCTCCCTTAATATAGCGCAAATGGCAGAGCGCATAGCGCCAAGCGTTTTTTGGCGTGCCCTCTCCTTTTAACGCTTTAACGCTCGCTCTCCGACGACGCGGTGGTCCTTGTCCGCGGTAAATGATAAGCCGGAATAGGTCTTGTGAAATCTTCCAACCTCACTTATACATCTCGCAGATAACAACGAGTCAACGCTATGGGCAAAAGGAGGGGATATGCGTAAGTGGTGCATCGGTCTCTTGGTGATATGGGGGATATCGATTGTGGCATTCGCGGCCGACGCGCAGCCGAGTTTAAAAATGCTTATTCCGGCCAACCCGGGCGGTGGCTGGGACCAGACCGGCCGCAGTCTCGCGACGGCGATGCAGAGCGAGAAGCTCGTATCGTCGGTCCAGTTCGAGAACAAGGGCGGCGCCGGCGGCACCATCGGCCTCGCGCAGTTTGTGAACTCCGCCAAAGGCGATCCCAACGCGGTGATGATCGGCGGGATGGTGATGGTCGGCGCGATTTACCTCGATAATTCTCCCGTCAATCTCTCGATGGTGACTCCGATCGCGCGGCTCACCGGCGAATACGAGGTCATCGTTGTCCCATCGAATTCGCCCCACAAGACGACGGGCGACCTCATCAAAGCATTTAAGGCAAATCCGGGAAGTATTTCTTGGGGCGGCGGGTCCGCCGGCGGGACCGATCATATTCTCGTCGGCCTCATTGCAAAGGCCGCGGGCGTCGATCCGGCCAAGATCAACTATGTGCCATACAAAGGCGGAGGCGAGGCGGTGGCGGCGATTGTCGGCGGGCATGTGACCGCCGGTGTCTCGGGCGTCGGCGAGTTCGCGGAGCAGATCAAGGGCGGCCGGATGCGCGCCCTGGCGGTCTCCTCGCCGTCGCGCATGGAGGGTATCCGCACGCTCAAAGAGCAGGGACTCAACGTGGAGCTGGCCAACTGGCGCGGCATCTTCGGAGCGCCGGCGATCACAAGGCAGCAGCGCGATGCGCTGGTCAAGCTGGTCAAGGGGGCAACCGACTCGGCGTCATGGAAGGCGACGCTTGCCAAACTTGGCTGGTCCCCGATCTTTCTCGCCGGCGATGATTACAAGAAGTTCATCGACGAAGATACAAAGCGAATCGCCGGCATCATCGATTCGCTCGGAATCAAGAAGAAATAAGGAACGGGAACAGTCGCGTGAAAATAAAAGCCGCTGAGCTCGCATTGTCCGCCGGCATCCTGGGCCTGGGAATCAGCGTCGCTCTGGGCACGGCGATGCTGCCGAGCGAAGGCGGCTACGCCGGGATCGGGCCCAACGCCGCGCCCGCTGTGGTCGCCGGCGGTCTTATTCTGCTCGGCGGCTGGTTGGTCTATGAGGCCGTGACCGGTGGCTGGCGCAACTGCGTCCCCGATACCCCGGAGGCGCGCGGAGAGCACCGTTTTCATCCGGGCGCGTTTCTCTGGGTCAGTTTGGGGCTGTTTGCGCAGATGCTGCTCATCCACCGCGCCGGCTTTGTGCTCGCCGCGGCGGTGCTATTTGCATGCGTCGCGCGCGGTTTTGGCAGCCGCCGGCTGGCGCGTGATTTTGCCATCGGCCTGGCGATGGGGCTCGGTATCTTTTTTTTCTTCGTGAGTTTTTTGAACGTCAGCCTGCCGGCGGGCTGGCTAAGGCCGATCCTCGGCGGCGCCGGGATCTAACGGCGAATATGGCCGAAACCTTCCAGTTGCTCCTGCAAGGTTTTGCCGTAGCGCTGACGCCGCTCAACCTCCTCTGGGGATTTATCGGTGTAACGCTCGGTACGTTTGTCGGTGTCCTGCCCGGCGTCGGGCCTGCTCTCACAGTGGCCATGCTGCTGCCGCTCACAGTCAGGCTCGATCCAACAGGCGCGCTCATCATGTTCGCGGGCATTTACTACGGCGCGATGTTTGGCGGGTCGACGACGACGATTCTCCTTAACACGCCGGGCGAATCGGCCTCGATTGCCACGGCTCTGGAAGGGAACCTGATGGCAAAGAACGGGCGCGCGGGACCGGCGCTCGCCACATGCGCCATCGGTTCCTTTGTCGCCGGAACGATCGCAACCCTTCTCGTCACCTTGCTTTCACCACTCGTGATCGAGATCGCGCTCAAGTTTGGTCCGGCCGAATATTTTGCGTTGATGGTGTTCGCGTTCACGACCGTCTCTGCGGTGATCGGCAGATCGTCGGTTCGGGGGCTCACAAGCCTCTTTCTCGGGTTGCTGCTGGGAATCATCGGGATCGACAGCCAAACCGGCCTGCCCCGCTTTGCTTTCGCTATTCCAGAGCTATTGGACGGCGTGGACGTGGTCGTCCTTGCGGTTGGGCTGTTTGCCGTCGGAGAAGCTCTCTATGTCGGCGCATACTCCAGCCGGCTAAAAGAGAAGGTGGAGTCACTGAGGGGATCCCTCTGGATGTCCAGGGAGGATTGGAAGCGATCGGCGCCCGCCTGGCTGCGGGCGACGGTGATCGGTTTTCCCTTCGGTTCAATCCCCGCGGGAGGCGCCGAGATCCCGACTTTTCTCTCCTACGCGACCGAAAAAAGGCTGACTAAGTACCCGGAGGAATTCGGCAAGGGCGCCATCGAAGGCGTGGCGGGACCTGAGGCGGCAAACAACGCTTCTGTGACCGGCGCGCTTGTGCCGTTGCTCACGCTCGGAATCCCGACCTCGGCGACCGCGGCGGTTCTGTTAAGCGCGTTTCAGAATTACGGCATTCAGCCCGGTCCGCTGCTTTTTCAAATGCAGCCCGCGCTGGTATGGGGCCTGATCGCGAGCCTTTATATCGGCAACGTTTTGCTGCTGGTCCTCAATCTTCCGCTCGTCGGGATTTGGGTAAAGGTGCTGGCGATTCCCCGTCCGCTGCTTTACGCCGGAATTCTGGTATTCGCCACTCTCGGTGCCTATAGCCTGCATCAGTCGGTGATCGACCTGGCGACACTATACATCTTCGGGCTGCTGGGATTCGTAATGCGCCGCTGGGATATTCCGGTGGCGCCCGCCGTCATCGGACTGATTCTCGGACCGCTGGCCGAGACGCAATTTCGCCGCGCTCTGTCCATCAGTCAAGGGGACCCGTCGGTGTTTCTAACCCGACCGATTTCCGTCTCCCTGCTGATCCTCGCAGCGCTCTTGCTGATCATTCCGCTTTTCTTTCGGCGCGCCCGTCGAAAGTGATTGCGATTGCCGTTTTTACTGCCGATCAGGTTGAAGGACCGTTCGCGGTATTTTTGCAACACGGCCAATAAGGCAGGTAGCGCAAACCCGCTTCTTCGGCGCGTTCTACCGATTCGGGAATTTCCAAATCGTCTGCCATGGACTCCGCGGTCACTCCATTTCAGTAATATGAAGTAGAAATCCGGTTTTTCAAGCGCGCCTGTTTTGCCCGCCGGCGCCTGCCCCGGAAAAGATTCGATTGACCGACCCGGACGGAATGCTATTCTGTAAAGAGGGCACTAATGCCCAACAACACAGGCCAGGTTGATACCTGACGCGCGCTGCAACGCGCCCGGGAGGCTTATTTTTGGCTTAATCTTCTTCTCGAACCGCCGTCTCATGACCGATGAAATTCTTCTTCTTGTTTTCGTTGCTTTGCTCTGCTGCGGTTCCAATCTTCCAGCCGCAACCGTTAAGGACCTTGAGGCCGGCAGGGAGTGGCGGGTCGAAGAAATCAGCATTTCCGGAAACGTGAGATTTTCTGAAAGCGAGCTATTGGCGGCGATTCTCACGCGCGCGCGACCCTGGTATCTCCCCTGGGAGAGCCGGCCACTTTTCGACCCCGTCACGTTCACTGAAGATCTCGAGCGCCTAAGACGTTTTTACGAGTCGCACGGTTATTTTGAAGCGCGCGTTTCCTACAAGCTGGAGATCAATCAAGAGGACTCTCTGGTTGCAGCGAGAATTGAGATCGAGGAGGACCAGCCGGTGATCGTTTCAGAGGTGCGCGTTGAAGGGACCGGCGCGGCTCCAACCGTTGCGGTTCCACCCTTGCCTCCGGAACTGCCCATCAAGCGCGGCCAAATCTTCACCGAAGAAGCCTACCAAAAAACGGAGCAGTTTTTGCGCGAGTTTCTTTTGCAGCACGGATACGCGTATGCGGCTACGGAAAGAAAGGCGGAGGTCGATCTCGAGCAGAATCGGGTTCGTATTCTGTACAGCGTGGATGCCGGCCCTCCGAGTGTTTTCGGCGAAACCGTGGTCGAAGGAGCGCAGGACGTCGCTCCCGAACTCGCGCTGCGAGAATTAACCTATCGGCCCGGAGATCAGTTTTCCTTGGATAAGATTACCGAATCCCGGGACAAAATTGTCCGGCTGGATCTGTTCAGCGCTGTAAGAATCGCGCCCCAGCCTATCACGGGCAAGCCGATGGTTGTCCCGATGCAGGTAACAGTCGTCGAGAAGCCGCCGAGGGACCTCAGGATCGGCGTGGGATATGGGACAGAGGATGAATTCCGCGCGCAGGTCGAGTGGCAGCACCGTAATTGGCTTGGCGGAGGAAGACGGGTGTCCGTCTTGGGGAAATACTCTTCCATCGAGATTACCGGGCAGGCGAAGTTCATTCAGCCTCATTTTTTTTCTCCTCGCACACAGGCAATCGCGAGCTTCCGTCAGGATCGAGGTGATGAGGAGACATTCCTGCTTCATGCGAGCCGGTTCAATCCCCGGATCGAGCATGCTTTCACCGATAAACTTGCAGGTTTTGTGGGATACCGGTTGGAATTTCACACGCTGGACAAAATCGATGCCGCTACCGAAGACGCCCTGGGAGAAGTCACGCGCAAAGGCTTGATCTCCGGGCCATCTGTTGGAATGGTGTGGAACACCACGGACAATCCGCTCAATCCGAAGAGCGGCGAAATGGTGTCAGTTTCGCTCGATCACTCGGGAGAAATTTGGGGGGGCAAATTTGATTTTTACAAGCTTGCGGCCGAGGCGAGAAAATATCTGCCTTTGGGCTGGGAAACGGTTCTGGCAACTCGTCTGAAGATCGGCATCGCGGACGCGTTGGGAAAAGACAAAGATTATCCGCTTCCGGAGCGTTTTTTCTCCGGAGGCGAAAAGAGCGTCAGGGGCTTTGGCCGAAGGAGACTCGGTCCGCTCAGCGCTTCGGACGATCCCATTGGGGGGTTGAGTCTCATCGAAGGCTCTTTTGAGCTTCGCCGGCCTCTCTGGAGAGAGATAGGCGGCGCTCTTTTCCTCGATTTTGGGCAGGTTTCGCGCCGCGCCTTCGATATACCCGTAGATGACTTAAAATTTTCCGCCGGATTCGGGTTTAGTTACGCAACGCTCATCGGACCGATGCGACTCGACGTCGGGTTTCCATTTAAACCGCCCAAAGGAGACCGGCCGTGGCAGGTCCACTTTAGCATCGGAGCGTTTTTCTGATGAGCATAAAAACCGCGCGCCGTCTCTTTCGCTGGTTCTCGGTCGGACTCTCTTTTCTGCTTGTGCTCGCGACCGTGTCCGCCGTGATCTACGTCCACACAGCCCAATTTCGCGAGCTGCTGCGCCGGCAGATGATCGCCGCAGTCAACAGCTCCGTTCAAGGGAAGATAGCAATCGACCGGATAGAGGGATCGATTCTGGGCAACTTAACTCTTCATCAGGTTCGGCTGAGCTACGAGGGCGTGGACATACTGGAGGTCCCTCGACTCAAAATAGGTTATTCACTGATTCCCCTTCTCTGGGGCCGGGTGCAGATCTTTAATTTCGAAGGATTTCAACCGCAGATTCGGCTGCGCCGGGACGATACCGGTTATTGGAACATAAACCGCGCGCTGACCCCCATCGAGCCGAAAAGCCCGGACGAACCGGCCGGGCCGGTCGTTGTTCTGGACTCGGTAGGGCTAACAGGCGCGAGCATTGACATCAGTCTTTCGGGGCAGGCTCAAGAAACCTATCTTCTCAGGGACGCGAATCTTGATGGGCGGCTGCAGATTCGTCCTGAGGGCGTTAACCTCGATGCGCGCCGGCTCGCTTCGCGTCTGATCGTCCCGGGCGTGCCTGAAATTCGCATGGCCGGCTCTCTGGCTTACCAGGATACATCTTTTCCGGCCACATTGCAGGTCAAAACGATGCGGCTCGAAAGCGGCGATTCCCGTCTGGTTTTGACGGGAAAGATCAGTGATCTTCAGACGCCCGCGGTCGAGGCAAAGATTTCCATGGAAAGGCTCGCCCCGCAGGACATGCGCAAATTCTTTGCCGAATGGCCCGTCAAGCGGGACTTAAAGGGAACTGTCAACGTCAATGGGCCCCCGAGCGATTTCCAGGGCGATCTTGCCATCGCGGCGGCTGGCGCCCAGATCAGTGGAAAATTCCGGGCTGATGTCGCAACTAGCCCGCCGGTGTATGCGGCAAACCTCAATATCGGAAGCTTGGACCTTGAACAAATAGTCGAGCGGCAAGGTCTCAGCGGTAACCTCACCGGAACAATAAAGGCGAGCGGCAAGGGGAGCTCCTTCGCCGATTTCACGGGCAACGGCGATGTGATGATTCGATCCACTGAAATTGGCGGCTGGGGCCTGGGCGATATTTCTTTATCGGGCAATCTGAGGCAGAAGGTGGCGAGCCTGAACGGAGAACTCAAAGGAAAAATGGGCGGCGCGAGCTGGAGTGGCGAGATCGCGTTCACCGCCGATGAGCCCCGATATAACCTCGCTTTCGCGGTGAAAAATCTCAATATCGAGAGGGTCTCCTCTGCAGCGGAAGAAAAGAGCCTGGAAGGCAAACTCAATCTCAAAGGATCGATCAAGGGATCCGGATTGAGTATCCCCCGGATGAAGACGGAGGCGAACATCCAGATCCTTCCTTCGACCGTCGGACCCGTGGAATTGAAAAGCGGAATGGTAGCCGCGAGTTTGGCCGACAATAGGATCAGGATTTCTCAGGCGACACTCAGCGCCCAGGATGCCAAATTGACGCTGAAAGGGGATCTCGGCACAGATCCGAAGGAGCAAGGGAGGATCGATTACCAGGCGCGAGTCGGAAACCTATCGCCATGGCTCACTCTCATCCATCGAAACGGCTCGGGAACTCTCGTGATCAACGGCCAGGCTCGAGGAAGCGTCACCGAGTTGCGTTCGCAGGGAAAAGCCAAGCTTGCGTTCGTGCGTCTGAATGGAGTGGCGATACGCAATGGAACCGTCGATTTCGACCTCCGCGACCTTACGGCAGAGTCGCTTCCTCAGGGGACATTGCGAGCGAGCTTAGCCGGGGTGGAGGCAGGGCTTCGTCTGCAAATGCTGGCGGGTACCGTCACACTCTCGGGCGAAAAGCCGACCGTGATCCAGGTGGAAGCGAGAGCGCGAGATCTTCATGCGCGCAACCACACCCTACACGCCAGAGTTGAACATCGCCCGGAGGAAATCGTCGCGCGGCTGACTCAGATCGCTCTCAACTTTCCGGATGGCGTGTGGAGACTCTCCCAGCCCGCGATTGTCACCAAGCGCGACGAAGACTTCGTATTTGAGGGATTGTCGCTTCAGAATCGAAATCAACGGCTCGCGGTGGAAGGGCGCTTCTCTCTGAAGGGGCGACAGTCACTCACGTTGGATGTGACGGGACTTCCTCTGGACGGATTGCACGGCTTTATTCCGGAAAAACCGAAATTGACCGGGATTCTCTCCGCGCGTGCCCGTGTTTCCGGCACTGCGGCGGCGCCGGAAATTGCCGCAACGGCGGAGTTGATAGACGGCACGATAGCCGGGCAGTCTTACGCGGGGCTGACGGCAATCGCCGGCTACAAAGAAAAGACGGCGAATCTCAAGGCGGTGTTGCGTCAGGATTCGGCGCATACGCTGAGCCTTATCGGGAGGGTCCCGGTCGCCATCAGCTGGTTGGATGGTTGGCAGACGAGAGTCACCGGGAATATGGACGTAAGGGTCCAATCTTCAGGCTTGAGCGTCGCCTTTTTGAACGCCTTTGCGGCGAAACCCATAGAGGAGTTGGCCGGCGAAGTCGCGCTCGATCTCTCGGCACGAGGCACCCTCGCGGAACCCGTTCTCAAAGGAACTTTTCAGTTGCGCGACGGTGGCATGAAGGTAACCCCTCTGGGAATCCAGATCTCGTCAATCGCGCTCGAGGGATTGATGGACGGGCAGACGGTGAGGATCGCTCGGTTATCGGCCCGATCAAAAGAGGGACAACTGCAAGGCAGCGGCTCGATGGCTTTGAAAGACTACCTGCCGGAAAATTTCAAGTTCGTAGTCAGCGCGAGCCGGTGGCCTGCGATCGCAACCCATCAGTACCAGGCTGACGTGGCGGGTAAGATCAACGTGGAGGGATCTCTTCAAACCCCGAAGATTAGCGGCGATCTCGAAGTTCTTCACGCGAACCTCCGGCCGGACCTGGAATTTCTGGAGCGCAGTGAAACGCCGATCAAGCGCGACAAAACCATCGTCATCGTCCGAGGGAACGGCGGCCATGAGAATTCCGGCATCAAGGCGAGAGCAACGGAAAGCGACGTCGAAAACGGAGTATTTCAAAGCATGGCTTTGGATCTCAACCTGGTTTTGCCGCGCAATGTGAGGATAATGCATCGGAACGCGGATGCGGAGCTCTCGGGGAAGCTGCGGGCTACTAAAAAACCCCAGCAGGACCTGACTTTGGTTGGGAGCATCGAAGTTTTGCGCGGGTGGATAGGTTTTCAAGGGAGACGCTTTAATCTGACCCAGGGGAGAATTGTTTTTACCGGAGCGGATAAGATCAACCCGTCTCTGGACATCCTGGCGCAATACCGGCTGCGCGATTACGTGGTCGAGGCTGTCGTAAGCGGCACAGTCGAAAAGCCGGCCTTGAATTTAAGAAGCCAACCTCAACTCGATCAAGCGGATATTCTGGCACTTCTGCTTTTCGGAAAGCCTACGAGAGCCCTGAACCAGAACGAGCAGTTTTCGCTTCAGCAAAGCGCGATCGACCTTGCCAGTGGTTATGCCGCGAGCAAAATCGCAGGCGCCGTCTCCCAAGCACTGGGACTGGAAAAGCTGGGCATCGATGTGACAGACTTCAGTTTTACCGGCGGCCGGGTCGGCTTCGGCCGGTACGTAACGCAGAAAACCTACGTGTCCGTTTCGCAGGAGCTTGCCGGAGAACGGGCCCGGGAATTTTCCTTTGAGTACGAGATCGCCCGGGATTGGAAATTACGCAGTACAACTTCGCCTACGGGCGGCAACGGGGTCGATATCATCTGGCACAAACAGTACTGAGCCGGCAATCGCTGTACCGGTGTGTGGAACGGTGTCAGGACTTCACCTCGAAGCCAACCCGTCATTCCGCCGAAAGCAGCGCAGTCGAACGGGCTCGGGGTGCAGGACTCCGGGCCGCGGCCAAGCCCTACGGGATGGCAGATTGCAAATCTCAAATGGCAAATTTGGAATCTGAGATCTGCTATTTGTAATCCCTCGCGTAGCGAGGATTCGGCCCTCCACCTTACGCTCCTCGGCCGAGGTGTGGCTTTCATTATTCAGGGCGAAGCAACTTCATGGTCGTTCGCCCGAAAAACGGCTCCCTCAGGGGCAGGCCTTCCGGCCGCAGCCGACCTGCCTGTGCGCCCGCCTGCCAGGGCGCGGGCAGGTGTCCGCACGCAGACAGGTGGGCCAGTACCTCGAGGCTCCAAGGTAGGTTATTTCCTGGTCTCTGCCTTCCACAACCTCCACGGTCCCACGTCTCCGACCTACAGGCCTGCCCCTTCGGTCACAGTTTTCATTCTTTAGTTAGGGCGACGCAAGACTTCATGACCATTCCCCCGAAAGCGGGACTCCAGGATCGGGCGCTGGGTTCCCGCCTGCGCGGGAACGACGGGAGGGGAGAACCCCTTGCGGAGTGCGGGGGGGGAGGTGACAGGCGGCATACGCTTGGCGGTCTTTTGCCGAGCACTCGTCACTTTTTCTTGTACAGGTTGTCGATATAACCACTTTTGTCCAGCTCGCGAATGAAAGTGAAATCCACGAACTGTTCGGGCTTTACGGTCTTCGCCCTTGGGTCTCGTTCGGCGATATCTTCGAGCACCGTCTTCAGCCCTTCGAGCGACGGGAATTGTTTTTTGGGAAGAAGGGACTCGGTGCGGATATTCTGCCAGCTTTTCTCCAGGACATCTCGTTCCACCCCGCTGCCCATATAGCTCGCCAAGGCCTTGATGCTGATCTCCTTGTCGGTCCAAATCCGATGCACCGCGTCGACCTGCGCTTTAACGTATCTTCGGACAATCTCCGGATGCTCCTTTATGAATCGCCTTGTGGTCGCGACGCCCGTGTGCTGAAACACGAGTCCCATTTGAGCGACATCGGCGAGAACAGTCAAACCTCTTTTCTCCGCAATAAAGCTGGAAGGCGGGTTGATCACGGCGGCGCTCACCCTTCCCGTCAGGGCCGCATCCATACGCGCCGGACCGCTGCCGACCTGTACGAGCGTCACATCCTTCCCGGGCGTGAGGCCGACTTTTCTCAGCGCAAAACGAGCGATGGAATCGGTGGCAGAGCCAAAGCGGCTTATAGCCACAGTGCCGCCCTTGAGCTGTTCCACCTTCTTGACGTTGGGATTGCCCATCAAAACGTAATTCAGGGAGGTAATCCCTGCGGCGACGAACACGGCATCGGAGCCGCCAAGCGCGCTGTTAACGAGGCCAGGGCCGGCCACCTGAGTGATTGGGACATCTCCGGAGACAAGAGCCAGGATGGATGTGGTTCCACCCGTAAAGAAGATCAACTGGACATCGAACCCGTTCTTGTCAAAAATTCCCGCCTCTTTGGCAACCCATGCCGGCAGTTGATCGGCGCTGATCGCGCTATACCCAACGTTTAATTTTGCCATCTGGGACAGGGCCGGCGCGGCCCAACAGGACAGAAGCAAACTACAGAAGAGCACCGGGATCAGCTTTTGACGCCTCATCATTGTAAGCTCCTTTTTCGATTCACTTTTGCAGCCCGATCTGTTTAAAAAATCCGCTCTCTTCCAGATTCCTGACCATGCTCATATCGATAAAATCATCAGCGTTCGCTGTTTTCGCCTTTGGGTGAGTGCTTTGTTTCAAGACTTCGATGATCCCTTCCCGGGCCAGGTAAGGCGGGCGCGCCACGTAATCGACGGCATACTGGTAAGTCGTTTCAATGATCTCATCTTCCCTGTCCCTGGTGTACTTTTGAATGATCCTTTTGGCAAAGGTCTTGTCTGTAATCAACTTTTGGATTCCTTCGGAATATCCACGTAAAAAGTTAAGCGCGATTTCACGGTTTGTCCGCAAGTACGAGCGCGTTGTGATGATGCTCGTATGTGGAAAGTAGACTCCCGCCCTGGCCACGTCCACCAGAACCTTAGCCCCAATCTTTCTGGCGCGCAGGTTAGTCGGCGAGGAAAAAGGGGCAGCGACAATCAGCCGCTTGGAAATCGCCGCCGCAAGCTCCGGCATGCCGCCAATCTGGAGCAGCGTGACGTCTTTTTCAGGCTGCAAGCCGTGTTTTTCCAGCAAATAGCGCATGGTGAAATCGGTGGAAGAGCCGAAGCGCGTCACCCCCACGGTTTTTCCCCTAAGCTCCTCGATAGATTTGATCTCGGGCAAGGCCATTAAATAAAAAGCGGGGACGTTGGCCACTCCTCCGATAAAAACGAGCTCTGCGCCGCTCAGATTAGCATTCACAACCGGCGCGCCGCCGGTAAAAGTTATCGGCGAATCTCCCGAGAGCATAACCCGGACGACTTGAGGGGCGGTCGGGATGTACACCAGCGTGACGTCGAGACCGTGCTTTTCGAAGGTATTGGCTTCGGCTGCGACCCACAATGCGGCGTTGATGCCGCTTATAGCAGGGTAAACAACGTTTAACCGGTTTCGGGTCTGAGCTCCGAGCGATCCGATGCTCAAGACCGAAAATGAGATTGCGAAAAGCGCCAATCGCCGCATACTTCTAAAGATAAGCGCCCTTGACGAACATTGTCAATGTTTCGGGCAGGTGTTAAGGATATGCCGATGCTGAATACGGAATTGGCCCAGATTTTCCGTGAGATCGGGCTATATCTCGACATGCAGGGAGTAGAATTCAAACCGCGGGCCTACGAGAAGGTCGCCTTGGCCCTGGAGGCCTTGGAGGAGCCGGTCAGCGAGATTTACAACCGCGGTGGCCTCAAAGCGCTCTGCGAGATTCCCGGAGTGGGCAAGGCGATTGCCGAGAAGATCGAGGAGATTATCAAAACCGGGAAGCTCACGTATCACGAAGAGCTGAGGACAGGGATGCCTGTGGATCTGCGGGGGCTTACAGCGATCGAAGGCGTGGGTCCTAAGATCATCAAGATTCTCTACGAGAAACTCGGGATCAAAGAAGTTGCCGATCTCGAGCGGGCTGCCCGCGAAGGAAAGATCCGAGGGCTGCCGCATTTGGGCGAGAAGATGGAGCAGAAGATCCTGAAGGGGATCGAATTCGTCAAACAGGGAGGCGGCCGTTTTCTCCTTGGCAGTATACTTCCCTTGATCACCGAAATCGAAGCGCGCCTGCGTGGACTGCCGGAGGTCAGCCGGGTGATTGTGGCCGGCTCCATTCGGCGGCGGAAGGAGACCGTCGGGGACGCCGACATACTGGCGGTTTCGCCGAAGCCGGAGAAAGTGATGGCGGGTTTTGTTTCCATGCCGGAGGTCATGCACGTCCATGGCCAGGGCAAGACTAAAGCGATGGTCAAGCTCAAGATCGGGATGGACGTGGACTTGCGCGTGGTGGGCGCAGAGAGCTTCGGGGCTGCATTGAACTATTTTACCGGGAGTAAGGACCATAATGTCGCCTTGAGAAGGATAGCGCAGGAGAGAGGATTGAAGTTGAACGAGTACGGTCTCTTCCGCGGTAACAAGTCGATTGCGGGAGAGACAGAGGAAGACCTTTACAAAGCTTTGGGACTTGCCTTTATCCCCCCTGAAATCCGGGAAAATCAGGGAGAGATCGAGGCAGCGACCACGGGGAAACTGCCGGATTTGATCGGCTATAAGGATCTGCGAGGGGACGTGCAGATTCAGACCACCTGGACGGACGGCTCTAACTCGATCGAGGAGATGGCGAACGAAGCGAAAAGGCTCGGTCTGGAATACATCGCAATTACCGATCACACGAAAAGCCTTGCGATGACCGGCGGTTCGGATGAGAAAAAGCTCCTGAAGCAGATGGCCGAGATAGATAAGATCAATCGGTCCCTCAAGGGCATCACGGTTTTGAAAGGGGCTGAGGTCAACATCAATAAAGACGGCACTCTGGACATTCAGGATGAAGTGCTTTCGAAGCTGGATGTGGTTGGGATTGCCGTTCATTCTCAATTCAATCTGCCGCGCCGGGAAATGACGGAGCGGATCATCAAGGCTATGCGCAACCCTCATGCGGATATTTTGTTCCATCCCACCGGCAGAATTATTCAGAGACGGGGGCCCTGCGATCTCGACTTCGACGCAATTCTGAAAGCGGCGAAAGAAACCGGCACGGTTTTGGAGATCGACGCGTATCCCGATCGTTTGGATTTAAAAGATGAGCATGTGAGGAAGGCCGTGCAGGCTGGTGTGAAGCTCGTCATCGATTCCGACGCGCACAGCGTCAACCACGTTCGTTTCCTGGAATTCGGAATTGCCCAGGCGAGGAGAGGCTGGGCAGGAAAAAATGACGTGATCAACAGCCGGCCCTTGAAGGAATTCTTGAGATGTCTCAAACAGCACGCCTCTTCGCAAGCAAAGAAAGGTAAGGTCAATTATGACAAATCCACGCTATGATTATGCGCCCATCATCCGGCGCAAAGCGCTGAAATGGCCTGAGGGCGCCAGAATCGCTCTTTGGGTCGCGCCGAACATCGAGTATTTCCACTTTGATAAGCCGATTCGCGGGTCCGGCAGCAGCCATGTGCCCGATGTTCCCGGCTATACGTTGCGTGACTACGGCTCGCGAATCGGCGTCTTTCGCCTCATGCGGGTTCTGGATAAACACCGCATCCGGGCGAGCGTCCTGCTCAATGCCGAAGTCTGCTCAAATCACCCCGAGATCATCGAGGAAGGGAACAAAAGGAGCTGGGAGTGGCTCGGGCATGGGATGACCAACAGCACGTCAATGCTCGATTACCCGGCGGAGGAGGAGCGCGACGTGATCCGCCAGGTTAGACAGATTATTACGACGGCGACCGGGAAAGCGCCGAAGGGCTGGCTTGGCCCCGGTCTGGGCGAAACGTTCAATACGCCGGATCACCTGGCGGCTGAAGGGTTTGAATATGTGTCCGACTGGGGCTGCGACGAGCAGCCTGTTCCCGTGCGGGTGAAAAGCGGAAGGATGATCATTGTCCCTTATGAGCTGGGCATCAATGATATTCGGATATTCATAAGAGAGAACCGTAGCGCGGAAGAGTATTACCGAATGGTTTGCGATCAATTCGATACGCTTTACGGCGAAGCCGCTGAGAGCAGCAGGGTCATGTGTCTTCCTTTGCACCCTTTCGTGATCGGCCTTCCTCAGCGCATCAAGTATCTCGATAAGGCGCTCGACTATATTTGTTCTCATGAAGGCGTCTGGCGCGCGACCGGCTGGGAAATCGCAGACTGGTACTATCAAAACTATTACGAGGATCCGGGCCGCTACGAGAGGTAGACCGATCATTTGTGAATTTGCTTCCGCCGTCGTTCCCGCGCAGGCGGGAACCCAGCACCCGACCCTAGATTCCCGCTTTCGCGGGAACGACGGAATGTCCAGTGGACTCCGGAACCGGATCGATACCCCCGTGTCCGGCGACCGGAGTGATTTATAACGGTCAGCTTTTGCCAGAGGGGGCATCGCGCCAGAAAAATTCGGGCCACGTTAATAGCGGGTGTAACCTTCGGGCCCCCTCCTGCCACTATTGCTACAAGACCGGTCGCATTCTTAGTGGCTCAAAAAAGGAGGGATCATGAGAAAGATGTACCATCGGGTTTTGTGGGTCGTGGGAGCAGTTGCCATTGCAATCGTGCCGGCAGATCTTTGGGCTCAACCGGCGCCGGAAGTGAGATTGGCGTCCGTCTTCGATAAACGTCCGGTCGTCGACTTGCTGCTAAAAAATCTCGGGAAATGGTCTGAATTGCGCAACGATTTAGGCCTGACCAACTATCAAAAGGAACAAATAGCGGAGGTAGTGAGGAGTCGGAAACCGGAGATTCTGCAGACCGTGTTGAAGCTGAGAAGCCAGCGAAAACGAGTCTTGGCTGCTGTGCGGGCGGAAAACCCTGATGAGACCGCGATACGGGCTGCTGTTGCAGAGATGACCGAAAGTCTCGCGGATGCTGCTGTGCTGCGGTCTCAAATTCGCCAGCAAACGATCGCGATTCTAACACCCAAACAGCGCGAACAGGTGGACAAATTCCTGTCGGATGTCCAATCCTCAATAGATGAGGCGCTGGTTAACTTCCGGGCAAGATGACGGACGCCTGTCAGAGCCTCTCTGATTTTCGGGCCTAGAGGCAGCCGTCGGGCTGCCTCTAGGCCTTTCGTTACTTCCGTCGAGCCACGAAAAGCCTTCTCGCCGTATGGCCACGCCAGATGATGCCGCACCGTCGCAAGCCATCGACGAAGACCGGGAAGATGTCAGGGCCGCGTTCAATGGTGACGGGGAAGCTTTTGGCCGGATCGTGCATCGCTACCAATCGGAAATTGCTAAGAGCATGTGGCGCTTCACGCGCGATCCCACAGCCCACCGAGAGCTGGTCCAGGATGTTTTCGTGAATGCTTATCTGAGCCTGCATACTTATAAGGAACTGGCGCCCTTTTCCCACTGGCTGAGGAAAATCGCGGTGCGAACCGGCCATGCCTACTGGCGGAATCGATCCAGGGAGACGAGCAGGGTTGATGAGAGCGCGCTTCGAAATATTGCCCAGCCCCCAGTGGGAAATGACCCTAAAGAGGCTGGGGAGCTTGTCCATCACGCGTTGGGTTGTCTGCCTCCCAGGGATCGGCTGGTCCTGACGCTGCTCTATCTGGAGGGACATTCGTTAGAGGAAATTGCTGAACTGACGGGGTGGAGTCTTTCCATGGTCAAGGTGCAGGCCTGGCGAGCCAGAAAAAAACTGAAGAAGATTCTCTCGCGCATGGAAAAGGAAGCATAGAAATATGAGCGCGTTAGATCCATTTGAAAAATGGGCCGAGCTGGCGCGGCTGGAACACGCACCTCAGCCGGATGTCGTTCCGTCAGTGCTGCGCGATCTAAAGAGTGCGGCGATCGCTCCGGAAAATCCGGCAACCGGCGTATGGGCCTTCGTCCTGGCCTCAGCCTTCGCCGCGGTCGCGTGTGCCTGGTTGGGGCATGACGCCTGGCTGGCGCTGCTGGGGAACTGGTACAGCTGGATTCAAGACTTCACCTTGTGGAGCTCAATATGAACATTGCGATGACGCCTGCTTCTGATATTCCACCCCCGCCGCGGCCGCGGCGATGGAGGTGGTTTTTGTTACTGGGAGTGGTTTTTCTCAGCGGTACGATTTGCGGGGCGGGGGTGGCGGCCGTTGTCATTCACCGCGCTGTTCAGCAAGCCGTCCATCGGCCGGACATACGCGCGCAGCGGGCAACGCAATGGATAACAAAGCGGCTTCACCTCGATGCCGCCCAACAAGAGCGGGTGCGCGTGATTCTGGAGCGACATACAGCCGCGCTCGGTAAAATCCGCCAGGAGATTTGGCCGCGTGTCATAAAACGGTTTGAGACGACCGAAGGTGAAATCAACGAGTTGCTTTCACCGTCGCAGCGGGAAACATGGCACAAAATGACGGGACGCCTGCGCAAGAATTGGCTGCCCGCCGGCGATCAATAGTTGGCGCAGCGAGTTCATTGACCCGAGGCTAGCGCCGATTGACAGATCATTGAGGAAGGATATCCTGGACCGGATGAAACCAATAACGAGTATTAAATCGAGCCTGTCTCGTCGTGATTTTCTGAAGAGCACTGCTGCTTTCATGGTGTGGGGCGCCGCGACCCAAGCGCCAGCCGCAAGCCAGATCCCGGGCTCATCCATTGCAAAGCGCCCTCTAGGGAAAACGGGGGAACTGGTTTCCGCCGTCGGATTCGGGGCCGGCAGCCGCTTCTGTTCTATCCAGGATGAGGATGCGGCTCAGGCGCTGCTCGAGCGGGCGTGGGATGCGGGGATCAACTATTTCGACACCTCGGCATCATACACGCGCAAAGGGCTGGAACGGCTGAGCGAAAGACGTCTGGGTGAGTTTTCCAGGCCCCGGCGAAAAGGGGTGTTCCTGGCGACAAAATTTGATCCGCGTGACCGAGATGGCGCGCTGCGGTCAGTGGAGAGGAGTTTGAAGCTCCTGCAGACCGACTATTTAGACCTGATACAAATCCATAGTTTGAGAGACCATGCCGATCTCAAAAGAATGGATGGGCCGAATGGGGCCGTTGCCGCCGTACTCGAATTGAAAAATCAAAGAGTGGCGCGCTTCGTGGGAATCACCGGCCACAATGACGGCGGCGCTATGACCGAGGCGCTGCGGCGCTACGATTTCGACGTAGTCCTGATGTCCCTAAACGCCGCGCAATCAGCCAATCCTGTTGCCGCCCGCCGGATGGAGCCGATCCCCGCGTTCGAAACAGCCGCGCTGCCTCTGGCCCTGCAAAAACAGATGGGCATCGTATCGATGAAAGTGATGGGCCAAGGAATGCTCGTAGGCAAAGGAGCAGGACGAGCCTCAGCGCCGGAGCTCCTGCAATTCAATTTGAGCCAGCCCGTTGCCTGTGTCGTGATTGGTGTAGAGCAGAAGGAGCGGTTGGAAGAAAACATTCAGGCTGCCCGCGCGTTCGTGCCCATGACCGAACGCGAGAAACAGAACCTGCAGCAGAGGCTCACTCCTTCACGCGGCACGTGGTACCGTTTTCTGAAATCGCACGACGATTCGCTGCCGGTCTAAGACCGCATCGATTGTGGAACGAGAAAAAGTTGAGAAGGACTGGGCGGCTCGCGGGTTCTCTTGTGACCTATGGGTGGACCCTCCGGGACAAGTCTGGAAGAACTTCGTGCACGACGCTGATGAACTGGTGATGGTGCTCGAAGGCGAGGAGGAGTTCGAGATGAGTGGGAAAAAATATCGACCGAAACCCGGCGAAGAGTTTCTCATTCCCGCGCGTGCCTATCACACCGCCCGCAACATAGGAAAAGTCACCTCAAAATGGCTGTACGGCTACAAGCGCAAATAATCCATTGCTGAGGGATAAGACCCGTGAGCTGGTAGAATGTAAGGATTCGCTGAAGAGGCGCCTGCGCGCTACTTTTTTGCCAATTTGCGCAGGTGCTGTACGCCCGCCTGATAATCCTCGAGGAGCTTTTTGACCGCGTCTTTTACGAGCCGATTTGCCGGCTCACCGACCAAAGCGTCCGGAGGCTCCCCTAGAGCTTTTTGAAATTCTTCTCGGAAGGCCGGATCCTGTGTCATCTTTTCAAGAGCGCGGCTCAAGATTGCGAAGCGCTCGGCCGGCACGGCCGGGGGAAGTCCAATCGCGTATTGAAAAGCCTGAGGGGCCACTGCGGCTTTCCATGCTTCCCATAGAGGTCCTGTTTTTTTATCTTTTGCCAGGATTTCGCCCAGAGTCGGCACGTGTGGAAGAACCTCCGACCGTTTGAAGCTCTCATCTGAAGTCATAATTCCGGTCTGCCAGAGAACCGCTACCGTTCCTTCCTTCTCTCGCGGCTGAATATTGGGCTTATAACCGTCCTGAGGGTCTTCGAATAGATGGATCTCACCCCGTTCCACTGCGACGAGCAAGTCCGCCGATCCACCGTACCCCGTCACCCACGTATGGTCCACACCAAACAACTCCAGGGCCACCTTGGGCCTGAGACTTCTCATGCTCGTGACTCCAGTCCCACCGACCCTCAGCCTGACGGGCGTTCGCGCAAGCTCCTCTGCCTTCCTCACCTGGGTCACTTTGGGATTTGTCACGGCCGTCCAGCTATCGGCGCCGACCCACAGAATAACTATCTGGCGAATGTCATACTGAACAGTCGCGGGCTCCATGTAGGCATTCACGATTGCGCTGTTCGGAAAGTGAAGCAGCGTTAAGCCGTCAGGTTTGGCGACGCTGAAAACGTAGTTGGCTGCTATCTGCCCCCCGGCGCCGGTCATATTCTGGACAATCACGCTGGGGTTCCCGGGAATAAACTTAGGCAGGTAGCGCGCGAAGAGCCTTGCTCTGATATCGACGGTGCCGCCCGGTGAAAAACCGGCAATGAGTCGAATCGTCTTTCCCGCATAGAACGGCTGCTCGGCGGCCCGGGTGGGATCCGCTAAAGACGATGACAGCAGCGCAAGGCCAATCACGGCATACATAGATCCCAGCGAAAGCTTTTTTCTGTTCATATCACCACTCAAAAACTAACCGGCTATTTCTCTCGCAGCTTTTTGAAGAACCCGTCTCTTTCGAGTTCAGCCACAAAACGCATGTCGATGAAATCTTCCGGCTTCGCCTGTCTGGCCTTCACTTCCTTCTCTCCCAATTCGGCGAGGATGATCTCCAGTCCTTTCTTGCTTACGTAGGGCACGCTCTCTAGGTAATCGCGCGACTCAGTATAGATCCCTTCCAAAATCTCCGGGTCTTTGATCATCTGAGCCCATGACGCCTGGCAAAGCGCCAGCGTACCTGCGAACGACAGCAAGATGGATGCGAATACCTTCATGGATCTGGTTCTCCTGCCTCGAAGCTCGCCTATTTACGCTTTGTTTGAGAACCCCGTCAAGTGAACGAGGTTGCCTTCAAATGCGCGCTACGGGAGAGAAGTAGAGGCGCCTGAACTCCGCGGGACCTCGGAGGCCGGGCCGGAGTACTCTTTGCGATTCCAAGCGGAGCCATGATAAAGATCGGGCTGGGTTTCCTCTTATGGACTACACAATTTTGGGGCGGACCGGATTGAGGGTCAGTGTTGCCGGTTTGGGTTGCGGTGGTCCGAGCCGGCTTGGACTAAAGCAGAACGGCGAGAAGGCGGCCGTGGCTTTGGTACGCCAGGCAATGGACCTGGGTGTCAGTTTTCTTGACACCGCTGAATGGTACGGGACCGAGCCTGTCGTCGGTGCGGCAATCGCAGAGGTGCCTCGGGACCGGCTCATCATTTCGACAAAGAAAACTATCCCGCCTCTGGATCACCCCGACATTGAAGGTGAAATCAGAAAGAGCTTTGAACAGAGCCTGAAACAGCTGCGCACGGATTATGTCGATGTCTACCACGTTCATGGCGTGTTTCCCGGGCAATACAGGGATGTCAAAGAACGGCTATTGCCAGGTTTCCTGAAACTGCGCCGGCAGGGGAAAATCCGTTCTATCGGCATTACGGAACGGTTCCCGGATGATCCGACTCATAAGGTTCTGCTGCAGGCGCTTGAGGACAATTGCTGGGACGTTGTCATGATTGGTTTTAATTTTTTGAATCCCTGCGCCCGGAACGTTTTCAGGCTCACGCAGACTCAGGGTGTGGGTGTGATCAACATGTACGCGGTGCGGAGAGGATTGAGCCAGCCGGCTCGATGGAAAGCAATCTGCGCGGATTTGGCCAAGAACGGCATTGCTGCGGCTCAGTCGTTGAATTCCGACGATCCGCTGGATTTTCTTGTCCACGATGGAGGAGCGTCCACGGTGCCTGAAGCCGCCTACCGGTTCTGCCGCCATGAGCCTGGCGTTCACGTCGTGTTGACGGGCACGGGGAATCCTGACCACCTGAAGGCCAACGTTGAAGCCATTACTAAGCCGCCTTTACCCGAAGCCGTTTCGAAGCGGTTGGCGGAGATCTTCGGGAACGTCGATTGGGTCAGTGGAAATTAAGGCGGAACGCAAAGACGCAGCATGGACAATGCTAGCCCGGATTCTTTACGGCTCTCGACGCCTGAGGGGCGAGCCTCTCCGGTCGAGGGCAATGGACCTCTGCCTTGAGGCGGTCTTCCAACTTCAGATCCGGAGCAAACGCCGGTGGAGCAATGAGAGTGCTGGCCAAGTACCGGAGAAGTCATCGAAGCGACACGGTCCTGTGCCCTCTCTCTCCGGGGCTCACCCCTCAGGCTGCACTGTGTTACAGCTTTTCCTCGGTCGGTGAACAGCCCGGACTAGCGTCGTAAAGAAAGGAGATCTGATGCTCACGCAGGAGAACTTCGGCTCAGTGATTGACGACGTCATGCATGGCGCGGTCGACATGCATGTCCACTTCGGACCGGATATGCCGCCGGCGCCGGACCTTCGGGTCGCCCGCCGCTTGGATGGATTAGGGACCGCGCGTCAGGCGCGGGATGCCGGCATGCGGGCGGTTGTTTTGAAAAGCCACCACTGGCCCACGGGAGCTCTGGTGCGCACGATTCAGCCGCTCATCCCTGAGGTCACCCTCTTTGGGACGGTCGTCCTCAACTACTCCATAGGCGGGCTAAACCCGTTCGCGGTGGAAGTCGCCGCAAAAATCGGCTGCACCTTCGTATTCCCTCCCACGTGGAACTCCGCTTACCACGTGTCGCGCCGCTTGACGAGCCCAAGCCTCACGCCGGTAGGGCTGCGTGACCGAGGAGGGATTACCATTCTCGACGAACGGGGCCGGTTGCTTTCGGAGATGCATGAGATCCTCGATGTCGTGAAAGCCAATGACATGGTGATCACCACGGGCCACCTTTCGCCGCAGGAGCACCTGGTGCTTGTGGAAGAGGCGCACCGGCGGGGAATCCAGCGAATCGTTGTCAGCCACGTCAGGGAGGAAATTCCTCTGGAAGAGCGAAGACGGATGGCGGATCAGGGCGCGATCATTGAGCTGGTTTATCGCCCGGGCATGGATGCGAAGGCCATTATCGCAGCCGCCCGAGGTGTCGGGGTAGAGCGCTGCGCGATGACGGTGGACGGCGGCCATGCGTTCAGCCCGCTCGTCGCGGAGGCTTATCGAGTCTTCGTCGGCCAACTCCTCTATCACGGGATGGACCCGGAAGAAGTCAAAACGATGGCCCAGAAGGTGCCGGCTCGGCTTCTTGGGCTAAGTTAGGCGAGCTGGGTTCGCCTGCCCGGCCCCGTTTTTGGCGACCGCGTACGTCACCTCACCTTATTGACAGCCGAACTTTCTTTGATAGGCTGGGGCTGTTAATTCTGCGGCGGAGTTGAGGCTGGTTTCTGAGTTCCAGTCCCATCTTTTGTTCAAACTGTCATAGCCCGGACTGGTCTCTCCCTCCGGGCTTTTTTGTTCCGTCGAAAGAAATGGAAGGTGTTATCCACGCGACCTCCGACAAGAGTTTTTATCTCCAACGTCAGACAGTAATATTGGAGATCCTATAGACTTGTAGAAAGGAGGGTGTCATCACGAAGAAATTAGAGTTACCGATCGCCATGGTGGCGGGGCTTGTCTTATTCGCGGCAGCTCCCGCCAACTCGTCGACCCATGAGTTCTATAAGGGCAAAACCATTCGCTTTGTGGTCGGATTTGCCGCCGGCGGCGGCTATGATCTCTCCACCCGGATTATTGCTCGGCATATGGGCAAGCATATCCCCGGAAATCCTTCCATCGTCGTTAAAAATATGACCGGTGCCGGAAGCCTGGTTGCTGCCAACTACATTTACAATAGCGCCAGACCCGACGGCCTGTTTGTGGGGATCTGGAATAGCGCATTTGTCCTCCGGCAGGCGTTGGGGGACAAGGCCGTGAGGCTCGACGGCCGCAAGCTTGGCTGGATCGGTGCTCCAAGCAAAGGCACACCTTTTTGTAGCATTATGGCCTACACCGGATTACGCTCGTTAAAGGATATCATCGCCGCTAACCGGGAGATCAAGATGGGTGCAACCGGACCCGGGTCTACGTACGATGACTTGCCACAGATACTGAATCGAACTCTAGGAACGAAGTTTAAGGTCATTAGCGGCTATGAAGGAACGGGCACGATCCTTGTGGCCATGCGAAGAAAGGAAGTGGAGGGTGGTTGTTGGACCTGGGAGTCGGCGAGAACCACTGCCAGGCCTATGCTCGGCGCGAAGGGTGATAAGAAGCTGATCCCCTTCCTCATCCATAGCCGGGAACCCGATCCTGAGGTGAAGGACCTTCCGCTCCTTCCAGAGGTGATCAAGGGCGAGGATAACCTCTCCGCGTATCGGACTTGGTCGGGCGCTTACGAGTTCCAACGTCCCTTTAGCGTTCCGCCGGGGACACCCAAAGAGCGGCTCCAACATCTGCGCAAAGCCTTCGCGGACACGATAAAAGATCGTGAGTTTGTGGCAGAGGCCGAAAAATCCAAGTGGGACGTCACTTACGTCTCGGCGGAAGAGATCGAAAAACACGTGGACAAGGTTCTCTCGATTACCCCAAAGGCCAAGGAGCTTCTCGACTTCTTGATGGTAAAGCCGAAGATGTAAATTTGATAAAGCGCAACGCTCTAAACCTATGTCAAAGGTCCTGGTAGTTGAAAGAACGGGTAACATTCAGGCGATGCTCAAGGAGCGGTTCTCAGGAGATCATGTCTCCGTGGATTCCGTGCCCCTCATCGGAGGAGCTACGGAAAAGTTGAACAGCGGGGGATACGAAGTTCTCATCTGGGATGCCGTTGCAACAAAGACGGAACAATCAAAAGGCCTTGAGCTGCTTGATCTCCTGACTAAAGACTCAAGCCGGACATACATTATTGTTCTGACGGATCAGGGGGGCGGGCCCTTTCCCCTCGATCGCCTTAAAGCCTACGCGCATCGCACTCTCACGCGGCCAGTCGACGAAGATGAAATCTGCGCGCTTGTCACTCAAGCGTTGCATCAGCAAGCCTCACGTAATGGGGGCAGCTTCCGCAGCGAGATACCTGTCCCGCTGGAGTTCGAGGGCATGCTGGGGATCAGCCTGCCGATGCAGGAGGTGTTTCAAAGGATCCTTGAGGCGGCGTCAGAGGACATATCCGTATTGATCACCGGTGAAACGGGCACAGGCAAGGATATGGTCGCGGCGGCCATTCATAAGAGAAGCAGGCGCAAAAGTGGCCCTTACGTCGCTGTCAATACCGGCGCTATGGCGCCCGAGTTGATTGCCAGCGAACTCTTTGGCCACGAAAAGGGCGCGTACACGGGTGCAGTGGTAACGACCAAAGGGCGTTTTGAGGAAGCCCATACCGGGACCATTTTCCTCGATGAGATCAGCACCATCAATGAAAAGGCGCAAGTCAGTCTTCTCCGAGTTCTGGAAACCAAGACCTTCCGTCGAGTCGGAGGGGAGAAAGATATTTGTGCGGACGTTCGGGTCATAGCGGCAACCAATGAAAACCTGGAAGAGGCGGTCAAACAGAGAAGATTCAGGGATGACCTTTTCTATCGTCTTGACGTTTTCCACATTCATGTGCCGGCTCTTCGGGAACGTCCGGGAGGCATCACACTCCTGAGCAATCATTTCGTGCCTCATTTCAACGCCATCTACAAGAAAAGGGTGCGTGCCGTCGCCCCGGAAACCTGGCGCTGTCTTAGGGCTTACTCCTGGCCGGGCAACGTACGGGAATTGAAGAACGTTATTCAACGTGCCGTCCTGATGGCCAAGGGAGAAGAGCTGACGCCTGATCTTCTCCCATTGAGAATTAGAGCTGCAAGCAGCGTGAAAACAAATGCCGCGGCCCAGCAGTTTCCGATTCACGCGGGCATGACCCTTGACGCTGTCGAGAGAGAATTCATCCTAATGACCCTCGCCTTAACTAACGGGAACAAAAAAGAGGCGGCCCGGAACCTCGGAATCAGCCGGCGGGCCCTTTACGACAAACTCAAAAAGCACGGATTATTTTAGCCCGCAAAAACCGAGATCGCCGGATCAGTGCCTCCTGACCGTGTGAAGTATCTATACAGTTGCCCTTTGAAGCGTGTGATTTTCTGCACACTTGTAAAGCCTGTCGCGTTTACTCGACGCGCAAAACATTTCCTTTGTAAATTCTAGACTTACCTCGCATCTCCGACTGTTTTCATCGCTGGCCTGTTGATTGCTCCTGCACAGGTCTCTGCCGCGACGAGAGAGCAAATTGCCCGGAGAGCCGAAGCGCGGAAAACGCGTCAAGGCTCAAGGCTGACGGACGGTGAGCTTCGGCTAGCAGAACGACAAGCGTTCTTGGGTTGGTCGTCAGGTGCTGCGCCGGTTTGATAAAACCTTGCTGGTTTGTGCGGAAAGTTGTGACGAGGTGGAAAAGTGTCTTACCGGTGCCGGGTGCATCGTCACAATAGTCAGTGATGGCGACAAGGCTGTTAACAGGATACGTCGAGAAATCTTCGACACCGCCGTTCTCGTTTCCACAGGGAAAGAAATGGACCTGGCCGAGACAGTTTTTAATCTGAGAGACATCAGGAGTTCGATGGAAATCGTCATTGTCGCAGGCTGCTCTGACGCGAGCGGCAACGTTGTCGGGGAAATTGCGACGACCGTCCCCAACACGATCATGGTAAATCTCCATGGATTAGAGGTCATGCTCGAGGCCTTCCGCGGCGCACGAGCGCGACGAAAGATTGAAGGAAGCAGTTTTGAGCCGTGAACTGTATCAGGGAATTTTTCGGCTACCCGCAATTCATAAATGATCAGACAAAAGATTAATTCAGAGGAGGAGAATAATTATGAAAGGCAAAATCTGGTTACCGATGGTTGCCGTGATCGGGCTTATTCTTCTTGCCGGCGCGCCTGCATCATCATCGACGCATGACTTCTATAACGGCAAGACGATCCGCTTTGTAGTGGGTTTCGCAGCCGGGGGCGGCTATGACCTTGCTGCCCGAATAGTTGGGCGGCACATGGGAAAGCACATTCCCGGAAATCCCACGATCGTGGTGGAAAACATGACCGGCGCTGGTAGCCTTATCGCGGCGAATTATACGGCCAATAGCGCCAAACCCGATGGCCTGTTTGTCGGAATATGGAATGGTGCCTTTGTCGTCCGCCAGGCACTGGGCGATAAAGCCGTGAGGTTCGACGCTCACAAGCTCGGCTGGATCGGGGCACCTACTTTAGGGACGCCTGTTTGCGGGATCATGGCCTATACCGGATTAAAGTCTTGGAACGATGTCCTTGCCGCTAACCGGGAGATCAAGATGGGTGCGACCGCGCCTGGGTCTACCTACGACGACCTGCCTCAGATATTGAACAAGACCGTAGGGACGAAGTTCAAGGTCATTACCGGCTACGAAGGGACGGGCACGATCCTCGTGGCCATGCGCAGAAAGGAAGTAGAGGGCGGTTGCTGGACCTGGGAGTCGATGAGAACCACTGCCAGAGCTATGCTCGATGCCAAGGATGCTGACAACAAAATTATCCCGTTCCTAATCCATAGCCGATGGGAGGATCCGGAGGTCAAGGACCTTCCCCTTATTCCGGATGTCATCAAGGGAGAGGATAGTCTCTCAGCTTATCGGGCCTGGGGGGCGAGTTACGACTTTCAGCGCCCATTTTCTGTCCCCCCGGGGACACCCAAGGAGAGGCTCCAACTGCTGCGCAAAGCCTTTGCTGGCACTATGAAGGATCCGGAGTTTATAGCTGAAGCCAAAAAATCCAAGTTTGAAGCAACTTACGTCTCAGGGGAACAGGTCGAAAAATACGTGGACCAGATCTTGTCGATGACTCCCCGGGCGAACGAGCTTCTGAGCTTTCTGATGGTGAAGCCGAAAAAGTAAGTCCAGCCCGAAATGATCGAGTATATCGACGCCTTTTATGCCGGCCTGATTCAGATCCTTCCTCTTACAGCCCAGGGGCAGCAGGCGTTCCTGTTCATGCTCCTGGGCATCTTCATCGGGTTCTGGATCGGGGTCCTGCCCGGGCTGGGAGCCGCCGCCACCCTGGCCCTGATGCTTCCGTTCGTCTACAGGATGGACACGGTGACCGCGTTCGCCTTTCTACTGGGCATGAACACTGTCAACGAGACTACGGGTGACATCACCTCTGTTCTCTTCGGTGTACCCGGCGAGGCCACTACCACCGCCACGATTGTCGATGGCCATCCCATGGCCAAAAAGGGCGAGGCAGGTCGTGCCTTGGGGGCGGCGCTGATGAGCTCGCTCGTGGGAGCGATATTCGGCGCCGTTGCCTTAGCCCTGGCGATCCCGATCATGAATCCCCTGGTGCTCTCTATAGGCGCGCCCGAGTTCTTCATGCTCGCTCTGCTCGGTATAACGTTCGTCGCATCCCTGAGCGGGGGAAACCTCCTCAAGGGGCTGGCGGCCGGATGTCTTGGCTTTGCATTGGCTACGGTCGGATTGGATCCGATACGGGCTTCTCCGCGCTTCACCTTTGAAGGAGTTCTCGGCCAAAACGCAGCCCTCTTTTTGTGGGATGGCGTCTCCCTCGTGGCAGTGGCCATAGGCCTCTTTGCGATCCCTGAAATCATGGACCTAGCTATCCAAGGCACCAGCATTGCCAGAGAGAAGGTGGGAAAGCTAGGGGGTGTCTGGCAAGGGGTGAAGGATACTTTTCACCACTGGTGGCTGGTCATCCGTTGTAGCGCCATCGGCACTTATATCGGCATCCTTCCGGGCATCGGCGGCAGCGCGGCCCAATGGATCGCGTACGCCCATGCCGTCCAGAGCTCTCCGGGCAGGGAGCGATTCGGCAAGGGAGCCGTCGAAGGGGTCCTCGGACCGGGGGCGGCCAATAATTCCAAGGACGGCGGCGCTCTGGTCCCCACACTCGCCTTCGGAGTACCGGGCAGCGTCTCGATGGCGATCCTCCTGGGGGCCTTTTTGATTCACGGCATCGTACCCGGCCCTGACATGTTGGATCCGACAAAGCACCTGCCCCTTACTTTTTCTTTCGTGTGGATCATCGTTATCGGCAACATTATCACGGTTTCGGTCTGTTTTCTTTTCCTCAACCAGTTAGCCAAAATTACTTACATCAGGGGAGTGCTTCTCGTTCCCTTTCTTCTGCTGCTCATCTACCTGGGCGGCTTCACCGTCAAAAATAGCTTTGGCGACATGATACTCGTCCTGATCTTTGGCGCCTTGGGATGGTTCATGATCCAGTTTGACTGGCAGCGGCCACCGTTGCTTCTGGGATTGGTTTTAGGAACCATCGCAGAAAGAAACCTCTTTATCTCGACGAGAGCTTATGGGTACGGATGGCTGACGCACCCCGGGGTTATTATCATCGGCCTGCTGATCTTGGGAGCCATCGTCTATTCCATACGCCAGATCCGCAAGGACAGTGTCAGATCCTCAGCGGGAGGCTCCCGGCCGACAATGGACATCCAGTTGGAGATCATCGTAAAGAATCCTGTCTATCGCGTTGTCTTTGCCTTATTCTGGGTCGCGGTTTTTGCTTATATACTGCGCGAAGCCTTCTATGAGATCCGCCCGATGGAAGAGCATGCCGCTCTTTTCCCAATTATTATAGGCATTCCCGGGTTGGCGTTGGCCGGTCTGGTCTTCGGCCAAGAGTTTCTCCGGGTGCTGCGTCAAACCTACCCGACGGAAGCGCCATCTGCCAGTCAAACAGGGCTCATACGCCGCCGCGCTGTTTCCATCATCAGCTGGACTTTGGGCTTTTTTCTTGCCATCTGGCTACTGGGCTTTAGCGTCGCAGGTCCGCTGGCAACTTTCCTCTACCTCAAATTTGGCTCAGGTGAGAAGTGGGGGATCACGCTTGTCTTGAGTTTCCTCATGTGGGGTTTCTTTTACGGATTGTTTGACTATCTCCTCCACCTCCCCTTCCCCGAAGGCGAGCTTTTTGTTCGGTTGAACTTCTCTGGGTAGCGAAGTAGCGCGGATCAGCGGCTTCGGTACAGGCTGTCTATGTAACCGCTGTCATCGAATTCTTTCACGTACTCGTCTCGTATCATGCGGCGAGGATCTAATTTGGCGGCCTCCGGCCGCCTAGTCGCCAGCGCCTTGACACTCTCCGCGACGCCTTCCCTGGGAACGTAAGGCTTCGGCCCGACGAGCGCGTTGCTGAGCCCGTTATAAGTCGCTTCAACGGCGGCTAGGTCGGTCGTGCGCGCGTAACGCGCGACCGTCCGCGTAGCAAATGCCTTATCGGTGCGATAACGGTGAATCCCTTCAATGTAAGACTTCACCATTCGTCGCACGAGATCGGGATGCGAATCCAAAAATGCGCGGCGTACCGTCATAGCGCCTCCCGGATAGCTCACCTCCTCCTCACCCAGGTCCACCAGCTCCACCAGCCCGGCCTTACGCGCGAGGAAGCGCGTAGGGAAGCTCAACACGGCTCCCGCCAGTAGTTTGTTGCTCACAGCGGCCAGACTGTTCGGATGACCTCCTGTTTGCAGAATCTTCACGTCCGTCCCCGGTTTGAGACCGTTCTTTTCAAGAATGAACCGCGCGCCGTATTCTATGGAGGTTCCCGCCTGACTCACTCCAATCGTTTTCCCCTTTAGATCGCCGACAGACTTGATTTCAGGCTGGACGACGAGCGCCAAGGCAAGCCTTCGGTCCACCCCGGCTATGAAAACGAGGTCGCCGCCAGAGAGGTTGGCGCCCAGCGAGGCTCCCGGGGACTGGGTGCCAAGCTCTACGTCACCGGAGACCACCGTTTGCGCAAGCTTGGCGCCGGGGCCGATATAGACCAGCGGCGCATCGATTCCGTTCCGGCGAAAATAACCGCCATCAACAGAGACATAGAGATAACCAAACAGGCCCGCGATCGCTGAATAGCCGATCGTGATCTTGTCCGCCGATTCGACTGTTTGCGGCGCTAGACAAAGAAAAAAGAAAAGGCAACGGGCTGATCTCCATAAGGTAGAAAAGCTCTGTTTCGCTTGGTTCATGTGTCCCCCTGTCTTATTTCATAAACCCTCTGCAAGACTCACGCGGCCAGGACCATCTTGCCAGATATTCTTAGCACGGATTGGTCTGAGGCTAAAAGTATGGATTGGCAAAAGGCGATTTCTTGGGGCGCAAGCTATCGAACTTTTCTCAATGAACATCCGCTGGCCCTCTCGTTGACGCCTCTTGCCTCGACTCACAGGTCCTCTTTTTTGCCTGTTGACGTCCATGCGCCAGTCGAATAACCTTGCGACGGTTCGCGGCAGTTTTGAGACGCAAATTTCTCTCGAACGGATTGTATATGCGGCGTGTTGCACCGATCCGGTGCCTGGTCATTGCTGTTTTGCTACTAGCCGGCGGTTACGGGAAGCTTTCTGGGGAGCCGGCTCCAGTCGCAGCTCCACAAAAGCTGGAATGGTACTTTACCAAGACGAGTAAGGGGCTGCGTCCCGAAAAAGCGCTGATCCAGATTATCGATTCAGCAATGACTTCTTTAAACATCGCGATTTTTAAGCTGACCCAACCCGACATTGCCGGAGCCATTATCAGCGCCAAAAAGCGCGGAGTCGCTGTCCGGGTGATTACAGACCGAAGCGAGTACGAAGACAGAACCAACGTCAAGCAGGTCAACAGGCTTTTTAACGCTGCCATTCCGATCAAGATGAATACCCACCAGGGAAAAATGCATCTGAAGGTGACCATTGCGGACCAGGCGGTCGTAGCGACCGGCTCGTTCAATTACACTATCGCCGCTGCCAGCCGGAACGATGAGGTTCTGGTAATCGTTCGCGACCCTGCGGTCGCCAAAGAATGGAACGACGAGTTCAATCGTTTATGGACAGATGGAGCTAATTTTTTGGATTTCAAGCCGACCAGGTAGAGCATAATATTTAAGTCAGCTCGCCCAGGATTGCGCCTGTGAAAGCCGCCACTTCCGTTATCGGAAAAACCAAAAAAGCCGTGAGAAAGGCGTGAGCCGTTGTGAAAATCACGGATGTCAGAACCCGTCCTCTTAAGTTACCCTACAAAAACCCGCTGAAAACCGCCGCGAATTATTTCGATGTCGCGACCGGAGTGCTGGTAGAGATCGCTACCGATGAAGGCACGAGGGGCTACGGATACGCGGATGTCTTCCCGCGCGCCGGCGAAACCATCGCAACCGCTCAGGCTCTCATTCATGAGGTCATTGCTCCCGGAGTGATTGGAAAAAGCCCTATGGAAGCGCAGCTGATCGTTGAGTGGATGGAGAAAAACCTCCTGGGCAATTTTAGAGCGAAAGCAGCTGTCGAGATGGGAATTCAGGATCTGAGGGGGAAGGCAACGGGCCTTCCACTTTACGAGCTTCTTGGCGGTGCCGTAAGGAAGAGCGTCCTCGTCATGCCGATGATCGGTCTTCAGAGCCCTGAACGCATGGCTGAAGAAGCCGAGACGCTTGTTGACCAGGGGATCAAGGCGCTAAAGCTCAAGATCGGAACAGGGCTAAAAGAAGACGTACAAAGAGTTCAGCGGGTAAGACAGAGGGTCGGGAAAGAGATATTTATTAAAGTCGATGCGAATCAGGCTTATACTGTCCCGGAAGCGCTTCGAGTAGCGAGACACCTGGAAGAGTTCGAGGTGGAATCGTTCGAGCAGCCGGTAGCGGCTCACGACTGGGAAGGGATGGTTCACCTGAATCAGAATTCGCCGATTCCCATCGAAGCCGACCAGACCGTCAGGACCGTCAATGATGCGTTGAGGGCTATCCGCCTGGGAGCAGCGCAGATCATTACCACGAGCCCGCAGAAAGCCGGCGGCATTCTTCAGGCCAAGCGCGTGGCCGATCTCTGCCAAGTTGCGGGGATTCAATGCATCGTTAGCAACGTCGCGGGAAGTCTCATCAATGACGCGGCCGCCATCCATCTCATCGCCGCTTCCGTATCGACGACCTTGCCGTGTGAGGTGGGTCAATTTGAAAGAGTATCCGGCGATCCTGCCCGGGGGCTGATAGTTCAGGACGGAGAGATCCATGTGCCGTCTGGCCCCGGATTAGGAATTGAGGTTCAGTTTCCAGTCCAGAGTTGACTCTTCATTTCGCCACCAGGCACTAGGAGAGAAGCAACCTTGTGTCTTCGCATATCGATTCCGTATCGGCAGTAAAGGAGGAGTAAAGCGATGAACCTAAACGCGCGCTCTCTGGTTATCGTCTGGCTACTCCTGGCGGTTTTAGCGCCGGGGACGGTTTGCTCCCAGGAACGGCTAAAGGTGATCTATAGCCAGTTTACGATGACAAACTCCGCCGGCTGGTTCGCCCAGGAAGCGGGGCTCTTCGAACGCCACGGCATAAGCGTGGACCTAGTGTATGTGGATTCCACCCCGGCCGTGCACGCCCTCACGGCAGGGCAGGCGCCTATCGGTATCATGTCGGGCGGGCTGGCCGTCGGGCCATATCTGAACGGTCTGGACATCGTTATGCTGGGCGCGTGGTGCAACTTGCTGTCGTATCAGCTTATCACGCGTCCCGAGATCCGCCGCCCCGAAGATCTGCGCGGGAAGGTCATCGGCATCGGCCGGTTCGGCGCCGCGGCAGATTGGGGCGCCCGCCTGATCCTCCGGAAGCTCGGACTCAATGATACCCGAGACGTTCAGATCATCCAGGCCGGCGGCGGCGGTCCGGCGACTCGATTGGCTGCCATGCACGCGAAGAAATTCGATGCGACGGTGCTCGATCCCCCGTCGACGGTCCTGGCCCGGCGCGCAGGTTTTCGAGCTCTTGCCGACGGCGCAGACCTGGGGATCCCGTTTCTACAAGGCGGGCTGGTAACGCGGCAGTCTTTTATCCGGTCGCATGAAGATATCGTTCAGCGGATCGTCCGCGTCACGGTCGAAGCCATCCACTACGCGAAAACCAACCGCGAGGGAGCTTTGGCCGTGATGCAGAAGTACCTCCGCACCCAGGACCGGGAGGCGCTCGAGGAAGCTTACGAAGCTTTCGTTGTCAAGCAGTTTCCGAAGGCGCCTTATGTGCTGCCCGCCGGTCTGCAGACGATCTTCGATCTGGCGGCTGCGCGCGACCCGCGCGCGCGAAGCGCCGATCCACAGGGATTTATCGATATGCGGTTTGTTAGGGAGTTAGAGCAGAGCGGGATCATAGACCACCTCTATGGCCAGACACGTTGAAATTGACCTCGAATTTGCGCTGGGATATAACAAACACATTTCTTTTTTTTACCTGATACACCACTCAATCAAAAATCCCTAAGGAGGTTCGACGGCGGATGCTGCTTTCGATGCGATTTAAACATTTAACGGCAAGATTGCCCTCATTCCGAAATCTTACGCAGAGGTCGCGAGCGGGAAAAGCGGTAAAACTCACTGCAGCCTTGCTTTTTTTGACTATGCTGCTTGTTCTCGGCCTTGGCCCTGCAGCAAGGATTCACGCCCAGGAGGAGCCGTACTATAAAGGCAAAACGATACGGATTATCGTCGGATTGAGCGCGGGAGGGTTTTATGATCTCTGGGCGCGCCTGGCGGCTCGGCACATGGGAAAATATATTCCGGGAAACCCGACGTTTATCGTTCAGAACATGACCGGCGCCAGCTCCATCATCGCGGCCAACTACGTTTACGGCGTCGCCAAGCCGGACGGGCTGACGCTCGGAGCGCCGCACGCGAATATTTATGCGGCCCAGCTTTCAGGCCAGAAAGAGGTCCAGTACGATATAAGAAAATTCCATTGGATCGGATCGCCCGTCAAAAACCATCTACTCCTCTACATGCGGGCCGACTCTCCCTATAAGAGCATCGACGACCTGCTGAAAGCGAAGGAGCCTGCGCGGTGCGGAAGCTCCGGTATTGCGAGCTCGGATAATATCCTGGCGAAAACCCTGCAGGAGGCGATGGGCGTCAAAATTCACACCGTGCTCGGCTACGCGGGGGGAAGCGAGATCGATCTGGCGGTGGAAAAAGGGGAGGTGCTTTGTCGCGGTATGATCCTCCCGGCACACTTCGGGCGCGAGCCGTTCCTGAGCTGGCATAAAAATAAATTCGATGTTCACATCCTACAAACAGGGCAGAAGCGCGACCCCAGGACGCCGGAAACTCCCACGATCCATGAAATCATGGACAGGTACAAGACTTCCGACGCCAGCCGCCGTGTGGTCCGGATCGTCCTGTCGGGCAGCGATTTTGGTCAGCCAATTGTGGCCGCGCCGGGAACTCCTCCGGAACGGGTAAAATTATTGCGGGCAGCTTATGCGGCGGCCCTGAAAGATCCGGAGCTTTTGGCGGAAGCCAAAAAGGGGAAAATGGACGTGGAATTCGTAGCCGGCGAAGAGCTGCAGGCCCTGGCTCAGGAAGTCATGAGCCAGCCCCCCGAAGTCACAGATCGGGTAAAGAGAATTCTAGGCAAATAATGAACCCTATTCCTCCGAAAGCGGCGCAGTCGCATGGTCAAGAGTGATCCTTCCATATGATGAACATTCCCGCCAATCCGCCATTGACCGGGACCCGGGTCCTCGACTTCGGCCATATCGTGGCGGCGCCGTTCTGTACGCGGATTCTTGCCGATCTCGGCGCGGACGTCGCAAAGATCGAAACCAGCCTGCGGAAGGATTATGCCGGCGGATCGAGATTAAAGGCGGTCGACGACATCCGGGATCGTCCCCCCGCCTACCTCAGCATGAACCGCAACAAGCGTTCCATCACGATAAATCTCAAAACCAACTCCGGGCACGCTCTGATTACGCGCTTGGTGGAGGTTGCCGATGTCGTCGTGGAGAACTTTAGCGGCGGGGTCATGGATCGATTGGGCTTGGGTTACGATCGATTGCGGGCCGTCAATCCCCGCCTCATTTTCGTTAGCATGTCCGGCTACGGGCACAAAGGCCCGCGCCAGAGCTGGAGAAGCATGAATTTGAATTTGCAGGCCTATTCGGGCTTGATGCTGGCGACGGGCAATGAGGGCGACCCTCCCGTAGCCATCTCAAATTCCTGGAATGACTTCGTGGGGGGATTGCATGCCTGTTTCGGCATTCTGGAAGCGCTCGCGGATCGGCAGCGAACAGGACTCGGGGCCTATCTGGATCTTAGTCAGTTTGAGTGCAGCGTAGCGAGTCTGGGACCCCTCCTTTACGCGACTTCTCAGAACCGCGATCTTCCTCCTCGGACAGGCAATCGGTCCACGGTTGCGGCCCCACAGGGCTGCTATCGCTGCGCCGGCGAAGACAAGTGGTGCGTAATCAGCGTGGAGAATGACGAGCAGTGGCGGGCTCTGGTCGGAGCGTTGGGCAGTCCGTCATGGGCGGGGGACGTCAGGTTTGACAGCGTTACCGGAAGACTAAGCGCGCATGATAAGATTGATGAACATCTCGAACGATGGACAAAGCAGCGTAATAATACCGAGGTCGAGTCTCTATTGCGGGGCGCCGGAGTCCCGGCAGAGCGCGTGCGGAACATTGATGATATCGTAGATTCATCCCACGACCGGGGCATCTTTCGCGTACTGAAATATCCTTCGGGATCATCAAGGCTCGTCACCGGCCTGCCCTTCACTTTCAGTCACAGTCCCCTTGCCTGCCTCAGCCCGGCGCCGCTCTTGGGCGAACACAACCGAGAGATTCTGCGCGACTGGCTCAGGCTTTCCGATGGAGAGATCGCCGACTTGGAAGATCAAGGCGCCCTCCGGTAATTTTTTTGGAATGACCATGAAGTTTTGCGTCACGCTTGGCGATGAAAGCCGCCGCCCGCTCTCCGAGCCCGCGCAATGGGTCAGTGGTTATTCCCACCGCTGGTTACCTGCCTGCCGGCAGGCAGGTCGGATGCGCGGGCTCTCCGAACGGGCAGCGGCTTTCATCTCGGCCGGAGGGAGTAAGGGCTGAAGGTCACGAAGAGCGTAAAGTAAAAAGTGAATCGGAGCCCATTCACGTTTCACCTTTCACGGTTCACGATTCCCGCTTCCGAGAATAGTCGAAGCATGCTTTAGGAAAAATGCAGAATATAAAAAAAGAAACCGATTCCGTCGTTACGGAGGAGCTCAAAACATGGTGCGGGCGGACGCTTGGCCCGATTCCGTTGCCCGAGAGGATCTCCGAATCCGACTTGCGGCGCTATATCAATGCAACCGGCGACCGGAACTCCCTTTGGCTCGACGATGAATTTGCGCGCTCAGTCGGATATCGAGGTCGAGTGATTCCCCCCATGATGGTTGCCGAGCTGTATCGCCGGAGCGAAGGTTCCGGAGGGACACTCTCGGACAATCTTTGGGAGGCGATGCCTCTTCCGGAGAACTACACGGAATCTCGCAACGCGCAGGCGGAGTTCGAGTGGCTGGAGCCGGTCTATCTCGGCGATCGGCTTAGTGTCACCCACAGAATTGTCGACATCGTCTCGCGCAGCACCCGCGCCGGGATGGGAATTTTCGTAACGCGGGAGATCGAGTTTCAAAGAGAACGGGGAGAAATCGTCCTGCGGGTTCGCCAGACCAGCGTCAAGCTCCCGAAGCGAAAGCCGTCCGGAGAGAAACCCGGCGAGAATTAGATATGTCACTGATCATCGACATGACAGGTCATTCCGCCGCATACGCCGCGCGGCTGCTCGCGGAAGCGGGCCATGAGGTCGTAAGAGTGGAGTCTCGCACGGGAGACATCCTGAGGCGGCTCGGCCCCCATCCTGACGGTCGTCTGGACCTGGAGCATGGCCCTTATCACCTCTTCTTGAACATGGGGAAAAAGAGCCTGACTCTGGACGTCAAATCGCCGGCCGGCCAACAGATTTTCCTTAAGCTCGTTGGCAAAGCGGACGCTTTGGTGGCGAACGATCCTTTTCCCCTTGAAGAGATGCTCCTGCGGGAGGCCAATTCACGCCTGGTGCTCACGCTTGTCGAAGACGCGCCGCCTGAAATCTGCGCCTACGCGCGGTCCGGTCTGATGTCCATCACCGGCCTGCCGTCTCAAACACCTGTGATCGCGGGCGGGCACGTCATCTATGCGATTACGGGCCTCTATACGGCCATTGCTACGGCGGCGGCAATGAACGCACAGCAGTGTGCCGGCGAAGGCCGGAGCGTCCGTGTCTCTGTCCAGCAATGCCTGGAATCGTTGATGGAGCAGGCCATGGTTGCCTACACTTCCACCGGCGAAATCACACGGCGGCGGGGCTTGAGAGGCCAGATCACGGCGATCTCGGGCGCCCTTGCATGCGCGGACGGTTATTGGCTGGTAAGCGTCCCTCCCAATCCGGAAAGCTGGAGCAGATTGAAAGAGTGGATAGGGGATCCGGAGCTTTCGGAAGATCGATCGCTGGACGAGGATGCCGGCCGCAATCGAAAGAGGGACTTCGTTCTCAACCGTATTGAGGTCTGGTCGAAGCGCTTCTCGAAGGAGGAATTGGTTACCGGAGCTCAAGAGCGCCACATCGCTGCCTCTCCCGTAGCGACTCCCGCAGATCTGGTATGCGACCCCCAGCTTCTGGCGCGCGGCTTTTTAACGGAAGTTGAAGATCCGGACTCCGGCCGAATAATGGTCCCCGGCGGCGCGATTTCTACTCCACGAGGGTTCCGTTTGGCTCCAGCGCCTGCCCTGGGACAGCACAATGCCGAGATCCTGACCAAACTCGGTTATTCAAAATTAGACCAGCAGGCGTTCATGGAGAGTGGCGTCCTGTAGCGGGCACACGATGTTTTCGATAGAACAGCTTTGGTTCGAAGATGTCGCGCCGGGTGGTCTTATTCCCCGCCGCACCTTTGGACCCTTGACCATTGTCGACACGGTCCAATGGGCAGGATTTCAGGAAAACTGGTACCGGCTTCACTGGGATCGAGATTTCGTCCGAGAACTAAACGGGCTTAAGACTTTTATCGCCAGCGGCGCTTATCGCGAGGCGCTTCTGGCCCGCGCCATCACCGATTGGATCGGTCCACGCGGCCTGCTACGCAAGCTTAGGGTGCGCCAATCTTATCCTACCTTCGAGGGGGACCTGATCCACTATTCCGGAAAGATCGTAGAAAAATCTCCTGCTGCGGCGCTCTCATGGATCGCATGTGATTGGGAAGGGGTAAACCAGGAATCGCGGGTAATCCTTACCGCGCGCTGTACTGTACTCCTGCCCGTCAGGGAAGGTGAGCTCCAAAGCTAACTATTACACCAAAGGTTTCATCTCCTTTTTGGATTATCCCTCTTTGAAAAAGGAAAGCTGTGAAAAAATTATGACGCTAGTGGGACGGCAGGAGGTAGCGGGGGCGCCCGCAGCAAAGCCAGAAAATCTCCCCTGCCCCCTCTTTGTCAATTGTTTTCTCAGGATTCCACTTTCAGGAGAATGTTCATGAAAATTTGCATCGCCCTGAACAATGAAAGCCAGACCTCGGCCGAGGGGTGTAGGGCGGAGGGCCGCGGACGTCCGATGAGCCCGGTTCGA